>JAURVK010000049.1 GCA_030655535.1 Methylobacter sp. | reverse complement strand
CGTCTTTTTCGATGCTGTGCCGAATTTATTTTTGCATAGGATGCTGCTGACGTAAGGAGTCGCATCGTTCGCGATTGATGCGCTTCACTGCGTTCAGCACATCCTACTTAACTTGAACGGTTTTTGAGTGTAATGGGAGTAGTAACTATTAAAAGGCTATGTCACCATTAAGTAATAAAACAACATTGTCGCTGGAATGCAGGCTTCGCCTGCATTGGCAAGCACCAAAAGTAGGCGCTTTAGGCGAAGCTTGCACTCCCGTCACACCATAGTTTCAATAGGCATAGTGGTTATTTTAGCAATTAACTGAATTTGAAAACGCTGTAATAGAGCAGTCACTTTGTAGAGAGCCAAGAAAAACTTGAGTATTTGTAGGGGCGAATTCATGCATGGCTATCTCTGCCATGCCACCCTTCGGGTAAATGCAAATCTGCTCCAGGCAGATTTGTCATTCGCCCTGGGCGGATAAATCCGCCCCCATACACGCTACACAACATTTCATGGGTAATTTTATTTCATGCACGTTACTTGATATAGAATGTTATGTTATAACATCATAAAACGATCAATCTTCTTTAACACACACAATATGCAAACCAAACAACTACCAGTCACCGTTCTGTCGGGTTTTTTAGGCGCAGGCAAAACCACGCTGCTCAATCACATTCTCGCCAACCGCGAGGGCTTAAAAATAGCCGTGATCGTCAATGACATGAGCGAAATCAACATTGATGCCGCGCTCGTTAAAAACGAAGTTACCCTTAATCGATCCGAACAAAAACTCGTTGAAATGAGCAATGGCTGCATATGCTGCACGTTGCGCGAAGACTTGCTGGTGGAAGTCGGAAAGTTGGCCAAAGAAGGCCGGTTCGATTATTTGGTGATTGAATCGACCGGTATCGCAGAACCCATGCCGATTGCCGAGACATTTACCTTTAGGGATGAAGACGGCATCAGTTTGTCGGATATTTCCAAACTGGACGCCATGGTGACGGTGGTCGATGCGGTCAACTTCATGCGCGATTACCTCGAAGCGCAATCCTTGAAAGACATCAATGCCGAGCTGGGCATTGATGATGAACGCAACATCGCCGATTTACTGGTCGAGCAAGTTGAGTTCAGCAACGTGATTCTGATTTCTAAAGCCGATTTGGTGTGCAGTGATGAGCTGGCGAATTTAACGGCCATTCTTAACTCCTTAAATCGCGATGCCGAAATTATCCCGATGGTGATGGGGCAGGCGCCTCTACAGAAAATCATAAACACCGGACGATTCAATTTTGAACAAGCCGAGCAAGCGCCCGGTTGGCTGCAAGAAATGCGCGGCAGCCACACCCCGGAAACCGAAGAATACGGCATTGCCAGTTTTGTTTACGCCGCCCGCAAGCCGTTTCATCCTGAACGTTTTTACGATTATTTGCATCGTGACGATTGGAACAACGGCACCTTGCTGCGTTCCAAAGGTTTTTTCTGGTTGGCCTCGCGGCCTGACTGGGTAGGTAACTGGTCGCAAGCGGGCGGCACCATGCAACATGGCTGCGCCGGCCGTTGGTGGGCGTCGGTGCCTGAATCGGAATGGCCGGAAGAGCATGCGTCGGATATTCGCGCCAATTGGCAAGCGCCGTTCGGCGACTGTCGGCAGGAGCTGGTCTTTATCGGCCAAAATATCAATGTTGATAAAGCACGCCGGGAATTGGATCAGTGTTTGCTGAGTGATGATGAGTTATCTGCCGGCAAAGAAGTTTGGGAAACCTACCGGGATAACTTCCCTGCATGGCTTGTTGATGAACACTCTTGAACGCACTGTCCATGTGCTTGGAGCGGTTCTTGTGTGTAGCTTGGGCGGGTTATCGCTCCGGCTTGAGAACAAACGTTTAAAACGTATTGTTTCAAACTTATTGGTTTTAGCGCTAGTCGTGTTATTAGCCGATGCGGTAATGCACCTGCTGCCCAATGCGATTGCCGGCTTTATTTACGGGACGCGTTAAAACGCTGAGCGCTGAATAATAATGAATCTTTCCTTGTGAAATGGTTGCGGCGGGCTATCGGCGCTAGTTTTTTCGTTAGCCTGATGTCGTTGACCGGCTTATTTGCGTTGTGGATTGAGCCGGAACGTCTTAAGCGCATTATTCCTTATATTTTTGCATTCGGTATCGGCTTTATGCAGTCGATTATTATTCTGGAACATTTTTTATTCAGTCAATGAGGCCAAACATGGTTGTCGCCGCACAACAATTAACACCCCCACTTTATTCTCAAGCTTACCTGTCTGATAACTTGGCCGATTTAGCCCGGATTTATCAATCCGCCATCAATATTTGCGTGGTAGAGCGTCAAGTTGATAATGAGCTGAAAAGCTTTGTCGGGCATTTGTTAAGACTCCAAAATCAAATCAGTTTTGTGGAAAGCATCGATTTTGCATCGTTCGATTTCTTTAGCTTGCTGCCTCAAACAGGGCATTTACCGGGTTATCGCGCATTTTGCAAAGACGTGGCCGGTTTAACGGCGCTTTATTGCGATTTATTCGGGTTGAAGCGGGTCGGTTTGCGTTTGCATACCTTGGATCATGCCATGTGCCCAAAATTTCATGCCGACTCGGTGACCTGCCGCATGGTTTGCACCTACGGAGGCGTCGGCACCGAGTGGCTGGAAGATGCTTATGTCGACCGGCGTAAATTGGGCAACGGTTCCGGCGGTTTAAGCGACGAGCTCTCGGGTCTGATTTTGGATACGGAAGCCATCCAAACCATGCCGGCTTATGCGCTTGGTTTACTTAAAGGCAGTTATTGGGAAGGTAATGAACAGCATGGCGCCGTACATCGCTCGCCACAATTACCAGCAAACGCGCCACGCCGGTTATTGTTAACGCTCGATTTTGGCTAAGTTTGTTACGCAGACTTCATTTTTTTATAACCGATAGGATAAAACCATGCCTGATACTAACCGCTCCACACCTGTGCCCGTCAACATTTTGACCGGTTTTTTAGGCGCAGGAAAAACCACGCTGTTAAAGCGTATCCTGTCCGAAGAACACGGCCAGCGCATTGCCGTCATCGAAAATGAATGTTACCAAATCGATGAAGTCCGTCAGCCGGTGTTGATCTTTATCGGGCGCAACCTGCCCAAGCAAGCCATCCATGAGGCTTTAGACAGTTGCAGGGTACTGACATGCTAACGCGCTTAACAGGCGGGCGGATTTTCGATCCCGCCCAAGGTTTGAATGGCGCGGTTCAGGATCTGTTTATACGCGATGGTGTGATTATATCCGCGCCCGATTCAGGCGAAACGATTACGGCTGATTATAATGTCTCCGGCAAAGTCGTTATGGCGGGCGCGATCGATATTCATAGTCACATTGCCGGTGGCAACGTCAATACCGCGCGTTTGTTGTTACCTGAACAACACCGCAACTTTATGGCGCGAAAATTAGGTCATGCCTTCAGTACCGCGCGTTGGTCAACCACGGAAATCGGCTATCGTTACGCGCAGATGGGTTACACCACTGTGGTTGAGCCTGCGGTATTGCCCGCCAATGCCCTGGATGCGCATTTACAAATGGCGGATATTCCGATTATTGACACCGCAGGTCTGGCAATTCTCGGTAACGATGATTTTTTACTGCGGCTAATGCGCGCTAACGCCTGCCAAAACCAGATCAACGATTATGTGGCCTGGACCTTACATGCGACCCGCTGTCTCGGTTTAAAGGTGATTAATGCCGGAGGCGCCAATGCCTTCAAATCGAATGCGCGCAGTTTCGATCTGGATGATGTAGTGCCGGATTATGGCGTCAGTTCCCGGCACATTTTGCAAACGCTGCAACGCGCAGCTTGCGAGATTCAACTGCCGCATCCGGTGCATGTGCATTGCAATAACCTGGGCATTCCCGGCAATGTCGATACCGCTATCGCCACCATGGAAGCCGCGCAAGGCTTACCCATGCACCTGGCGCATATTCAGTTTTATGGTTATGGAGCGGAAGGCGTCCGAGGCTTTTCATCGGCGGCGGCGAAATTGATTGACGGCTTTAACAAACATCGCAACATCACCATGGATGTCGGCCAGGTGATTTTTGGCCAGACCGTGACCATTTCCGGCGACGTGATTGCCCAGTACAGCCGCCGTCATGATGCCTCGCCCAACAAATGGGTGGTCTGGGATGCCGAATGCGAAGGTAGCGGCGGCGTTGTTCCGTACCGTTATCAGGAAAAAAGTTTTGTGAATAGTCTGCAATGGCTGATCGGTCTGGAAATTTTCTTATTGGCCGAAGACCCGTGGCGCTTGTTTTTTACCACCGATCATCCCAATGGCGGGCCGTTTACGCGCTATCCGTATTTGATCCGCCTGTTGATGGATGTTGATTTTCGTCTGGAATGTATGGCCGGGCTAAACCAGGAAGCGGTGGCCATGAGCTTGTTAAAAGACTTGAAAAAACAATTTACCCTGTACGAAATCGCCACCATGACCCGCACCGCCGCCGCGCGACTATTGGGGCTGCATGATCGCGGGCATTTAATGCCCGGCGCGATTGCCGATATTGCCGTCTACAGCGAGCAAGCCGACAAGGAAGCCATGTTTACTGAGGTTGATTTGCTGTTCAAGAACGGCGAACTGGTCGTCAAGAAGGGTGTCGTACAACAACGCCGCAATGGCAGCACACAAACGATACAGGCGCAGTTTCATCCGCACATCAAACGCGACATTCAAGCCTATTACGACCGCTTTTATAATCTGAGTCTGGATAATTTTGCCGTGGGTGACGTCGGTTTCAATCAAGCCGATAGCGAGCGTTTTGTCAGCCATGAGTGCGGACAGGCTTATCATGCGCCAGACGCGGGCCTGGAACAACCCCTATAAATAAACCATGAACCCTTACAACTTATCACCATCAGCTAAAGCCATTGAACGCATACCCGTATTCATCATCAGCGGTTTTCTGGGCAGCGGCAAAACCACGTTGCTGAATCGTTTATTGAGCCATGCGCCAAAATCTGCTGTCATCATCAATGAATTCGGCGCAACGCCTATAGACCGGCAATTACTGCGCGAGCATAAAGTACCGTTATCAACCTTGGTTGGCGGTTGCTTGTGCTGTCAGGTGATAGGTTCATTAACGCCGTTACTCAAAAATCTGCGCATGGCCTGGGATTCCGGGAATCGCCGTGCCAGTTCCCGACTGGCTGATGGCATACACACCATCCCTGGCGATAAACCGTTCGAGCGGGTGATCATCGAAACCAGCGGCGTTGCCAATCCCGAACCGGTGCTGGATATTTTGTTAAGGGAAAAATGGATAGCCCAGCGATATAGCTTGCAAGGCGTTATTACTACCGTTTCAGCGGTTATGGATGAAGATCATTTTGACTATTTTCCTGAAGTTCAAGCGCAAATCGCCTGGGCAGACACGGTGGTAATGACGCAAACCGACTTGGCAACAACTCAACAAATCGGACGAATGAGTGCGCGACTGGATCAATTAGCCCCCGCTGCAACCCGGCTGACTGCTGTGCAAGGTGCGCTTGATCCCAATGTACTGCTGAACGTACCCCAGAAATTCCGGCGACTGCGCGATACTGAACGGCCCGATTTACCCGATCACGGTTTTAGCAGCATCACCTTGCAACTTGAGCATCCGCTACCGTGGGAACGGTTACAAAAAGCGCTGGAATACCTGGTCTCGCACTATCCTAAACAGCTGGTCCGCTTAAAAGGCATGGTTTACATGCCTGAGCAAAGCCGACCCTTACTGGTGCAAGGGTCGGCCGGAAGGCTTTATCCTGCAACGCGGCTGCCGGTAAGAGCTTCTGATGATGGCATTGGGCGACTGGTCATTATTAGCCACGGCGAAATAAAAGGCTTAGCTGAAGATCTGATGACGCAATTACGCAGTGACTCTTAAGTTCTGTTGAGGAGGCGCTGAACAAATCGCTTTCGTTCATGGTTCGACACGCTCACCACGGACGGAATCAACAACTTACCGTTCATCCTGAGCCTAGCGAAGGATTTAATCAGCGTTTTCCTAGAATACGCTTGACGGATGCGCGTAATCTTATAGAATACGCCGCTCGAACTGCGGAGCGGTAGTTCAGTTGGTTAGAATACCGGCCTGTCACGCCGGTGGTCGCGGGTTCGAGCCCCGTCCGCTCCGCCATCTCCAGGCATGATTTCACTGCCGATCAAGAAACAATTCAGCGCAAATTTCTGGTAAGTTTTTTTTTCATCGAGCGTAACTGATGGGCCTCCTTGGGCAGGCTATTTATGGCTTTATCGTCGAAATTAGCGTTTTTTTGAAATCACCCCGGTAGTTATGCTGTAAAATCACTGTTTTTGATCTTAGCTTTCAGATGACCATCAGGCTACCCGTACCGCGTATCGCATTAACTCCCGGAGAACCAGCCGGCATAGGCCCCGACCTTTGTATTCAGCTGGCACAGCAGGATTTACCCTGCGAAATCGTCGTGATAGCCAGTCCGACATTATTGGCAGAGCGCGCCGCACAGTTAGATTTGCCGCTACAGATAAAAGACTTTGACGGCTCTTTGCCCGCCACCGCCCAGACTGCCGGATGCTTGACGGTATTGCCGGTGGAACCGGCAATACCGGTTCAGTGCGGACAATTGAATCCGGCCAATAGCCGCTATGTGTTGAAAACCATCACCAAAGCAACCAAAGGCTGCATGGATGCGGTTTTCGATGCGATGGTCACCGGCCCAGTCCACAAAGGTGTTATCAACGATGCGGGTCTGCCTTTTAGCGGGCATACCGAATTTATTGCCGACATTACCGGCGGACATCCGGTGATGATGCTGGCAACGCCGGGCTTGCGGGTGGCGTTGGCGACTACGCATCTGCCGCTGTCGGAAGTCAGTTCAGCCATTACTCATACCCGGTTACGGACGGTTATTCGAATACTGGATCACGAGCTGAGAACACGTTTCGGCATAGATTCCCCTAAAATACTGGTGTGCGGGCTTAATCCGCATGCCGGTGAAAACGGTCATCTGGGCCGGGAAGAAATCGACATTATCGAGCCGGTGCTCGACAGCTTTCGCAAGCAGGGTTTGAATCTGCAAGGGCCGTTACCGGCTGACACGTTGTTCACCGACAAGTACCTGTCTACAGCGGATGCGGTATTGGCGATGTATCACGATCAGGGTTTGCCGGTGCTCAAATACATCGGATTCGGGAGGGCTGTCAATATTACGCTGGGGCTACCGGTTATCCGCACTTCGGTTGACCACGGCACGGCGCTGGATCTCGCCGGTAGCGGCAAGGCCGATTTAGGCAGCCTACAGTTTGCATTGCAAACCGCATTAACAATGATTACGCAATAAATAAATAGAATGGCACATACTCCGCGCAAGCGCTTCGGTCAGAATTTTCTTCATGACCACAATATTATTTACAATATTATCTCCAGCATCCAGGCTATGCCGGATCAACATTGGGTTGAAATAGGGCCGGGGCAGGGCGCATTGACCGAGCCTTTGTTGAACGAAAAAGTGCGCCTGGATGTGGTTGAGCTTGACCGGGATCTGGTGGTTTTGCTGAGGGAGAAATTCAAGCACTATCCTAAGCTGCAGATTCACAGTGCCGATGCGTTAAAGTTCGATTTTTCGGCGCTGGCGGATGAGGGCAAAAAACTGCGCATCATCGGCAACTTGCCTTATAACATTTCAACGCCGTTGATGTTCCATTTGCTGGATAACGCTTATTGTATTGAAGACATGCATTTCATGCTGCAAAAGGAAGTGGTTGACAGGATTTGCGCATCTCCGGGCAGCAAAAAATACGGCAGGCTTAGCGTCATGATGCAATATTATTGCTTGGCTGAGTTGTTATTTTATGTGCCGCCTGAAAGCTTCGACCCGATGCCGCAGGTAACGTCGGCTATCGTCAGACTGGTGCCGCATCAACAGCCGCCGGTTGCGGTTAATGATATAAGCAAGCTCAACCGGGTAGTCACCCAGGCGTTTTCGCAGCGGCGTAAAACGCTACGTAATTCGCTGAAAAAACTGATTGATGAGGAAGAGATTGTCGCCTTGGGGATTGATCCGACACTGAGAGCCGAAAGTATCACGCTGGCTGAGTTTGCGCGGTTAAGCAATCTGCTACAAGATTTGTAGTTATCCGTAAAGCCAATTTCCCAAACCAGCCACCCGAATTATCAATAGAGGAACTTATATGCCAGCATTAAAAAAACAATTCATCCAAAAGCTGACTTTGATTTTTTTCAGCACGCTGCTTTTGGCTGCACATTCAGTAATGGCAGAAACCGACCTCGCCGATCAAAAAAAATTGCTCAATGCGCG
>JAURVK010000045.1 GCA_030655535.1 Methylobacter sp. | reverse complement strand
TATCACTCGCATCTCAATAGCCTAAGCGTCCGGAGACTGATGTTATCATTGTGGGAGCGATGCCCTCATCGCGATGAGGGCATCGCTCCCACAATGATAACATCAGTCTCCGGACGCTTAGGCTATTGAGATGCGAGTGATATTGCATTAGAATGTTACATGTAACTTATTAGGAGAAATTTATGCGCTTAAATGTTGCAACGCGTGTGCAAAAACATCGTGCCAGATTACGAGCTTCTGGGCTACGCCCTGTGCAGATTTGGGTGCCCGATACGCGAAGTAGCGACTTTGCCAATGAATGTCGCCGCCAATCACTTGCACTACTCGGCGACTCACAAGAAACCGACACCTTGAATTGGCTAGAAGCTTCGGCTGACACTACGGGATGGGAATGACGACTCCACTGACAGATTTTTGCTCCATGCAAAATCTGCATTCCCCACGTCCGTGTAGGTTATGCAGGAGGTAGAGCAACGCATGGAGCAGTTGCCGAGGCGCGGCGATCTGATCACGATTGCCTTGCAAGGCACTTATGGCAAGCCACGACCCGCATTGGTCATCCAGTCCGACCTGTTTTCAGAACATCCGTCCGTGACCATCCTTCCGGTAACAAGCGATCTTCGTGGTACGCCACTATTCCGGATTCCGATTAAACCCAGTGAAAGCAATGGACTACAAAAAGCGTCTGAAGTTATGGTGGATAAAGTACAAACCGTACCCCGAGAAAAAATCGGCGCTGTGTTTGGACGCATCGCCGAAGAAGACATGTTGGCCATTAATAGGACACTCGCGGTGTTCCTAGGCATTGTCTAATCCCGTTTTAAACCTTTCCCCAGGAATTCCCCATGCTAGAACAATACCGTAAACACGTAGCAGAACGCGCAGCCGTTGGCATCGTCCCCAAGCCGCTGGATGTCGAACAGGTCGTAGCTTTGGTTGAGCTGATTAAACAACCGCCCGCAGGTGAAGAAGAGTTCATCCTCGACCTGCTGGCTAACCGCGTTCCTGCCGGTGTTGACGAGGCGGCTTATGTCAAGGCTGGGTTTCTGGCGGCTATCGCCAAAGGCGAAGTCAGCTCGCCGATTCTAAATGCGGCGCGCGCCACCGAACTGCTAGGCACCATGCTGGGCGGTTATAACATCGCACCGTTAATCGAATTACTGGACAACGACACGCTGGCTCCGATTGCCGCTAAGGCGCTGTCTCATACCTTGCTGATATTCGACGCTTTCCACGATGTGCAGGAAAAAGCCGATGCCGGCAACGCGTTCGCCAAGCAGGTGCTTAATTCCTGGGCGGAAGCAGAATGGTTTACCAGCAAGCCCAAAGTGCCTGAAAAGCTCACGGTCACCGTGTTCAAGGTAACCGGCGAAACCAATACCGACGATCTGTCACCCGCGCCCGATGCCTGGTCCAGACCCGATATTCCGCTACATGCCAAAGCGATGCTGAAAATGCCGCGCGAGGGCATCGCCAACGCCGAACAGCAAATTAACGAACTCAAGCAAAAAGGCTTCCCTGTCGCTTATGTCGGCGACGTGGTCGGCACCGGCTCTTCGCGCAAGTCGGCGACCAATTCGGTGTTATGGTTCATGGGCAATGATATTCCGTACATTCCGAACAAACGCGAAGGCGGGGTTTGTATCGGCGGCAAAATCGCGCCGATATTCTTCAACACCATGGAAGACTCAGGCGCATTGCCTTTTGAATGCGATGTGACCCACATGGCGATGGGCGATGTGATCGATATTTATCCGTATGCAGGCGACGTTAAACGCCATGACAATGGCGAACTGATCTGTCAATTCGAACTGAAAACCGAGGTCATTCTGGACGAAGTGCGCGCCGGCGGCCGTATTCCGTTAATTATCGGCCGAGGTTTGACTGACCGTGCCCGCAAGGCTCTGGGGCTTTCTGCCTCCACGGTTTTTTGCCGTCCGGTCAACGCCAAAGACAGCGGCAAGGGCTTTACCCTGGCGCAAAAAATGGTCGGCAAAGCCTGCGGCGTTGCGGGCGTTCGTCCCAATACCTATTGCGAACCGCGCATGACTACCGTGGGTTCGCAGGACACCACCGGCCCTATGACTCGCGACGAATTGAAAGACCTGGCCTGCCTGGGTTTTTCCGCCGACCTGGTGCTGCAATCTTTCTGCCATACGGCGGCTTACCCTAAGCCGATTGATGTCACCATGCAGCACACGCTGCCGGATTTCATCATGAATCGCGGCGGCGTGTCGCTCCGTCCCGGCGACGGTATTATCCATTCCTGGCTGAACCGGATGTTATTACCGGATACGGTCGGCACCGGCGGCGACTCGCATACCCGCTTCCCTATCGGCATTTCATTTCCCGCCGGTTCCGGGCTGGTTGCGTTTGCCGCAGCAACCGGCGTGATGCCGCTGGATATGCCGGAATCGGTGCTGGTTCGGTTTAAAGGAGAAATGCAGCCGGGCATTACTCTGCGCGATCTGGTCAACGCGATTCCTTACGTGGCGATACAGCGCGGTTTGCTGACGGTCGAAAAACAGGGTAAGAAGAATGTATTTTCAGGCCGCATCCTGGAAATCGAAGGCTTGCCGGATCTAAAAGTGGAGCAGGCTTTCGAATTGTCCGATGCGTCGGCCGAGCGTTCTGCCGGCGGTTGCACGGTGCGCCTGAATGAAGCGCCGATTCGCGAGTATTTGAACTCCAATATCACCTTGCTCAAATGGATGATTAGCGAGGGTTACGGCGATGTGCGCACTATCGAACGCCGGATAAAAGCCATGGAAGAATGGCTGGCGAATCCGGTATTGTTGACGCCTGATGCCGACGCGGAATACTTTGAAATCATCGACATCGATATGAGTCAAATCAAGGAACCGTTGCTGGCCTGCCCGAACGACCCGGATGACGTAAAAACCCTGTCCGCTGTCGCCGGAACTAAAATCGACGAAGTATTTTTGGGTTCCTGCATGACCAATATCGGTCATTTCCGCGCCGCCGGTAAATTGCTGAAAAAACACCAAGGCGAATTGCCGACCCAGTTGTGGGTTGCCCCGCCGACAAAAATGGATCAAACCCAGTTAACCGAAGAAGGCTATTACCACACCTTCGGCAAAGCCGGTGCGCGTACCGAAATGCCGGGCTGTTCGTTATGCATGGGTAATCAGGCGCGGGTCGCCGAAAACGCTACCGTAGTGTCCACCTCGACGCGGAACTTCCCCAACCGTCTGGGCGATGGCGCTAATGTGTATCTGTCATCGGCCGAACTGGCGGCAGTATGTTCGATTATGGGCAAGATTCCGAGTTTTGACGAGTATATGCACTATGTCGGCCAGATTAACGAAACCGCCGAAGATACCTATCGTTATTTGAACTTCAACCGGATGGATGGTTATCGGCAAAAGGCTGCAGGGAGCGCATAGGATTAAACTGTTGGATTATTAGAGCGAGACTCTGAGGTATCGCACAAATTGTATTTTCGTCATCCCGGCAGGGAATGCCGGGATCCAGGTCACAGGGATGTGCTACAGTGAATCTATGAAAAAACAATCATGTACTTAAGCCAAGTCCAATTGGGTGCTGAAGCAGTACAATGTTTATAACTTAATTTTTATTACCATGAAGGGCATGAAGATAATGAAGGGAAGAGAATTGAGTGATTTGTCGAATAAGGTGATTGGTTGCGTCATTGAAGTTCATAAAATATGAAGCTGGCGAACATCAAACAAGGCTTCCTAATCAACTTTACTCTTGTCTTACTGTAAAACCGTACAATTTTAGGCTTCCCATGCAAAGCGGGACAGTGTGAATGGCCTACGCCATGCGGAGTGCAAGCTCTGCTTGCAAACAGGCAAAGCCTGTACTCCGATTTGTCCCGTCTTAAGTGGAAAGCCCCCTTTTAGACAACACAAGTCCATTGTTAGCCAAGGGC
>JAURVK010000117.1 GCA_030655535.1 Methylobacter sp. | reverse complement strand
CACTGGGCGACTAAAGTCGCCCCCACAACTTCTTACGCTCTGCGTGACAAAGATACAAATCTGTTGCGTTTACTTGCCGGAACCAGATAGCCCCGGTTTTCGACCGGACTTTTAAAACACGCTCTTAGGTCAGCAGCATCCTAGGCAAAATAAATTCGGCACAGCATCGAAAAAGACGGTTTTTGAATCGAATAGAAGTAATACGTAGGGGTTTTAGATTCTTTGCGCAATAGGCGAGCAGCCAATTTATCGGGTGTTCAAGATAGGTAGATTTCATTTCTTAATCCTTATCAAACTCATAGTTAAGCTTTATTCTTTGCGATGTGCCGGTCTGCGTTTCAACATTCAGGCTTTTGGTCAGTTTGCGTTTTAACACCAATACGGCTTGTTTATTGAACAGGCCAACTTTGGCGCCGACATAGAAATCCGGTGTCAGGTATTGGCCTACAGTAGCCAGTGTATCCTGCAGCGTTTTTCCTTCTTTAATTTCAAATTCGTCAACGCCCAGTTTGTCGGCAATCCAGGATACCTGACCGGATCCGTAGGATAACGCAGCGCTGGCAACCATATTGCCTTCCGATTTGCTCACTTGGTTTAACGCCCTGCCAGTCACTAAATAGGCCAGCGCTTCGGCTTCCGGCAAGGCGGGTTCCGAATAGATACGCGTTTGCGGCGCTTCCAGCGGGCCGGCAAGGCTGAGAATGGCGGTAACGTCCTGGCTTTTCGACACGCGTACGGCTTCTAAATCCAGCCAGGGTTTATCGACCGGGCCGTTAAACAAGAAGCGCCCTTTGCGCACGGTCAGTTCCTGCCCGTAGCTTTTATAACGGGCTTTGTCCATGTCGACCACGCCGTACATGGCGATTTTTTCTCCGGCTTTGACGATCTTCAATTTGCCGGAGAGCTTGGTTTGCAGACCTTGTCCCGAAAAGCTAATCTGCTTGCCGAGCTCAACTTCAATATCGGCATCAATATTGATCGCTTCCGCTGTCGGTTTTTCGGCTTTTTGTTCGCCGAGAACCACTTCATCGGGACTGACTTTTACCGCATTTTCAGGGATGTCCTTTAGCTGAAAAACGGCTTTGGGGATTTTCAGTTTGCCGGTCGCTTTGCCTCGCCTGTCGGCAAACAGCAGCGTTAATTCCGGCGAAACGGCTATTTGCGCTTCGGGCAGTTTGGCGACTTCAAAGTCCGTCCCGTTCAGCATTAACTCGGCCGCACCTTGCAGGTCGGCAATACCGTCGAGTTTGATAGAACCTTGCCCCGATTTTGCCGAGCCGCTGAGCTGAATACGTTCGGCTGCTGCAAGGACCTGGAGTTCGATCTCGCGAAGCTCAAGCCCCAAACCAGTCAGATCGGCAGCGCCCCCGATGAAATGTAGGGTTCCGTTAGCAACCGGTGTGTCGGGGCTGCCGGTCAACGCTAAATTCGCTTTAAAGGCGCCTTTTATGTTCGATAACTGCGGAACAAAAGGATTCAGCGGGGCAAATTCAACGATCGAAGCCGTCACTTGGCCGGATAGCGCCCGGGTTTTTCCGGTGTCCAGTTGCAGACGGGCGCGCAAATAATCCTGGGCGGCCAAGTCTAAATTAATGTCGGCTGAAACAATCTCCCCGTTAATTTCGCCTGACAGCGACGATGCCCCCAAGGCAATGTTGGTGCTCGCCTTTTCAGTCTTTAAGGTAACGGTCGTAGCGGGCATCGTTAGCCGGTAATTCCCGCTGAGCAGACTCTTTTGCTGTTGTATGTCCGCATCGGCATTGATAAGGCCGGTTAACTTGAGTTGTTCAGGCAAATAGGCCTGAATCAGGCGGGTCGGCAGATCTGTGGCTTTAGCTTTAAAGGCAAAATTGCCGTTGGCAGGATAATGTCCCTGCAGGCAAATAGCGGCGGCTTGCTGGGTCAGGCAGGTTTCCGTCAGCGTTGCATCGACGCCGACTGGGCTTTGGGCAAGGCGGATAAGCATATTGTCGCTAAGTTGCCAGCGTCCGAAATCCCTGGAGTTTACATCCAGTTTGAAAAAATCACCTTGCCATACATCGCCCTTAACACGGCCTGTAAGCGCGGTTGATGCCTCGCCATAAGAAGAATGGATGTCGGCGTTAAAGCGATGCTGGTCAAATGTACCGAAACCGTCGATCTGCATTTTTTCAATCTGAATTGCGCCGGTTTTGATGGCGCTGGCAGACAGTTGCAGTTTTGAAACTTTGTTGGCGTCGGCTTGATAGTCGATGTCGATGGTCGACTGTTCGGCGCGGTGTTCGGCAAAGCGCAAATGCCTGCCGCTAGCCTGAAATTTTACCGACGGGTTTTTCCATGCGCCTTGCAAATGCCCGTCTGCTTTCAAACTGCCGCCGAGATCCGGCCATAACGATTCCAACTTAGGGGCATCGATAAGTAGATCGAGCGCGGCTTGTTCCTGTCCCAGGGCGCCGTTGACGGCAAATTTATTCGCCCCGGAAACCAGCTTGAAGGCATCGACTTTGAGCAGTCCGTCAGCCAAAAACAGTTTGCCGTTTGCGCTAACCGGATAGCCTCTTAGCTTGCCGGTCAGCCGGTTAATATCGGCATCCAGTTGTAATCCCTTGCCAGCGAGTTGTCCTTTAAAATGGGCGTTAAAGCTCAGGCTGCCGGGCAGTTCGGGCATCAGGATCGCGGGGTTGAAATTTTGACCTGCGGCTTTCAGGTCGAAAACCGTGGCGTCTTTCCATGAAACATCGCCGTCGACCTGAAATGCCCCGGCTGTTGATTTGAGCTCCAGTTTTTCAACGGTCAAGGCATCCATGCTGCCTTTGCCGTTAAACGCCAGTCGGGCTTTGGGCAAATACGGCTGGGTCAAATCCCCATTTAGGCTAATCCGGTAATCGCTGAGCAATCCGGTCAACTCAACGTATCCTTGTTCGCTGCTGACTTGCGGGACATTGCCTGTCGGCGGCCAGTTCAGTTTTTGCCAATCGCCGCGCAAGTTTACTTTCGGTTCGCCCTGCAAATCATCCAGGCGGCCTGTCAAGGTTAATTTAAACGGCGATGCCAACCGGTTATCGAAAGCCAGTTGCTTGATGTTGCCGTTGATTGTGGTCACCGCTTGCCACAGACCGTAATCTTCTGTTGCAACCTGCCAATCGGCAGTCAAGTTCAATGGAAAACCTTTGCCCAGCCCCATTTGCCCCTGTGCCGTCAGAGCCGCCGGTTTGATATTTACGACCAACGAGACGATGTTAAGACGGCCCTGTTCGGTAAAGGCCGACAACTGCAGCTTTTCCAGATGTTGCAGTTGCCCGTTTTGCTGAAAGGTAAGATTCGTCAGCAACAGGTTTTCAAGCCCAATCTGCAGCGGCAGCGGCAAATCGGCATTCAAGTCGAATGCGCCGGGTTCTGCCTGAGTCGTCTCAGTCAGGTTAATGCTTAAATCGCTGGCCGTCATATCGACAATGTTTAAGACGCCGGAGAACAGCTTGGCAGGCTGCCATGCAAACACAAGTGTGTTAACTGCGACTGTTTCCGTATCGCTTTTATAGTGCAGTCCGGTCAAGGTGATGCGGTCAAGCAAGCGGCCTTCAATACCTTCAACCGAGACTTGCGCCGGTAAAACGCTTTGCAAAAGCCAGCGGCTGCCGGTTGAACTGTACATCAAGCCGAATAGGCCGACCGGTATCATCAACACCAGCATCAAGCCGATCAGAGCCAAGCGTTTTTTCATAGCCTTGAGCCTGCGGCAAAATGAATTTGAAATGACGAATCCGCATCACTCAAGGGTATGGCAAAATCCAGCCGGATCGGGCCGATAGGCGAATACCATCTGACCCCCAAGCCCGCACCGGCTTTGATGCCGATATTGCCGGGATTGAACGCGTTACCGCCGTCGATAAATGCCGCCACGCTCCAGTCGTCAAGTACAGGGTGTTCGTATTCCGCGCTGACTACGCTTAAGAACTTGCCGCCCACCACGTTGCCCAGCTCGTCTTTCGCACCCAGTTCCTTATAGGCATAACCGCGTATGCTGTTCATACCGCCGGCATAAAACCGGTACGATGACGGCAGCCGGTCGAACTGGTCGACCAGCGTTGCGCCCTGTTCGGTTCGGGCGATAAACCGGCCTTTCCAGGGGAAGGGATGCATCCAGACGGCGGCTACGGAAGCTTGCGCAAAACTGGCATCGGACAGCGGATTTTTATAACTTCCGGCCAGATTAAACTCCAGACGATGGCCTCGGGTAGGCCGCGTCGGGCTATCGGAAACGGAACGCAACCAGCTGCCGCCCGGCACCAATAAAAGCGCTTGCTTGGATGTTGCGCCGATGGTGAAATCTTCGTAGACGGAGTCGATAAAAAGCGTCTGTTTCCAGTCGTTGTCGAAGACATGTTTTAATCGCGCGGAAAGTTTCGCCGACAGCGATTCAAAGGTATCGGTATCTTCCCGCTTGAAGCCGCCGCCGAAACTGAAAAAATCGTTGACCGGATCGTCCAGGGGTACGCTGTATTCGGCATCAGCCGTTGACAGCACCGGAGAGAGGTCGATATTGGCGTTAAAAAAGTGGCCCCGGCGATTCAATCGACGGTTGATATAAGTAGCGCTCAACAAAGGCCCGATGTCGGTATCGAAACCTACGCCAAGGCTGTAATGGTGCTTGCTTTTGGGGTGTAGCTCAAGCGCCACCGGCACCTGTTGCCGGCGGATGTTTTCGATGTCCGGACGTATGTCTATCATGTCGAAATAACCGCTTTTTGACAGCGTGTTGTGCGACTTAGCCAGCTGCTCGCCGGAATAAAAATCGCCGCTTTTGATGGAAACGAGTTTCTGCACAAACTCAGGGTTCAAAATGTCCTGATCGACCCTAATATCGCCAAACACCATGCGCTTTCCGGCGTTAAATACCAGCTTGATGCGCGCCTTGTTGTTGGCTTTGTCGATTAACAGCTGTTTTTCTGAAAAGCTGCTTTTTAGATAACCTCTTTCCAGCGCCAGCGACTCAATCCTGCTTTTCATCTTTTCATAGTGATCGTGACGCAGCGGCTTTCCCTTTACGGTCAGCAACTGGTTGCGCAATTTTCGGAATTCGGGGTCATCATCGGCATCGCCGGTCAGGGAGAGGGTAATATCGCTAATGATGACCTGCGGGCCGGAGGTAACAGTAAAGTCTGCCTGCCAGCATGGGTCATTGAAAGCCAATGATTTTTCGATAACGGGATGGTAATAACCCAAAGCCCGTAACGCCTGGTTTATATCTGCATCGGCCCGGTTGAACAAGTCGCGTATTTTCCATTCCGGCGATTCGCATTTTTCTTTTACCAGCGACAGCATGAGTTCGACGTTTTTTTTGGCTTCGCTGTTAAGTCCGCTAACAGAAACATCTGCAATTACAACGGGGGCTGCCAAACACAGCAAGAATAGGAATAGGGTAGCTCTGGCAGTTACAGAAATCGTTGGCATAATGTATTCAACAACACTTTAACTTAATGGTAGTGGCCCGCGCCGTGGGTGTCGATTTTCAGGTATTCGTTGTCCCGAAATAGCGTAGCATATTGTTTTAGCGCGATTCAATTTTCGCCAGCGTAACACGGTTTCCTGCCATTGCCAGGGTATTTTGGATCTTGCGCGAACATCGGTGCTGTACTGTGCTTAGTCTCACGGTGGAGGTAAAGCAAAGGTGAATCCGGATTTTTCATTAAAGCCGCTGTGGTATGCTTATTCTCCATAAAACAAATGGCAAAAATCAGTGCAGCTAACAGAAACAGACAATCAAGCCTATTTCGATAAAAACAAAGCCAGGGAGAAAACCTGTGCCGCTTGGTTAAAAGAGCAAAGCAAAGCCGTTCGCAAACCTATTCTCTTTGCCGCTATTGCCGGTATTATCAACGGCTTGGGTGTAATTGTGCAGTCGGCAGCACTGGCTTATATCCTGCAAGCCGTTATTATCGACAAGCCGCCGTGGGCGTCTTTAATTACGCCATTCATAGTGCTGACAGCCGTTTTCATCCTGCGTAGTTTGTGCGTTTATTGGCATCAAACCTGGGGATTTGAAGCCGGAGCGCAAGTCAGGGTGTCGGTAAGACAAAAACTGTTCGACCAATTTTTAGCGCTGGGTCCCGCCGCTATCAAACAACGGCAAAGCGGCGAATTGGCGGCCGTTACCTTGGAACAGGTTGATGCGCTGGAAAACTATTTTTCGCGTTATTTGCCGCAACAAATGATAGTCGGCGTATTGCCGATCATCATGATCATCGTGGTCGTGCCGGTCAATTGGGTGGTCGGCCTGATCTTTTTAGCGACCGGGCCGCTGGTGCCGGTTTTTATGGCATTGGTCGGTATGGGAGCCGCCTCCGCCAATCGCAGTCAGTTTTTGGCGATGGCAAGAATGAGCGGTTATTTTCTGGATCGTTTGCAAGGGCTGTCCACATTAAAACTATTCGGCCAGGCTACTCAGGAGTTGGCTAACATCGACAAGATTGCCGATGGTTTTCGGGAAAAAACCATGGCGGTATTGCGCATTGCGTTTTTATCGTCGGCGATTCTGGAGTTTTTTAGCGCAGTTGCGGTTGCCTTGGTGGCGGTGTATGTCGGACTGGGCTTATTGGGACTGATTCATTTCGGCCCGGCCGAACATATCAGTTTGAGCGAAGCATTGTTTGTTTTGTTGCTGGCGCCCGAGTTCTTTATGCCGCTCAGGCAATTGGCGATCAATTATCATGACCGGGCCGCAGCTTTAGGCGCGACTGACGCTATCCTTGCCATACTGGAGCAAGATGTCGAGGTGTCGGAAGCAGGCGATAATGACGTGGGATGTGCCGACGAAGGAGGCGCATCAATCGCGAATAATGCGCTTCGTACCTCGGCAATTGCTCCCGGCATTGCTCTACCTCCTGCATCCATGCAGTCGTCAGCAGCATCCTACGGTGACTTTCAGGGTAACAAAACTACCCCCATCGAATTTAACAATGTCAGTAAATCGTATGGTAAGCGGCAGGTCTTAACAGGTATCAGTCTGCACATTGCAGCCGGTGAAAAAATTGCCCTGGTCGGTGAATCGGGCGCCGGGAAAACGACGCTTTTAAATCTGTTGCTGGGTTTTGAGGCAGCAACCGAAGGCCGGGTATTGCTTAACGGCCTGACGCTTAACCGTGAGCGCGCCGCGAAAGCCATTGCCTGGGTGGGGCAAAACGCTTACATCTTCCACGGCACTATCAAAGACAATATCGCTCTGGCCGATCCCGATGCGCCTGAACAAAGCATTGTCAATGCGGCTCAGGCGGCCGGTGTAACTGAATTCAGCGCACAACTGCCGGAAGGTTTGCTCACCTCGATCGGCGAGCGGGGCTATGGTTTATCGGGCGGGCAGGTGCAACGAATTGCGTTGGCCAGGGCGTTTTTAAAAAATGCGGACATTGTCTTGCTGGATGAGCCTACCGCCAATCTCGATGCCGCCAACAAAAT
The DNA here is from genome assembly GCA_030655535.1 of Methylobacter sp. GTDB lineage: Bacteria > Pseudomonadota > Gammaproteobacteria > Methylococcales > Methylomonadaceae > Methylobacter_A. The sequence continues at coordinate 10,622 of JAURVK010000117.1, read as the reverse complement.
GCTGCTGTTGGATGTCATCGATCAACTGTTTAGAAATAAAATCCTGATTATTGCCACTCATGATGCTTTAGTAATCGATAGAATGGACAGACGGATAGAATTACAGCAAGGGTGGCTGGTGTGATGAAAGATTTATGGTTTTTCCTGAAATTATTCAAACCGCATAGCGCCTGGTTAGCGGGCGGGATAAGCCTGTCATTGCTGACCGCATTGGCTTCTATCGCCTTGCTGACTTTGTCGGGCTGGTTTATCAGTTCTTCGGCGATAGCGGGCTTGGCCGCTGTTGACGGCACTACACTGATCTTCAATTTCATGCTGCCCGCCGCGCAAATACGCGCTTTGGCGATTACCCGCACGTTGGGACGTTACGGTGAGCGCTTAGTGACCCATGAAGCGACTTTCCGGGTATTGGCGGGCATACGCAGCTGGTTTTTCCGGCAGCTTATTCCGTTGGTTCCGGGGCGTTTGTCGGCCATGCGCAGCGGCGATTTACTGTCACGCATGACGGCGGATATTGACGCATTGGATGCGCTGTATTTGCGTTTACTCGCCCCTGCCGTTGTGGCGACAATCGGCGTAACCGCCGTTATCGTCTTTCTGGCTTTTTATGCGCCGGTCATCAGTCTGGCTACAGGTCTCATGTTGCTTATTGCCTCGGTGTGGACGCCGTGGGTTTTTAATCGTCTGGGACGTGCCGGAGCCGAAGAAATCGTCGCATTGGCGGCGAATTTCAGGATCCGGCAAGTCGATATGATGCAGGGTTTGGCGGATTTAATCGCCAATCAGGCTTACGGGCGCTTTAGCGATTTTATCGGGCAGTTTTCCGATTTGATGATCGACACCCAGCGCCGGAACAACCGCTTGTCGGCGATTTCTTCGGCATTCACCTTATTGCTGTCGCAGACAACCTTATTAATGGCGTTGGCGCTTGCGGCGATTTCATTCAGAGACGGCCTGTTATCGGGGCCGGATTCAGCCTTGGTTGTTTTTTGCGTGATTGCGGCTTTTGAGCTAGTGACGCCCTTGCCGCAAGCCATGCAAATGCTGGCGAAAACCCGAAAAGCCGCCCGGCGTATCAGGCAGGTTACGGAAATGTCGCCGACAGTTACCTGGCCGAATCAGCCGTTAACATTGCCGGACAAATATGATTTGCAGTTAAATGAGGCGAGCTTTCGCTATTCGGATCAGCCGGGCAGGGCGCTGAAAAATATCAGCCTGACTATTCCACAGGGCAGTAAAGTCGCCATAGTCGGTCCTAGCGGTTCCGGCAAGACCACCTTGCTGCAACTGTTAATGCGCTATTACGACCCTGAACAAGGCAGTGTTTTATTGGGTGGACAAAATATCAGGCAATTGGATGCCGATGAATTAATGAGCTGTTTTGGCGTGTTGTCTCAGCGCAGCCAACTGTTTGCCGCCACGATTAAGGAAAACCTGTTGATTGCCAAACCGAATGCTTCGGCAACGGAACTGGATGTTGCCGTTAAAGCCGCAGGATTGGAAAAATTTATCGGTTATCTGCCGGAAGGTCTTGATACCTGGGTAGGCGAAAGCGGTGTGAAAGTATCGGGAGGGGAAGCGCGGCGTATCGCCTTGGCGCGGCTGTATCTTAAAGATGCGCCGGTATTGATTCTGGATGAACCGACCGAAGGCTTGGACAGCGATACGGAACGGGATGTATTCAAAGCGTTAGCGAATTTTGCCAGGGATAAAACCGTGGTCATGGTGACTCACCGTGAGGCCGGGTTGGGCTTGGTCGATGTGGTTTATGGCATGGAGCGGGGCGTTTTGCAGGCTTTTTAACAAGGCGAGGCTTGAGAATATATCCGGTTCTGTGATTCGCCACGTAGGCATGAAGCTTGTATTTTTTCTTCGTGTCCCGGCAGTATGTAAAAATGAGCAACATGATTTTTGTTGGCGACATCAATTGTGAAAAACTTATCTTGCAATAAACGAGGGGTCCGTATTGGGGAGTGGTATATAATTCCTACAAAAAAGACGGACGAGGATGATGAGCCCTTCTGTTTTTAGGGCATGAAAACATATCCTTTGTTTAAAAAGTTGAGCATCGCGTTACATTTCCATTTCTTAGCAGTGTTGTCATAACAGTGCAATAATAACAACTGATACTTTACTATGTTCCCTATTCCCGCTATGGAAAAACGAGTTAAACGATGACCATTATTCAAAATTTGATACGTCACATTCGTCTGCTGGAAATTGTCGGTGATTTGATACGGGTAAAGGCGGAAGGCGTTGCTTTTGGCGATCTCGCCGTGGTTGAGAATATCGATGGCGAGATGTCTCTGGCCAAGGTTGTCGATCTTGACCGGGACATCGTCAGTCTTCAGGTGTTCTCCGGCGGCAAGGGTTTATCGACCGATGCCAAAGTAAACTTCCTCGGCCGTCCGCTTGATGTGGTTTACTCCAGTAACATTCTTGGCCGGGTTTTCCGGGGTTCCGGCGAACCTATCGACGGCGGCCCGGCACTGCCGACCGATCCCCACATTCCCGTGGGCGGCCCTACGGTTAATCCGGTCATGCGGGTGATGCCGTCACGGATGATCGAAACCCAGGTGCCGATGATCGATTTGTTCAATTGTCTGGTGGAAAGCCAGAAAATCCCTATTTTTTCCATTGCCGGCGAGCCGTTCAATGAGCTGCTCGCGCGTATCGGTTTTCAGGCCAATGCCGATGTCGTGGTGTTTGGCGGCATGGGTTTGATTTTCGACGACTATCATTTTTTCCGCACCGCCTTCGAGGAACACGGGGTTTTTCACCGCACCGTAATGTTTGTCAATCAGGCTTCCGATCCGCTGGTCGAACGCTTGCTGGTGCCCGATATGGCGCTGGCGGTAGCCGAAAAAATGGCGGTTGAAGACAATAAACGGGTGCTGGTGCTGCTGACCGACATGACCGCTTTTGCCGATGCGATGAAAGAATTGGGCGTGGCGCAGGAACGCATTCCGGCGGTGCGCGGGCACATGGGCGATCTTTACACGCAACTGGCTTCGCGCTATGAGAAAGCCTGCGATTTCAAGGGCGCGGGTTCGGTGACGATACTGAGCGTGACCACGATGCCCGGCGATGATGTGACGCATCCGGTGCCGGATAATACCGGTTATATTACCGAGGGGCAGTTCTATCTGCATGACGGTTTTATCGACCCGTTCGGTTCACTGTCAAGGCTAAAGCAGCATGTCGTCGGCAAAGCCACACGCGAAGATCACGGGCAGATCATGAACGCCATGATCCGTTTTTATTCCGGTGCGGTGGAAGCGCAAAAGAAGCAGGCAATGGCTTTTGAATTATCGCTGTTTGATGACAAATTGCTCAAATACGGCCATTTATTCCGCGAGCGATTTATGGATACCCGCGTTTCGCTGCCGGTTATCGAGGCCCTGGATCTGTGCTGGTTGACGCTGTCTGAATGTTTCGAGCCCAAGGAATTGCTGATGAAGCAGAACCTGATTGATAAATATTACCCGAAAGCCGCCTTGAGCAAAGCCGAGCCCCAAGACGCTGCCGAGCAGGTCGCGTAAACGGCCATGGCAAAGCTTAAACTCAGCAAACACGCATTACATCAGCAGCAGGAAAATTTAAAGCTGTACCAGCGGCTATTGCCTTCGCTGGATCTGAAACGGCGGCAGTTGATGATGGAAGCAAAAAAGGCGCAAGACCAATATGCGGCGGCTCAAGCGGCGGTGGAAGCGTTGGAAATCCGTATCGGCGAAGAGTTGCCGATGCTGGCCGACGAGGAATTTCGTCTGGCCGGACTGGTGCATTTAAAAAGTTACAGCGTCATTGAACAGAATGTCGTCGGCGTAAAACTACCGTTTTTGGCCAGCATTGAATGTGCCGTTGCCGATTATTCGCGGCTGGCCACGCCGCCCTGGGTCGATACCCTGGTGCAACGCTTGAAAGATGCCGCCGAGCAGCGGATACGCGCCGAAATTGCCGGTGAGCGCTTGCGTATCCTGCAAATTGCGGTGCGGCGCATCACCCAACGAGTCAATCTGTTCGAGAAAATCTTAATCCCGACCGCCAAACAGAATATCCAGAAAATACGCATTTTCCTGGGCGATGCCGAACGCGCCAGCGTGATCACGTCCAAGCTGGCCAAGCATAAACAGCAACAACAACGCGAAGCGGAACTGGTAGCGGAGGCCGCGTCATGAGCATTGTTACCATGCATAAAGTGACGTTTATCGGCATCACTGCCGACCGCGAGCGCTTATTGGCCGACCTTCAGAAAATGGGCTGCGTGCAGATTATTTCTTTGACCGACCAGAGTGTCGAATTTGCCGAAACTGCGCCCACGGCGGGAGCGCGCGAGGCCTTGCTGTTTTTGCAGGCGTATCCGCAGCGAAGACGGCAGGTTATAGATAAGCAGCGCTTCAATGCCGTTAACGTTCAGAAGCAGATATTGGCGGTGAGAAATCGCTTGCGCGACTTGGAAGATGAGCGAGACTTTTTGCTCAAGCGTATCCAGGACATCCGTCCCTGGGGCGACTTTGTGTTGCCGTCGCTGCAGCAGATGGGTGAACATCGGCTTTGGTTCTACGCGGTTCCGCATAAGGATCTGTCGAAAATCGATGCGTCGGCTTCGGCCTGGGAGATTATCCGGCGCGACAACCGCTTTTGTTACGTTATCGTGGTGGACAAGGAAGAACCCTTGGACATGCCGGTACCGCGCATTCATCTGGGCAGCAAATCCCGGCATGAATTGGAAGCCCGGCTTGATGAAGTCGAATTTATCATCGAAGATGTGCAAGCGGAGCGGGCTTATTTGACCCGCTGGCATGATTTGTTCAGTCACGACCTGAATCGGCTGGAAGATCGTGCGGTGTGCGAGAGTGCGGCGACACAGGTCTACACGAACGATTCGGCTTTTGCCTTGCAAGGCTGGGCGCCCGCTGAAAGTCTGGCGGCACTTGAAGATTATGCCAAAAAACAGGCGTTTCATTTTGCCGCCGAAGCCTCCAAACCTGAAGATAATCCGCCTACGCTGATGCGCAATCCGTCCTGGCTTGCCGCAGGCGAGGATTTGGTTACTTTTTATATGACGCCGGGTTATCGAACCTGGGATCCGTCATCGGTCACTTTCGTATCTTTTGTGATTTTTTTTGCGATGATCTTGTCCGATGCCGGTTACGCTACGGTGATGGCTCTGGTGTTAATGGGACTATGGAAAAAAATGGGTCATTCATATTCGGGTCGCCGTTTCCGTCCGTTATTATTGTCGGTGGTGATGGCTTCCCTAATTTTCGGCATGTTGGTGGGCAGTTATTTCGGCGTAACCCCTAGCGACGCATCCTGGCCGGGAAAGCTGCATGTTCTTGAAATCAGCGACACCGACCGGATGATGATGCTTTCGGTGACGATCGGCATTTTTCACATCGTATTGGCTAATGCGATGAATGCTTACCGTTGTCAACATTGGTTGGACAAACTGCCCTCAATCGGCTGGATCGGCGTGATTTGCGGCGGCTTTGTGCTGGCGATCAGCGGTTCAATCATAGCGGCTGATTTAAAAACGTTGGGTATAGTCTTGATCGCTATCGGCTCAGTATTAATCGTTGGCTTTACCGCGCCGTACGAAAAACCGCTAACCCGTTTTGCCCAAGGCATGTTGGGATTGACCAAATTATCCGGTGCGTTAGGCGATGTGTTGAGTTATCTGCGCCTGTTTGCGCTGGGTCTGGCTTCCGGATCGCTGGCAGTCGAATTTAACAACATGGCCGACGGCGTTTATGAGAGTTATCCTGGAATCGGCTTGTTTTTCGCGCTGCTGATACTGATACTCGGACATGCGGTTAATCTATTGCTTGGCATAACCAGCGGTGTCATTCACGGGCTGCGCTTAAACGTGATCGAGTTTTTCAACTGGGGACTCAAAGAAGAGGGAACCTTGTACAAACCATTTAAAAAAGCAGAGGATAATCTATGGAACCGTTAATTTTGGCACTGGGTTGGGTGGGGCTGTATGCGCCTTTAGCGCTGGGCGCGGTAGGCAGCATGATCGGCTGTGCTCGTGCCGGCAGCGCTGCCTGTGGCGCTTTGTTGGAAGTCGAAAGCGGCTATGGGCGTTATATCGGCGTGGCGGCGATGCCGTCCTCGCAGACTATTTACGGCATCGTCGTGACCATGGCCTTGCGCCGCGAACTGACTTTGGAAAATTCGCCCGGTATTTTCGGCCTGGGCCTTTTGGCCGGATTGGCGCTGTTGTTCAGCGCTTCCGCCCAAGGCTCTGCTTGCGCCGCATCGATTAATGTATCGAAAAACAAGCTGGAAATTTTCGGCATATCGCTGGCACCGGCAGCGCTGGTTGAAGGCTTTGCCGTCTTCGCTTTCGTTTTCGCTCTGGTGCTGGCTGCGGGAATTCCGAAATAACCTCACGGGACTAACAACATGACAGAACAAGAACACATTAAAACCGGCGCCGGGGTTCAGGAGCTGGTTGACCGTATCAGGGATCAGGGCATATTGGCCGCGAACCAGCAGGCCGGCCAGATTATAAAAGACGCCGAGGCCAAGTCGGCAAAATTGCTCTTGGATACCAAGCGCGAAGTGGCGCAACTTCGGGAAAGCGCCCGTATCGAGATCGAGTCTAATCATGCCGCCGCCTTGGAAGCGCTGAAACTGTCGGCGCGCGATACCATGCTACAACTTGAAGCCAAGGTTTCATCGGCATTCGAGGTTTTCGTGCAACGGCTGGTGACATCGGCCACCTGCGACGAGCAATTTATTAAATCCTGTGTATTGGTGTTAGCCGGTCATGTCGAAAAAGAGCTGATCGGCGACAAGGAAGTTCAAATCCTGATTTCCGAGTCGATATTAATGGGGCAGCCCAACGAGAAACTAAACGAGTTCACCAATCAGACCATCCTCGGGCTGTGTAGCGAAATGCTGCGCGAAGGCGTTGAGCTGATTCCATCCAGCGAGATCGAAGGCGGCGCCAGTGTGCGTCTGGTTAAAGAAAAACTGGAGATTGACCTATCCGACAAGGCCATTTCCAGGCTGCTCTATCTGCGCATTTTGCCCCGTTTCAAGGCGATATTCGAAGGCCGCGAATAAGCGTTATGGCCGAACCTTACATTACGCTGGTCTCCAGTCTTCCTTATCTGCCGCCGTTCGAACAGGCGGATCGTTCGCCGATTACGCGCCTGCGGCTGGAACAGCGCCTGCATAATCTGGATACCGACGACGCCCGGCAACTGGCCAAAGCGGAAGCGCTGGTCGGCTGGCGCATGTCCCTGGCTAAACCGAAGACTGACGCAGACATGGTATTGCGCAGTCGTGCCGCGATGCAGGACATCAGTCAGTCCGCCTTGCGCGAATTCATCGAATTCAGGATTGATCAGCAAGTGATACTTGCCGGCTTACGCCAACGCAACGCCGGCGCCGATGCGTCGGTTTTAGAGCCGGTTTCCGGGGCGAGTCGTTGGGTGCGGCATATCGCGGCGCACTGGGGCGACCCCAATTTCAAATTGGCGGCCGTTTATCCGTGGATAGCCCAAGCGCGAACTTATCTTGACGGCAACGATGCCTGCGCCCTTGACAGCCTATTGATGCACGTCATCTGGCAACGGCTCGGCCATATCGCAGAAAGCAACAGATTCGGATTCGAGGCGGTATTCGCATTCGTTTTTAAATGGGACATCCTTCAAGCCTGGCTGGCGCGCGATGCAGTGCGGGCGAAGTTCCGATTTCAAGACTTGATTAAAGAGATAAAAGATGACAGCTGAACAACCGGTATTCAGAACCGCCAAGATAATAGGGGTCAAGGAAAGCCTGGTGCTTATCGAGGTTGATGAGAATACATCGATCATGAAGAACGAGCTGGGCTATATCTGTGTCGGCGACGAACGGCTTAAAGCCGAAGTGCTCCGCGTGCGGCGGCGCACCGCCGACATGCAGGTATTCGAGGACACGCGCGGCGTGCGTGTCGGCGATAGCGTCGAGCTGACCGGAGAAATGCTGTCGGCGGTATTAGGCCCCGGATTGCTGGGCCAGGTTTTTGACGGTCTGCTCAATCCATTACATGCGCTGGCCGACAAATACGGCTTTTTTCTGCCACGCGGCGTGACGATTGCGCCGCTTGACCTGGATAAAAAATGGGGGTTTGAACCCTGCGTCGCAGCAGGCGATCGGGTAAAGCCCGGCGGCGTCATCGGCACCGTCCCCGAGGGCGAATTCAGGCACAAAATCATGGTGCCTTTTAATTTGCCGGAAGCGGTCGAAATTACCTGGATTCGCGGCGGCAATCTCGGCGTTGAAGAAGTCGTTGCCCGTTATCAAATTGGCAAAGGCGCTGAACAGGAATTGACACTATCCCAGCGCTGGCCGGTACGCAAGCCGATACCGGAAGCATTGATTCGCCGCAGTTATGCGGAGCGGCTTTATCCTTCCGAACCGATTACCACCGCGACCCGCATTATCGACACTTTTTTTCCTATTGCCCAAGGCGGTACCGGCTGTGTCCCCGGCCCTTTCGGCGCAGGAAAAACCGTATTGCAAAGCCTTATCGCCCGTTACTCGACGGTTGACATCGTCGTTATCGTCGCCTGCGGCGAACGCGCAGGCGAAGTGGTCGAAACCATTACCGAATATCCGGAAACCAAAGATCCGCGTACCGGCGGCACGTTGATGGATAGAACCGTTATTATCTGCAATACCTCATCGATGCCGGTCGCCGCACGTGAAGCCTCTATCTATACCGGCATCACGCTGGGCGAGTATTTTCGGCAGATGGGCTATAACGTGCTGTTGATTGCCGATTCCACCTCGCGCTGGGCGCAGGCCATGCGCGAAACCTCGGGACGCATGGAAGAAATTCCCGGCGAAGAGGGCTTTCCCGCTTATCTGGATTCGTCGATCAAAAATGTCTATGAACGCGCCGGCGTACTGCGCTGTCCCGATGGTTCAATCGGCAGTTTGACCATGATCGGCACCGTCTCCCCCGCAGGCGGTAATTTTGAAGAACCGGTCACGCAATCGACCTTGGGCACAGTGAAAACTTTTCTAGGATTGTCGGCCGACCGCGCTTACCGGCGCTTTTATCCCGCTATCGATCCGCTGATTTCCTGGTCGCGTTATCTCGATCAGCTGGGCGGCTGGTTCAGCAAAAACATTGATGTCAACTGGGTCGCCAATGTGAAAGCCATGCAGGCCTTGCTTGAACAGGGCGACGGCATTTATCAGATGATGCAGGTGACCGGCGAAGAAGGCATTACCGAAGATGACTTTGTCACTTGGCAAAAATCCTTATTGCTGGACATGGTTTATCTCCAGCAGGATGCTTTCGATGAGGTTGATGCCTGCATGTCCAGGGAACGGCAGCTTGAGAGTTTTCAACTGCTGAAAGGGCTTATCGATGCCGGTTATGACTTCAAGGATAAAGATGCAGCCAGGGACTTCTTTACTGAGCTGACCAGCCTTTATAAAAACTGGAATTACAGCGCGACGGAGTCGATTGATTTCGACCGTTACCGCAAGAGCATTGTCGAGCTGGCAACCCGGCACGGTTACCTCGCAACATTGGACGATTAACCGCTGCTGAGGTTGTGCATGTATTATCTGACACGGGGACAGTTATTAAAAAGAGAGGGTTATGAATAACACGCTTTCTTCACTTTCTAGGAAGGAAGTTCGCCCATCTCAATAACCAGCCATGAAAACAGGTCAGGAAATTCACGATTTACGACGGGTTTCGCTGTTTTACATTCTATCCATTTTACTTTACTATTATCGTCGTTTTGCTGAGGGAAAAATATGCGAACATTTAGACAACAATTTAAACGAATTCTGACTTTTTTTCTTTTCGGTGCAATTTTTTCGGGTTACAACCCTGTGTTTGCTGAAACGGCTGAGACAAAAGATAAGGATACGCATCATGCCCCAAACAGCCTTGATTGGCCGGGTATTTATTACGGTTTTACGCCCTGTGCTGATTGCAATGGAATTAAAACGACTCTCGCTTTAAACAAAAATAACAGTTATATCTTGATTACCCAATACGTTGGCAAGTCGGAAAGGGAGTTTGTGGAAAAAGGGAAGTTTACTTCGGATAATAAAAGCAATACGATCGTTTTAACGCCACGCAATAGCTCAACTACACAGCAATATTTTGTCGGCGAAAACAGGCTCATTCAGCTCGATAACAATGGCAATCGAATCTCCGGAAAACTTGCTGAACGTTATATTTTGCGTAGAACTGATATAGTGCAATCATCACCGTCGCATTGAGCAGTTTATGCTTTAACTGTTTGACATAGCATGAGTGGTTTAACGCGTTAAGATGACAAGCTATGGAGTAGAGGCAATACCCTACTCATCATTAATGCCGCTGTGATGGGTTTTACGTTGTTCTACCCATCCATGCCGTTAGCTTTGGGGTTTGAGGCGCAATGGAACGGAAAACCGAGTTAGCGTTTTATATGATGCGCATTTTAGAATAGCATAGACAAGTAACCGGAATTTTCTCAATCAACTGGCAAAAACCGACCCCTATGTGTAGAACCGAACTATGTGTATTTGAATATTTACCTTGTCGATCGGCCCATGAGCGATGTCGCTTAGGGCCGACCGCAACTACACATAATTATAATGCTTGAAGAAAC
>JAURVK010000036.1 GCA_030655535.1 Methylobacter sp. | reverse complement strand
TGCGGTCAAGGCCAATTCCAATATTGCGATACTCAATTTGCTAGCCCGTTTAGGTTCGGGTTTCGACATTGTCTCTCTGGGCGAATTAGAGCGGGTGATTGCCGCCGCCGGCGAACCTAAAAAAATCGTATTTTCCGGGGTCGGCAAACGCGAAGACGAAATTCTGGCGGCGCTGAAAATCGGCATACGCTGTTTTAATATTGAAGTCGGCGACGAACTGGATCGGATTAACCGGCTGGCCGGGCAATTGGGCGTTATCGCGCCGGTATCTTTTCGGGTAAACCCGGATGTCGATGCCAAAACTCATCCGTATATCTCTACCGGTTTAAAGGAAAACAAGTTCGGCATAGACATTCAACAAGCCTTGACCGAATATCGCCGTGCGGCGGCCATGCCCAATATCGCCGTGATCGGTATAGATTGCCATATCGGCTCGCAACTGACCGAAACCCGGCCGTTCCTGGATGCGTTGGATAAGGTTCTCGATCTGGTTGCCTCGCTTGCGGCCGAAGGGATTAAGCTGCATCATCTGGATCTGGGCGGGGGCTTGGGCATTTGTTATAAAGATGAACAGCCGCCGGAACCTGCCGACTATATCCAGGCGATTTTGGCGCGACTGGGCAGAACCGATATTGAAATTTTACTGGAACCGGGCCGCGCTATCGTCGGCAATGCCGGCATTCTGGTCACCCAGATTGAATATCTTAAACCGACGGCGAATAAAAACTTTGCGATCGTCGATGCGGCGATGAATGATCTGGTGCGCCCTTCTTTATATAACGCCTGGCAGGCTATTATTCCGGTAAACCTGCAGAGTAATGCGCTAGAAACGACCTGGGATATCGTCGGCCCGGTCTGTGAAACCGGTGATTTCTTAGGCAAAGACCGTACGCTTAACATTGCTCAGGGCGATTTGTTGGCGATACGTTCATCCGGCGCCTATGGTTTTACCATGAGTTCAAATTATAATTCCAGACCGCGCGTAGCTGAGCTGCTGGTCGATGGCAGCAGTCTGCACCTGATCAGGGAAAGAGAAACGATTGCACAGCTTTGGGCGGGCGAGCATTTGTTGCCATCATGATTTTTTCAACAATCCACCACGAAGACACCGACTAAATGATCAATTTCACTAAAATGCACGGCCTCGGTAATGATTTTGTGGTCATAGACGCGATCAATCAGCAGATCGCCTTAACGCCGGAGCAAATCCGACGGCTGTCCGACCGGCACTTCGGCATAGGCTTTGATCAGCTGTTGCTGGTTGAAAAAGCGGTAAGCGCCAATGCCGATTTCAAATACCGGATTTTTAACGCGGACGGCAGCGAAGTTTCCCAATGCGGCAATGGTGCGCGCTGCTTCGCCCGTTTTGTCCGCGATAAAAAACTGTCGGATAAGGATGAAATCCGCGTCGACACCAATTCCGGCCAATTGTTGCTGCGTTTTGACGACGACGACCGGATCACCGTCAATATGGGCGTTCCAAGACACGCACCCGCCGAAATCCCGCTGCTGGCGGAAGAAGAATCCCGATTTTATACGGTGCTGGTTAACGATACTGAAAAGGCCTTCGGCGCGGTTTCGATGGGCAATCCGCATGCGGTTATTCAGGTCACTGATGTTAAAACCGCACCGGTGGCTGAATTGGGTAAAGCCCTGGAAAGCCATGCTTTTTTTCCGGAACGGGTTAATGTCGGTTTTATGCAAGTCGTAGATCGCCAACACATCAAGCTGCGCGTGTATGAACGCGGCGCTGCCGAAACCCTGGCTTGCGGCAGCGGCGCTTGTGCCGCCGCGGTCATCGGCATCGAACACAATCTGCTGGATCATACGGTCTATGTTGAGCTACCCGGCGGAACGCTAACCATCAACTGGCCTGGCCGTGGCGAACCGGTGTTAATGACCGGGCCTGCCATTTCTGTTTTTGAAGGACACACACGCTATGAATGAATTAATCGCGGAACTCACTCCAGCCCAGGTTGAAAACTATCTGCGCAAACATCCCGAGTTCTTTCATCAACACTTGAATTTGCTGGAACACATGAGTATCCCTCATCCCACCGGCAGTGCGGTCTCCCTGATTTCAAAGCAGCTGGAACTGTTTAGGAGCCGGCATCATGACATGGAAAACCAGCTCACGGCGCTGATTGAAATAGCCAGGGATAACGATGCTTCCCTGAACCGCATGCACAAGCTCACTCTGGCGTTGCTGGATGCCACAACGCTGGAAGACGCAGTCGCTAATCTTGATGTCGTCCTGTCGGAATATTTTTTGGTCGACTTTGTTGCGGTGCGCATCATCAAACACCATCCAGACCCCGCGACTATAACCAATCTGTTTATTGAGCCGAACAGCAAAGACCTGGAACCGTTCGCCGGCGAACTGGCCGACAATCAGCCTAAATGCGGTCGCCCGACTATGGCTCAGGCAAGGGTGTTATTCGGCGAATCGGCGTTTGAAGTGAAATCCTGCGCTATTATTCCACTGGCTTTTACCGAATTGGAAGGCATTTTAGCCATCGGCAGCCGAGAGGACGGCCGCTTTCATTACACCATGGGCAATCTGTTTTTAAACCAAATGAGCGAAATCATAGGTACCCGGCTGATCACCTTGTTACAGGAACGGAAGCTTCACCGACAGGACGTAGGCGAGGGGCGTGAGCAAGGAGCGGAAGCTTTAAGTTGATTTCCAATAATGAATCCACCAAAAGCATTGTCCACGAAAGACACAAACAGCACGAACAACGCCAAAAATTTTATATTTTTCGTAATTTCCGTGGAGGCCATTTTTCCCTACGGATCAGATTCTTGATGGGATATTCTTACTCGGAAATAACCTATCATGCATGCTGATGCGGAGCTGATGCTGGCTGACTTTTTTACTCGGCTCACCGTTGAAATTCGCGCCTCGGAACACACCGTAAAAAGTTATCAGCGGGATATTAACCATCTGTCCCGCTATTGCACAGACAAGGCCATAGCCCAGTGGGCAGACCTGCAACACACCGATATTCGCGCCCATATAGCCGGTCGGCATCGGAAAGGTCTGAGCAGTAAAAGCCTGCAACGTGAGCTGTCTGCGATACGCAGTTTTTATAACTACCTGTTAAAAAATAATCAGGCCAGCATCAATCCTGCCCAACATATTCAAGCGCCAAAACAAGATCGAAAGCTGCCCAAAACACTGGATGTCGATCAGTTATCCGGTTTACTGGAAGCCGGGGCAAGTTCGCTGCTGGAAATCCGCGATCTGGCCATGTTCGAATTATTCTATTCATCCGGCCTGCGGCTGAGCGAGCTGTCGGCGCTTGATTTAACCGACCTGGACTTGCCGGATAACACCCTGACTGTCCGCATCGGCAAGGGCGGCAAATCAAGAGTATTACCGGTAGGCAGCAAAGCCGTTACCGCTATTGAAAACTGGTTGCAACAACGCCTCATAAAAATACCCTCCGCCGACTCGGCTTTATTTGTGTCAACGCGCGGAACCAGGCTCGGTCAACGTAATATCGAATTAAGACTGGAACAATGGTGCCAAAAAAAAGGTATTGCAGAACATATCCATCCGCACATGCTAAGACACTCCTTCGCCAGCCATTTACTTGAATCCAGCCGGGATTTAAGAGCCGTCCAGGAACTGCTTGGCCATAGCAATATCAGTACGACCCAAATATACACCCATCTGGACTTCCAGCATCTGGCTGAAATCTATGATAAAGCGCACCCAAGAGCCAAAAAAAAACCCTTGTAGCGGCTTGCGCCATAAGCAAATCGCTAAAAAACCTGCTACTATGCAGTTAATTTTTCATATAAAAAGCAATAGGGTGAAATATTTTTCGACCCTACAAAAAAACCTCTTTACAGGATTTCAAAAATGGCGACAAATGAAGCACTGAACGATTTAAAATCTAAAGGAATACTCTGGGGTTTTGGCGTTTTCATCCTCATTGTAGTGGTCATTTTGATCTTCTTAGGCGCTTGGTGGGGCAGTGAGCCTGGACAATTTAATATCCAAGACGAAGCGGTAAAGCGTGCCGAAGAAACCCACACTACTGATAATATCCCTGTCGGCTATGTCTATACCAACACCCTGGCTCATATCGCCGAGGTTCTGCTTCATAAACCCGGCGGCTATATTACTAATGATGTAGCGCCTCCCGGCGTATTGCTGGACAACATTTCCAATTGGGAATACGGCGCTTTGGTGATGCTGCGTGATGCCACAACCGCATTAAGAAATCACTTTGCCAGAGATCAGTCGCAATCCGCCGAGGATCCGGACTTGGCGACTGCAGAACCCTACTTCTATTACGAACATAACTCCTGGGCTTTGCCTTCAACGGAAGCTGAATATCAAAAAGGTATTGATGCCCTGCATAAATATATGTCGCGCCTGCAAAAATACGGCGGCCCGGTCAAAAAAGCGCAATTTTATTCCAGAGCCGACAATTTGTGGCAGTACACCGAAGTTGTGATAAAACGTCTGGGCGGTTTGTCTACCCGATTGAGCGCAAACGATTCCAGCAACTATGGACCGGGGCTAACCAAGCTTGAGCAACAGGCAGCTGAAGAAAAAGGAACCCCCATATCTAAAGTGACATGGCTGGAGATTGACGATGTCTTCTATGAAGCGCGCGGTGCAAGTTGGGCGTTATTACACATTCTAAGAGCCATCAAACATGACTTTGAAGATATTTTATTGGATAAACGGGCCATGCGTACTGTTGATATCATGATTAAGGCGCTGGAAAATGCCCTTACCCCGATCTTAAGCCCGATGATTTTAAACGGTAGCGGCTACGGTATTTTCGCCAACTACTCGTTGTCAATGGCCAATTATATAGCTCGCGCCAATGCGGCGGCGCTTGATTTACGCGACATCATGAACCGAGGCTAATGACGATGGACAATCAAATCAACTACAACTTGAAACAACTATCCAGCTGGAAAAGGATTTTCTTTATGCTGATTTTTGCGGCTATCGGCAGTCTGGTCAGAATGCTGCTTTGGGCCGTTATCATCTTGCAGGTAGCATCAACGCTGATAACCGGCAAAGCCAACGTCAATACGCTTAACTTTGGACGCAGCCTGTCCATTTATACGTACCATATTTTATTGTTTCTGACCTTCAATACCGAAATCCTGCCGTTTCCTTTCTCCGACTGGAATATGACCGCAGAACTGAACCTGCCGGAACCGAAAAACTCCGTAAAATAATACTAAATGAACGCTACCCGCAAAATCATTCATATCGATATGGATGCATTTTTTGCGGCTGTAGAACAGCGCGATTTCCCACAATACCGCAACAAACCGCTGATTGTCGGCGGCGCTCCAAACTCTCGGGGCGTAGTCGCAACCTGCAGCTATGAAGCAAGGCAATACGGCATCCATTCCGCGATGCCTTCGGCTCACGCTTATCGTTTATGCCCGCAAGCTATTTTTGTAAAACCCCGCTTCGACGCTTATCAACAAGCGTCGATATCCATTCGAAAAATCTTTGCCGCCTATACCGATATTTTTGAACCCCTGTCCCTGGATGAAGCTTATCTGGATGTCAGTCATTCATGCCTGCATCAAGGCTCCGCCACATTAATCGCCAAAGCCATCAAGACGGCGATTAAGCAGGAAACCCAGTTGATCGCTTCAGCCGGCATTTCTTATAACAAATTCCTCGCTAAAATCGCCTCGGACATCAATAAACCGGACGGGCTTTATTTAATCGCCCCGGAACAGGGCGCAGACTTTGTCGAACGGCTTGCGGTCGAAAAGTTTCATGGCGTAGGCAAGGCGACTTCGCTAAAAATGCGAGCATTGGGCATCAAGACCGGCAAGGACTTAAAGGATCTGCCGTTGGAAATGTTACAGCATTATTTTGGCAAGGCCGGACTGCGTTATTACAGCATTTCCAGAGGCATAGACCACCGCCCCGTCATCAACTTCCGCATCAGAAAATCGGTAGGTGTGGAAATTACTTTTCAACAGGATATTAAGGTTAAACAAGAGGTCATTGCGCATTTGCACAGCCTGCTGGAAAAGGCCTTAAACAAAGTCGCCGAAAAACAGTTGGTCGCCCATACCCTAACCATAAAGATTAAATATCACGACTTTGTCCAAATCACCCGCAGCCGGACATTGCCGCATATCATTACTGCGGCAACGGCTATAGGTGCCGTTCTTGAAGATCTGGTAAAAAACACCGACATAGGCAGACGCAATGTCCGCTTGCTGGGAATTACGCTATCATCACTGGAAAACAAGTCCGGACAGACTGATTGCCAGCAACTGGATTTGTTTAGCGATTGTTAAGCATGATGATATGATCGGAAACTACTCGATTTCCTGCTCATCCTCAAATTCCGACTCATCATCCAACTCGCCTTCCACCTGAAATAACAATTTCAGTTGACGATACAATTGACGAGAAGATTTGGGCGGTTTACCGGCTTCGGCTTCTTTTTGAGCATTGCGTAATAATTGTCTTAATATCTGCCGATCAGCCTGCGGTTGCTCGGCCAGCAATGCCGTCAACGCATCATTGCCCTCGCTCATCAGCCGATCTCGCCAACGCTCTACAGCGTGATGCTCCCGGACGGCATGGGCGCTTTTATTTTTAATGCGTGACAGTTTCTCTAAAATCGGCTCTATGTCTATCTTATGAAGCTGGTTGGTAATAAATTTAAGCAGCCGTTTTCTCGCGCCTTTATGCGGCATTCCCGATACTTCGATAACCGCTTTATTGATGATCTCGGGAAGCTCAAGCGTTTTTAATTGTCCCGCAGGTAACTCGGACATTTCTTCGCTTAAAGCAAAAAGAACCGCCATATCTTTCTTTATTTGTGTCTTATTCGGCCGGATTGCATAAAATTCTTCCGCCTCATCATCGTATTCGTATTCTTCACTCATTTCATATCAAACCATTGCGATTAAAAAAACATAACTACTCAGCCATCAATATAATAGAACGCAGATAACGCTGATTATTGGAATAAAAATAATATTTATTCTTGAGTTGTCCTCGCGTTTATCATATTTATCTGTGTCATCTGCGTTCCATTTTCCTAGCTGTTGAGTAGTTACGTCAATTAATTGCCGACTTCCATAACGAGTACGTCAATACCATTCCCTCTTAATCGGGCTCGAATGGTGCTAACGCTGGCCATCTGGGTATAAGGCCCAATTTTGACCCGATTCCAGATCGTATTGCCGACTTTTGCTTTCTCAACTTTCGATTCAATCCCCATTAAAGCCAGTTTGGCTCTTAAGGCATCGGCATCTTTAAATTCCTTGAACGAGCCGGCTTGCAAAATATAATTAGCGGTTTTTGCCTGTCCAACCTGTTCTTCTCTGGTACGCGTGTTAATTTCATAATCCGGTACGATGACTTCTTTTTCAGGCAGGATGGTATAAAAATCGAATTGCGGCAACACCGGCCCCGGCTCGGGTTTTTTCTCCTGCTTTGGCACTTCAACTTTTGCTGTCTCAGGCTTTGTCGACATATCCCGAGAATGGGGAGTTTGTTTCGATCCGATA
>JAURVK010000030.1 GCA_030655535.1 Methylobacter sp. | reverse complement strand
CGGTTCAGTCATCACTTGCTTTTCAGCTTAACTTAATGACAATGATACAGCGCGATGAATCGGCATATCACCCAACAGGGCGTACAAGGCTGGCCTTGTACTAACAACAGCGCTTAATGCCATTCCACTTTTCATCCTGCCACTGTTTGAAAAAAGTTGCCTTGCTTAACGGCGTATCGGCTTGATGATGTTCTGCATGATGCCGTAAATAACGCTCGTAAGCGTCGTCGCCGGAAAGATGACGCAGCCCACGCCAAAACGCTTCGATTTTGTTTAACATCAATCCCTCACCCAGTCTTCAACTAACCGACTCGGACTGTGCGGCGATTCCGAAAGCGGCAATACCGGCTTTCCGGCCAGATAACGGCTGCAAACGCGCAGCATATCGAGTACGATCAGCCACAATAAGGCCGCAAAAAACAGCGTCAGCCAACCGTCCAGATGCAGATTGAAGATCAAATGCGGTGCAATAGCCGCTTTCTCCGGCGGCAACACGCCTGCCGCCAGCTTGTCGGCCAGATCGTTGGCCGCCGAAAAGAAACCGATACGGATATTGTCGCTGGCGATTTTCTCCCAAGACGCCGCGCTGGTAATCGTCACCAGCCACGCTAAAGGCAAACCGGTCACCCAGGCATATTTTAATTTTCCGGATTTGACCAAAATACCGGTCGCCACACTCAGCGCAATCGCCGCCAGCATTTGATTGGCAATGCCGAACAGCGGCCATAAAATATTGACGCCGCCGTTCGGGTCGATCACGCCGATATACAGGAAATAACCCCAAGCCGCCACCACCAGCGCACTGGTCAAAACCACCGACGGCGTCCACGAGGTTTCGCCCATTTTCGGCCAGAAATTGCCCAACATATCCTGCAACATGAAGCGACCGACCCGGGTTCCTGCATCCAGCGTGGTCAGTATGAAGATAGCCTCGAACATGATCGCAAAGTGATACCACAAGGCCAACATGCTCTCGCCGAACGCGTTGCCGAAGATACTCGCCATGCCCACAGCCAGAGACGGTGCGCCGCCGGTACGGGCGAACAAGCTTGCCTCGCCCATTTGATTGGCCAGCAGCTGCATCTGATCGACCGTGACCGGAAAACCCCACGATGAAATGACGGCAACGGCATCGACAGCTTCCTTGCCGACCACGCCTGCCGGGCTGTTGATTGCAAAAAACACGCCGGGATCGAGTACCGTTGCCGCTATCATCGCCATCATCGCGACAAAGGATTCCAGCATCATGCTGCCGTAGCCGATCATCGGTATATCGCGTTCATTGCTCAGCAATTTCGGCGTAGTGCCGGAAGCGATCAGCGCATGGAAGCCTGAAATCGCGCCGCAAGCGATGGTAATGAACATGAACGGGAATAGCTTGCCGCCGAAAATAGGCCCGGTGCCGTCGATGAATTGCGTCAAGGCCGGCATTTTTACGGTCGGCTGCAGCATCATAATCGCCGCCGCCAGCATGGTGATAGTGCCCAGCTTTATGTAAGTCGACAAATAATCGCGCGGCGCCAGTAATAGCCAAACCGGCATAATTGCCGCCGCAAAACCGTAAGCCATCACCCACCAGGCCAGCGTCAAGCCTTTTTGATCGAACCAGCCGCGCAAGGTAGGATTGTGATCAATCCAGCCGCCGCCCGCCACCGACAACAATAATAAAATCACCCCAAGAGCGGAGGCTTCCAGTACCCGACCGGGACGGAAACTGCGCATGTACAGACCGACGATCATCGCAATCGGAATGGTCGCGGTCACCGTAGCCGTCGCCCACGGGCTGTGCTTCATCGCGTTGACCACCACCAGCCCCAGCACCGCAATCAGGATGATCATGATCGCAAAGGTACCGATCAGCGCCGCCGTGCCGCCCAAAGCGCCCAACTCGTCGCGCGCCATCTGCCCCAGGCTTTTGGCATCGCGCCGGGTGGATAAAAACAAGGTCACCATATCCTGTACGCAACCGCCCAACACCGCGCCGAACAATATCCACAGCGTGCCCGGCAAATAGCCGAATTGCGCTGCCAGCGTCGGCCCCACCAACGGCCCGGGTCCTGCAATCGCCGCAAAATGATGGCCGAACACGATCCATTTATGGGTCGGCACAAAATCGCGGCCGTTATCGAGACGTTCGGCCGGAGTCGCCCGCGTTTCGTCAACCGCCAACACCGTGGCGGCAATCCATGCCGCATAAAAGCGGTAGGCAATGGCATACACGCACAGCGCCGCAGTCACAAACCACAGCGCGTTGATGTTCTCGCCGCGATTTAAAGCGATACCGCCGATGGCAGCCGCACCGAGCGCGGCGACCAGTATCCAGACAGCGTTTTTCAGTAATTTATTCATCAGTCATCTGCTATTTATTATTGCCGTTTTAAGGATGTTCTTGTATCGAAGTTAAGCGGTGGGTCGTTTTTTGAAAAATAAATGACTTCCGGCAAGTCCTTAAAATGGTCATCCGCCGTTATCAGCGGTACATCGAGCAGTCTTGCAGAAGCATAAACAATCGCGTCGGCAAACGATAATCGATGTTGCAAAGCCAGGTCTGCCGCATACAGAGACAGTCGGGCAGTCAATGGCAAGACCCGGCCTTGTTCGGTTAACGCGATAACGTCCAAGGCTTCGACTTCGCTTTTTTCCCGCTTTGCCTACATGGATGTAGGTAAGGGGCGTGAGCAGGAGCGGAAGCCTTGCCCATTTATAGAGTTCAAATTGCAGCGTAGTGGGAATGATCAATTCAGCCGGATCGACCAGATAGGGCGCAAAAGCATCCGCCAACTGACCGTCGGTTAACCATTCTATCCAGCCGCAGGTATCAACCAGAGCAGCCATTAGATTCTGTCCTGACGATCCCTGTAATCATTTGAATTGCTGCCCTTGAAGCTCCCCCTGGCTGCTGCTAATGAACAAACCGGAACCAGCTCAATTATGTCGCCTTTAGCGATCAGCGTAAATTGTTGCCCCGCTTTCAGATCCAGTTGATCCCGAATAGCCTTGGGTATTGCCAATTGGAATTTACTGGATAATTTAGCCGAAATCATACTAACCTCTTGGTGCTGCTATCGATCGAGTGAAAGTAAAATCATAGGGAATACTCTGGATTGAAGCAAGCATTGGTTTGTACGTTGCTTTGCCGGGCAGGTTTTGATATTACAGACGGGCAGATTGAATGCTTATGTTGCAGAGATTTCGAAAGTATCGCAATTGGCATAAAACCAAAGCGCCTCAATTTTTTACATACAGGGTTAGCTTTTCAAATATTCCCCTCAATCCTCTGAATGACGGGTTGTAACAGACGGCTGCCATGAATGAATGAGTGAGTGCTGCTACCAATACGCGTTCCGGCTCAATCTGATAAATGACCCGATAGCTATAAACAAACCGCTCTCGAATGTTTTTGCGACCGATTTCTGGAACTATCCGACACATTTCAGGATTTAACGGTATAGACTCAGCGGTGCTGACAATTTTTGACGCAACGATTTGCGCAAACCACGGAGAGTCCCGCTCGATATAAGACGCGATGGACTCGATGTCTTCAATGGCTTCCGGCGACCACTCTAACCAACAAGCCATTTATTCAAACGTTTTTTTGCTTCTTCATGCGAAACTGCTCCCTCGATTTCGACCCTTTCAAGACCACGATTAACTTTTTCAAGAACATATAAATGGTACTGAATATCTTCAAAGTTTACGTCATCGGCAAGCGCTTCCAGCATAGATGCCACTTCCGCTTTAGGACTGCTCATAATGATCTCCATTGGTGATGTTTCGTCTAACTACGTTGCCTGATTGTACCCAATAAATGATGACAACCACGTATTCAATGGCCGGATCAATGCTGTCTTCAATTATCACAGTGGTCGGTATTATTTATGCGATTTATCGGATCGCAAAAATGGTTGTGCAGCTGATTTTTGCCTGCACTGAGGAAGAAGTTAAACTAAACATGCTCAAGCAGCAACGGTTATGCACCTCGGCTGGCGAAATTGGCAACTGCTGTTCATCTGAAACATTCTTTGGCTGCGTTGCCAGAAAAGAAGCGTATTGCTGTTTTAGCAGTCCATTTTCCAGGATATTTCAACAACAAGCGAGGCCACAGCTGGGCATAACGTTCGGAGACCCTAAAGCGCCGACATGCGAAGGGCTTCCTATTAATAACTGATGTTACGCGCGTACCTATAAAAAATCGTAGTCCACGAAAAACAAACGGGGTACCTAGAAGCATGTCGAAAATGCATCCTGATTACAATGAGCCTTGGCTAGTATCGTCATGCCGGTATGACTGCCGGTTCCAGTCACATGGATATGAATGAATAATTC
>JAURVK010000019.1 GCA_030655535.1 Methylobacter sp. | reverse complement strand
TCCGAGTTTGCAACCCCTGTTAAGTTTATTGATACGGTTTCTTCTGACCGGCAAACCACAATAACCGTGGCGACGCAAAATGAACTCTACGATTATTCGGTGTTTCAAGCAGATGGGTTATTGACGGTTGAATTTCGTCCTTTAAGCAATGAAGAGAAAGAGGCGCTGGACAGATCGCGTATCAAATACTCCGGCGACCGATTGTCTTTAAATTTCCAGGAAATTGACATACGTAGCGTGATTGCCATTCTGGCTGAGTTTACCGGGCAGAATGTAGTTGCCGGTGAGGATGTGACGGGCACGATTACCTTGAAGCTGGACGATGTGCCCTGGGATGAAGCCTTGGATTTTATCATGATGACCAAGGAGTTGGGCAAATACGAGTCCGGCAACGTCACGCTGATTTCAACGCTGGATAAAATCAAGGACTACAAGAAGAAACAACAGGAAACAGACGCAGTGGTTGAGCAATTGGATCCACTGGTGACCGAATATATCAAAATCAATTACGCCAAAGCAGAAGATTTTAGAAATTTGCTGAATGGTCTTGATTCAAGAGCTTTTGGTAGTTGTGGAGTGATCCGGGCGATGGGACAACAAGGACAACAAGGACAACAAGGACAGCAAGGACAGCAAGGACAGCAAGGCGTTCAGGCAAATAATTCAGGAGCTAAGAATGAGGAGTTTAGAATACTGTCTTTACGTGGCTCTGCTGTTGTTGATGCAAGAACCAATACTTTAATTGTTCGTGAGACAACAAAACGCCTGGAGGATGTGAAGAAACTGATTCGGAAGCTGGATGTGCCGGTGCGTCAGGTGATGATTGAATCAAGAATAGTTATTGCTTCCAATGAATTTGCGAAAGAGCTGGGCGTTAAGTTTGGCGTCGCAAAAGCGGCCAGTATCGGAGGTAGCAAAACTTTTGCCATAGGCGGAAGAGGAACCAAAGGTAACGGCATTGTGCCTGATGAGAATGGTAATATAGGTACCCTGAATGATACACTGGTGGATCTTGGCACAACAGCTATGTCCTCCAATCCGTATGGCGCCTTAGGCATGACGCTGGCAAGAGGCGCGGATTATGTGCTTAATCTTGAGCTGTCGGCGTTACAGGACGAAGGCCGTGGCGAGCTGGTTTCCAATCCAAGAGTGATGACATCTGATCGCTGTCAGGCAACCATTAAACAGGGTTTTGAAGTTCCCTATCAAAGTGCAAGCGCTAACCTGGGGACAAACATCGAGTTTAAGGAAGCTTTTCTGCAACTGGATGTCGTGCCGCAAATAACACCCAGCGGAAGTGTAATCATGGCTTTAAAAATCACCAAAGATTTTCCAGAATTTACAGCTGGAGTAACTGTGCCGTCTATTAATACAAGACAAATTGAAACCAATGTCCATGTGCTGGATGGTGAGACCATAGTGCTGGGCGGGGTATTTGAAGGGGAGCAAAATAATACCACTAATAAAGTGCCGTTCTTTGCCGATTTGCCGGGCATAGGGTTTTTATTTAAGAGAACATTCAATAATGATCTTAAAAAGGAATTGTTGATTTTTGTTACACCAAAAATCATGAAAGATAACCTAGCCAGCGATTGATTGCTTTGTTCAACGCTGATTACAACGGTCAATCAACAACATCGGAATGAGATCAACGGCTTGGTAAGTTTGGAAACACTGGCGCAAAAACAGCTTGCAATTGAACTGCAATTGCTTGAATAGATGCTGCGTAGATCGGGTTAGCGACAGCGTAACCCGATATATCTATCTTGGTTACGGCTATAGTCTAATTAGGCCTACAGAGCTATAAATACCAGTGCCATAATAAAATTTACCAAACTAAGCAATCATAGTATTGCGGCGGGATTTAATCGCTTCAAAAAATCAGTGGCTTCTAATTTAAAAATACAGGCCCCCCGTTCGATATAAGATTTTTGGTGTTGTTTGGCCGCAGCATGGTTTTCAACTTCGAGCTTATGGGGATGTACGGTATAATTAGCTCAAATTCTACTATTCAACATCCATCCATGGCTCAATTTTTTGAAATTCACTCCGAGAGTCCGCAATTGCGCTTGATTCATCGCGCTGTGGAAATACTCCGTAAGGGGGGCGTTATCGTTTACCCGACCGATTCATCTTATGCGATTGCCTGCCTGATAGGCGATAAGCAGGCGATGGATAAAATTCGTCGTATCAGGCAGTTGGACGATAAACACGATTTTACGCTGGTGTGCAAAGATCTTGCTCAAGTGTCCATGTTTACCAAAATCAGTAATGATGCTTATCGATTGATTAAGGCATTAACGCCTGGCGCTTTTACCTTTATTTTAGAGGCTACGCGTGAAGTGCCTCGCCGGTTACAACACCCCAAGAAAAAAACCATAGGTATTCGAATTCCCGATCACCCTATTACCCAATTGCTGGTTCAGGAATTGGGTGAGCCCTTGTTTAGTTCTACGTTGATATTACCGGGAGAGAATGAGCCATTGACCGATCCTTACGAGATCAGGGACAAACTCGAGCACGAACTGGATTTGGTGATTGACGGCGGTATTATCGAGTTCGAACAAACGACTATTATCGAGTTTTCCGTTAACGGCACTGAGATAATCAGGCAGGGCAAGGGTTTGGCGCCGATGTTGGATTGATGAGGATGCAATTATGATGGATGAATTGACGCTGTTGCAACGCATAGTGGTTTGGATATTGCCGGTGATTTTTGCGATTACCGTGCATGAAGTGGCGCATGGCTGGGTGGCAAAAAAATACGGCGATAACACCGCCTCGATGTTGGGCAGGTTAACCTTGAATCCGGTCAAGCATATTGATTTGTTCGGAACCCTTATTATCCCCGGCTTGTTATTGCTCTCTGGTACCGGTTTTATTTTCGGCTGGGCAAAACCGGTGCCTGTCGATGCCCGGAATTTTAAAAATCCTCTGCGCGATATGGCGATAGTGGCTTTGGCGGGGCCTGTTGCTAATTTGTTGATGGCTGTCGGTTGGGCGTTAATAGCCCGCTTAGGAGTGGCGATACATGCTCAATCAGAAGCTGTTTCATTGCCGCTGATTTATACCGGGATTGCCGGGATTTCTATTAATCTGGTGTTGGCAATGATTAATTTGTTGCCTATTCCGCCGTTGGATGGCAGCCGCATTTTGACGGGTATTTTGCCCCGTTATTGGGCGTGGCAATATAATCGTCTGGAGCGCTTTGGATTTATTATTTTATTGCTGCTGTTATACACGCGTGTTTTGAATTTGATTTTGGAATATCCTTTGTATTTTGCACAGCAAGTGTTTTTTTCAATTGCCGGGTTGTAGCTTGTTTTTTGTCCTGGTTTTGGCTGCAGACTTAATACGGTACCGTGTTAATAGGCTGCGACAGGCGGAGTGCAAGCTTTGCTTGCAAACAGGCGAAGCCTGTACTCCGGACTTGCCCCGGCTTAGATTTTGTAGCCCTGATGAATCGAAATACGGCTGAAATTTTAGAGCCATCGCCAGTCCTCGCGATGGTTAACGGCGCACCGTTTAACAAACTGCCGGACGATCTTTATATTCCTCCCGATGCGCTGGAAGTGCTGCTGGATACCTTTGAAGGGCCGCTGGATTTATTGCTGTATTTGATACGGAGGCAGAATCTGGATGTGGTTAACATACCGATAGCCAAGATTACCCATCAATATATCGCCTATATCCAGATAATGGGGGTATTGAATCTGGAGTTGGCCGCAGAATATCTGGTGATGGCCGCGCTGTTGGCGGAAATCAAGTCGAGAATGCTGTTGCCCAGGCAGCCCGATGCTGAAGATGACGAGGAAGATCCGCGGGCAACCTTGATTCGCCGGTTGCAGGAATATGAGCTGATTAAAAATGCGGCTGAAGAAATTGATCGGTTGCCTAGAATCGAACGTGATATATTCGAACTTGGCGTCGATGTTTCGACGCTAAAAAATGCCGAACAAAATTTACCGGATATCCAGTTAAAAGAAATGCTGCTGGCATTTCAGGATGTACTTAAAAGAGTTGAGCAGCTCAGCCATCATCAAATTACCAAGGAGCCCTTATCTGTCCGTGAACGCATGTCAGCCATTTTGGAAAACCTTAAAGGAGCGGATAGTCTCCTTTTCTCGCAACTATTTATCCGAAAAGAAGGTCGACACGGAGTCGTTGTCTCGTTTTTGGCCATCCTCGAACTCAGCAAAGAACGACTCATCGATATTATCCAGTCAGAACCCTTCGCCGAAATACGAGTCAGAACCGCCGAAGCCTTTATCGAAACCTTCGCCGGCGAAACCCAAGCCAAAGCCAATAGTTGAGCCTACGCCACCACCTTCCGTAACCGAACAACCTGAAATTAACGTGGAAATTAAACGTGTAGTTGAAGCAATTTTATTTGCTGCCAATCGTCCTATGACTTGCAAACAGGTGCAACAGGTTTTTCCTGAAATTGAGCAGCCGGAAATACAGGAAATACAGGCGGCAATTGATGCGGTCACAGAGGATTACAGGTTCAGGCCGGTTGAATTAAAGCAGGTGGCCAGCGGTTATCGTTTTCAAGTTAGAAAGGAGCTATCGCGCTGGGTATCGCGGTTGTTTGAAGAAAAGCCGCCAAAATATTCCCGAGCATTATTGGAGACGCTGGCCATTATTGCCTACCGTCAACCGGCAACACGCGGAGATATCGAGGATATTCGCGGGGTTGGCGTCAGTTCAAGCATCATTCATACGCTACTTGAACGCGAGTGGATTCGAGTGGTGGCGCACAAAGAGGTGCCGGGCAGACCGGCTTTATACGGTACGACCAAACAATTTCTGGATTATTTTAATGTTGCATCATTAAGCGAACTGCCGACATTGCAAGAGATTCAGGAGCTCGGCATGTCATTAAATGATCCGTTGTTAGATAATACGCAACAACCCATGCAGGTAAAGAGTGAACAACAAGAAACCATCGAACAGCAAGAAACCGTCAAGCAGGTCACCGAAACTATCGGGCAGACCGCTAAAACCGTCGCAAGGCTCAACACAACAACCGAGTAATCCTCCGAAGCAATCGCCTTCTTTGCAAAAGGGGGACAAAGGAGGCTTTGCCGCGAATCAATCGGCCGATGGCGAGCGCATTCAGAAGGTGCTGGCGCGCGGCGGCGTCGGTTCCAGGCGGGAAATTGAACGCTGGATAGATGAAGGACGACTCAAACTTAACGGCAAGCCGGTTACCTTGGGTGATCGATTGAAGTTAGGCGATCATTTGCTGGTCAATGATCGGGTTGTTCACTGGGAGAAATTTGCCGAGCAGCCTACCCGAGTGCTGCTTTATCATAAACCTGTCGGCGAAGTGGTTACTCGTCGTGATCCGCAAGGCCGGCCGACGGTGTTTACCCAATTACCGAAATTGGCTATCAGTCGCTGGATAGCGGTTGGACGTCTGGACATCAATACTTCTGGGTTATTGTTGGTCGCCAATAACGGTGAACTGGCTAATCGATTAATGCATCCGTCTACGCAAGTCGAGCGTGAATATGCGGTACGTATTTTGGGTGAAGTTTCCGATGCTACCCTGGCAAAACTCAAGCAGGGCGTGGAGCTTGAAGACGGCAAAGCCAAGTTTGACGAGATTAAATTTTTCGGCGGTGAGGGTGCCAATAAGTGGTACAACGTTATCGTTGCCGAAGGCCGCAACCGATTGGTAAGGCGTTTGTGGGAATCGCAGGAAGTTACCGTCAGTCGCTTAATGCGGGTGCGCTATGGGCCTGTGGTATTGCCGGAGCGTTTGAAAGCCGGTTCGTTTTATGAGTTGACCGATAAGGAACTGGAGTTGCTGTTTGAATTTGCGGGAATGGCTGGTGAAAAACCGGCGTACATTGCCAAGCCCGAATTTAAAGCCTATAAATCTGGAAAACGTTAGCAAGGGCGGTCGGGTTTTTCCGCAAAGCTTATGCGTGTTGCGCAGTCCGACATTGCCGTTGATTTAGTTAGCCGAGACGACTTGGTTTCTGCCGTTGTGTTTGGCGGTGTACATGGCTTCATCTGCACGCTTGATGAAAGATTCGCGCGTATCGTTGTCGCGTAAGGTGCTAACGCCAAGGCTTGCGGTGATCTTGATGGTGTTCATGCCGTAGGCTATGGTGTGCCGCTCAATTGAGGCGCGAATCCGTTCGGCCAGCAATTCTGCGCCGTTGGTGTCTGTGTCGCTTAATAAGATCACGAATTCTTCGCCGCCATAACGGAAAATAATATCGCTGTCTCTTAGGCTTTCTTTAATCCATTTTGCACTAGAAGCCAGTGTGATGTCGCCGCAATCGTGACCGTAGGTATCATTGACGGCTTTAAAATAATCGATGTCAAAGAAAATGAGTGATAATTTTTTGGCATTGCGCGCAGCAAGACTTATTTCCCTATTAATGGAATCATTAAATGACGATCTGTTGTTGGCTTGGGTGAGTGGATCGGTATAAGCCATTTTTAAAGCTTGGTGAAACAAGGTTGCATTTCTCAAGGGATAAATCAAACAGCAAAGCATCGCTTCCAATAGCTGAAGATCGGCATCGCTGAATTTATGGTTGTTCATCAGTTTTAATTCACCCAGTTGTTGCTGTTCAACTTTAAGTGCGTAATTACAGGAATGCCGGGTAAATACTCCGCTTTTTACTTCCAGGTCGAATTCTTTATTGCTATAAACATAAGCGCTATGAGGAATCTTATTGGCGATTTTGCTACAGAAAATTGCGATCAGCTCGGTAAATTTCAATGTTGTTTGTAAAGCGCTGCTGAGGTCATAATTATCGAGGTTAACTGCTTTTGTTGCTTCAAAAGTGTTATTGCTGATAATCGCTAAGCTTGCTGATTTTCCGGTCATTATCGCTTCCTCGTGGATTGAGACTGTTGCTTCGCAAGAACTACAGCGAGGAATGTGCCAATTTATAAAAATAAATAATAATCAATATGTTGGCAAGAATATTTTATTTTTGGCTAATTGCCGTCATAAAATTGACACTGCAAGATGGCAATAGATTGCCGGTGGGGCGACTTTTGTCGTTAATTGCCGAAAAAAATGGGCAATGGCGTTTTTGGATTTATCCGCTAGAAATTAAAGATAAAATTAAGGTCGGATTGGAATATTGCTTTTTAAATGATTTGTAAGCACGACTGACTTGATTGGCAGTCATAATAATGGTACCGAAAAGGCGCTTTTCATGTAAACTGCAAGCAGTTATTTTGAAATTTGGCCGATGAATCAAAGGTGTGGAATTATGTCTAGCAAGAGCCGCTATATTTTTGTGATCACTGATGGTGCCGAGGAGAGGACTTGAACCTCCACGGGGTTGCCCCCACCAGCACCTGAAGCTGGCGTGTCTACCAATTTCACCACCTCGGCAGAGGCTAGCTGTAAAAGCTAAAGTGAGCGCGCACTATACCCATCCATTTTGATTTTGTCAATTAAGCGTGACGTTTTACTTAAAGCGAGTTAGACATGATGACGTTACCTCAAGCCAACGGAGAAAAGTTTTTTGCATAAACGCCAAAAACTTTTCTCTTTCAATTCTAATCGATATACTAAGTCTATATACTTAAGATATATTTATCGTATCCATCCTTTTTATTTTATTATTTAAATGACATTGAAGTCTAAAAAAGACGTTGATTTTAATTCAACAAAAGATCCATATGCTCAGCGCGAAGCTGAGAAATATGAGAACCCCATTCCCAGCCGCGAATTAATTCTTCAATTCATCGGGCATGCTGGAAAACCCTTGCGTCGCGAAGAACTCGCCGAAGCGTTTTCCCTTGAAACCGAAGACCAGCTGGAGGCTTTACGCCGCCGTTTACGGGCAATGGAAAGGGATGGGCAATTATTATTTAATCGTGGCAAGAAATATTGCCTGGTTAATAATGAGGATTTAATTGCCGGGCGTATTATCGGCCATGCGGACGGATTTGGTTTTATTAAGCCTGATGACGGCTCGGATGACCTGTTCTTATCGCCACGGGAAATGAACCCTTTGCTGCACAATGACCGGGCGTTGGTACGTATTGCCGGAGTCGATAAAAAAGGCCGCAGGGAAGGGGCGGTTGTTGAAATTCTTCAGAGAAATACTCACCATGTTGTCGGGCGTCTCTATAAGGAAGACGGTTTTACCTATGTGGTGCCGGACAATAAAAATATAGCGCAAACCATTCTGGTTCAAAAAGGCGGCGCCGGCAAGGCAAAACAAGGACAGATTGTCGTTGCGGAAATCGTTGAGCAACCGACTAAACTTCGGCAACCTATTGGCCGCATCGTTGAGGTCATGGGCGAACACATGGCGCCGGGCATGGAAATCGAAATGGCGATTCGTTCTCATGAGCTGCCTAATCAATGGCCTGATGAATTGCTGGAAGAAATTAAACCGCTAAGCAAGGATGTGCCGGAGTCGGCAAAAGAAGGCCGGGTTGATTTACGGGCAACTCCCTTGGTCACCATTGATGGTGAAGATGCCCGTGATTTTGACGATGCTGTTTATTGCCAGAAAACCCCTAAGGGCTGGAAGCTATTGGTTGCAATTGCCGATGTCTCGCATTATGTGCAGATTAATTCGGAATTGGACAAAGAAGCTCAGAAACGCAGTACTTCGGTCTATTTTCCTGAACAGGTCATACCGATGTTGCCGGAGATTTTGTCTAATGGCTTGTGTTCGCTTAATCCTCATGTAGATCGGCTATGTATGGTGTGTGAGCTATACATAGACCAACAAGGTCAGGTTGTTCGGTCACGTTTTTTTGACGCAGTGATGAGATCTCATGCGAGATTAACCTACAACGAAGTCGCAGCAATGCTGGTCGATGGTGATATCGCCAGGGATGGTGTGTATGCCGAAAGCCAGCCGGGAGCTGGCTCGGCGCAGGCCTTAGCCGAGAAATATCAAGCCGTCATGCCGCATTTGCAGGAATTATACGCGCTTTACAAGGTCATGCGGGTGAGCCGCGAACAACGCGGCGCAATGGATTTTGACACCCAGGAAACCCGGATTGTTTTCGGTGCAGAGCGTAAAATCGAAAAGATAGTGCCGGTGGTGCGTAACGATGCGCACAAATTGATCGAAGAGTTTATGATCACTGCGAATATGGCGGCGGCGCGGTTTTTAAATGGCAAAAAAATGCCCAAGCTGTTGCGGATACACGAAGGTCCGAGTAGCGACAAGCTGCTTAATCTGAAAACCTTTATTGGCGAGCTGGGCTTGAGCTTAGGCGGAGGCGCTAAACCGACGCCGTTGGATTATATGTATCTGATGGAGTCGATTAAAGACAGGCCTGATGCGCATTTGATCCAGACCGTATTGTTGCGTTCGATGTCGCAGGCGGTCTACAGTCCCGAGTTAAAAGGCCATTTCGGTCTGGCATTGGATGCTTACGCGCATTTTACCTCGCCTATCCGCCGTTATCCCGATTTGCTGGTGCATCGCGCGATCAGACATTGCTTGCAGGGCAAACCGGTGGAAAGCTTTTTCTACGGCGTTCCCGATATGGTTGTGTTGGGCGAGCAATGCTCAGCCCATGAGCGCCGCGCCGATGATGCCACGCGCGATGTGGTCAGCTGGCTTAAATGCGAATACATGATGGATAAGGTTGGCGAGGAATTCTCCGGCATTATTTCAGCAGTCACCTCGTTTGGTTTTTTTGTCGAACTTGCCGAAATTTATGTTGAAGGCTTGGTTCATATCAGCAATCTGGCGCAGGATTATTTTCATTTCGATGCGACCAGTCACCAGTTAAGAGGTGAGCGTACCGGCATTAATTATCGTCTGGGAGATAGCGTCAATGTCAGGGTCGTCCGTGTTGATCTGGACGAAAAGAAGATGGATTTTGAACTGGCGGAAAAACAAGCCGCGATGGATACCAAACCTAAAAAAAGACGCCGTAAGAAATGAAATTAAGCAAAATATACGGTATACATTCGGTACAGTCGGCTTTAGATTATTCCCCTAAAAAAATCGGTAAAGCCTGGGTTGACAGCCAACGGCAAGACAAGCGTTTGTCGCAGTTGATTGACGATTTATTGGATTTGGGCATAGAGCCGGAAAAAGTCGACAGGAAAAAGCTGGATAAACTGGCCGACAGCAATAATCATCAAAGCATCGTTATCGAAGTCGAAATGCCCGGCGAGTTATCGGAAACCGACCTAAAGGACGCGGTATTAACCTTATCAGGAACGCCTTTATTTCTGGTATTGGATAATGTGCAGGATCCGCATAATTTCGGCGCGTGCCTTAGAACTGCAGACGCTGCCGGCGTGCATGGGGTGATTATCACCAAAGATAATGCCACCGGAATTACCCCGACCGTCTGTAAAGTGGCGAGCGGCGCCGCTGAAACGGTGCCGGTTTATCAGGTGACCAATTTGGCCAGAACCTTGCGCTGGCTTAAAGACCAGGGTATCTGGGTCATGGGCGCGGCAGGCGAAGCCACTCAGACTGCCTATCAAACCGATTTCACCGTGCCGCTGGCTGTGGTCGTGGGCGCCGAGGGTAAAGGCTTAAGACGCTTGACCAAAGAGCAATGCGATATATTGGTCAAACTGCCGATGCTGGGGCAGGTAGACAGTCTTAATCTGTCGGTAGCGACCGGCGTGCTGCTTTATGAAACCGTGCGGCAGCGGTTAGTTGCTGTTTGATCAATGCGAACAACAGCAGCACACTCTCTCGAAGGCACGGACTTAAGCTGCATTCGCGATGACCGGGTGTTATTCGAAGAACTGACTTTTGAATTGGTTTCAGGACAGATTCTACTGCTGGAAGGCAAAAACGGCAGCGGCAAGACTTCGTTGTTGCGTATTTTATGCGGATTCCGGGAACCTGATACCGGAGCGATTCGCTGGTGCGGCGACCACGTAAAAGACAGTCAGTTTCATGCGCAGATGGCTTATGTCGGCCACTTGGACGGCATTAAAAAAGAACTGACCGTGACGGAAAATTTAAAAGTGTCCTTGGCCTTGAGCCATTCCGGCCAATATTCCATTGATCGGGCTTTAACTAAAGTTCATTTGGAAGGCTATGACGACATCCTGGCTCAGGCGTTATCGGCGGGTCAGAAAAGACGACTGTCGTTAGCCAGATTGCTGATTACCGAAAATGTGTTGTGGATTCTGGACGAGCCTTTCACCTCATTAGACAAGCAGGGCATTGCCCTGATCGAAACCTTAATGACCGAACATTGCGCTAACGGCGGAATGATTGTTCTTACCTCGCATCATGACATAGACTTGCCTGATGTCGATGTCCAGCGTATTAACTTATCCTGATGTCTTTATCCCGCGCATTTTTTGCCGTTATTCGGCGCGATCTGGTTTTGGCTTTGCGGCAACGTTCCGAAATAGCCAACCCGCTGCTGTTTTTTATTCTGGTAATCACCCTATTCCCTTTAGGCATCGGCGCTCAGCCGCATTTATTGCAAGCCATTGCGCCGGGTATTATCTGGGTTTCCGCGTTATTGGCGGCTATGTTGTCGCTGGACAGCCTGTTTCGTTCGGATTTTGATGACGGCTCGCTGGAGCAGATGCTATTAAGCCCGCATCCGACCTCGGTGTTAGTCTTGGCCAAGATTATCGCTCACTGGTTGGTGACCGGCTTGCCGCTATTAATTGTGGCGCCGCTGCTGGCGGTTTTCTTAGGGTTGCCCAATCAATCTCTGGGCATCTTGTTGCTGACCTTGTTGCTGGGAACGCCGGTGTTAAGCCTAATTGGAGCTGTTGGCGTGGCGCTGACCGTAGGACTGCGTCGGGGCGGCATGATTTTGTCGTTGCTGGTGTTGCCCTTGTATGTTCCGGTGTTGATATTTGCCGGTAATGCCGTGCAGATGGCAGGCAGTGGCTTGCCCGTCGATGCACAAATTAATATTTTGATTGCCATTTTATTGATGGCTTTGGTCTTGGCGCCTTTACCGGTAGCGGCGGCATTAAAAATGAGTATTAATTGATAATATCTCGTAGAATAATCAATCATATTGACGATCAGGAATAAATGATGATGGTATCAACTAAATATTTGTCTGTTTTTTCACCGGCTACCCAGCAACAAAGAAAAGAAAATTTTGATAATTACTGGGAGTTTACCCAGCAGCATGGCGGGGAGTTGTTGGAAAAGGACAAGGATTTGGCTAAAAAACGTGATCGACTGAAGCATTTTCAGGATAACCCGGTTAAATTGCGTAAGCCACTGGCTGATCCTGCGGCTTTTTACCGTAATTATGTCGACATGCAAGACGAGCCTAAGTCGCTGGATCGCATGACGCTGCTACTGACAGGTATCTACAAGTTTGCCAGGCATGAATGGGTGGGTATTAAAGGCGCATGGGATGCGGTGCCCGATATGGCCAATTCACATACCGTGGAAGATAAAATTAGTCGCGTGCATTTGGCCGAAGAATTTTGCCATGTGCGCCTGTTCGATGAAATGCTCCGCACCTGCGGTTTGGATAAAGTTGAGTGGGTTCCTTTAGGACCTGTTAAAGAAAAAATCTACGAGCAGTTTCCCAAATTACCCGGCTTTTTAATGGACACTCCGGCTTTTGTTACCGAGCTTATGGGTGTGACTTTTTATTGTCATTTATATCGTTTGTTTGATGAAGTGCTGGCCGATGAGCCGGAAGTGCGCGCCCGTTTAAAAGAATTGCTGGATGAGATTACCATTGATGAAGTGGCGCATGTCGGACAGCGAAGAAATTTTATCGGCCCGATAGGCATGAAGGTTTCAAAAGCGCTGGTTAAGCCTTTTTATACATTGTTCTTTAACGATATTCCCGAAGTTGGACAGCTGTTTAACGTTGAGCAGATGATTAAAGACGGCGTCGCTTTTGATTTTAATGAATTGCCTGATTATATGATTGAACGCAGTTGGATTCCTTCATACTGCAAAGCCTGAAAAACAATGCGCCCTTGAACCTTTTACCTTGAACCTGATTTTTTCATGTTTCTAATTCCTGATCCCGTAGTCCGCTTCTTTCATCGTATGGCATCTCCGCCGCATTTTTACGCTTTTACCGAGCGATTAATGCCGTGGCTGGTGGTTATTTTTCTGCTGTTAACGGCCGCAGGTCTATACGGCGGCCTGTATCTGGCGCCTGCCGATTACCAGCAGGGCGATAGCTACCGCATTATTTATATTCATGTGCCCAGCGCCTGGATGTCGTTATTCATTTATGTGGTCATGGCGATTGCCGGCGCAATAGGCCTGATTTGGCGTATCAAACTGGCGGAGATAGTGGCCATCAGCAGTGCGCCGGTCGGCGCCAGTTTTACTTTTATCGCACTGGTGACAGGTTCCTTGTGGGGCAAGCCGATGTGGGGGACTTGGTGGGTCTGGGATGCGCGCTTAACATCCGAATTGATACTGCTGTTTTTGTATCTTGGCGTTATCGGACTTTACGGGGCGATAGACGATAAGCGCACTGCATCCAGGGCTGTAGCTATTTTGGCTCTGGTCGGCGTGGTCAATATCCCGATTATTCATTATTCTGTGGAATGGTGGAACACGCTGCATCAAGGCCCTACGGTCACCAAAATGGATAAGCCGTCCATACATGTCAGCATGTTGATACCGCTATTGCTGATGGCGGCATCGTTCAAGTTTTACTATCTGATCGCAATGTTGCAGCGGGCGCGTACCGAATTGTTGCTGCGCGAACGCAATGCGCAGTGGGTTAAAAACATGATCTCGGAGCCAAAATAATGACGATGCAGGAATTTTTCGCCATGGGCGGCTATGGCTTTTATGTCTGGACGTCTTACGGCCTGACCTTTATCGTGCTGCTGGCCAATATTATTATTCCAGTGGTGCGGCGCAGGCAGTTTTTACGCGCCCTGGCGCTCAAACAAAAACGGCAATAAATCATGAAACCAGCCAGAAAACAGCGATTAATGCTTATCGGCCTGATGGTCATCGGAGCAGGGCTTGCCACTGCATTCGCGCTGAAGTCCTTTAATGAAAATTTGATGTATTTTTTTTCGACCACCGACGTTGTCGAAGGCAAGGCACCTAATGACACCTTGTTTCGCTTGGGCGGCATGGTCATTAAAGGCTCTGTAGAAAGACCGAATGACGGCTTGACGGTGCGTTTTAAACTGACCGATTACAGCAAGGATGTGACGGTCGAATACACCGGTATCCTGCCGGATTTGTTCCGGGAAGGGCAAGGCATCGTTGCCCACGGCAGATTAAATGCACAAGGCGTATTTATTGCCGAAGAAGTGCTGGCCAAGCATGATGAAAATTATATGCCGCCGGAAGTGAAAGACAGTTTGAAAAACCAGACAGCACCCGCTACAGGCCAATAATCATGATTGCAGAACTGGGACATTTTTCGCTGATACTGGCCTTGTGCATGGCAGTAATATTAGGCATATTACCGATTATTGGGGCTTCCCGATCTATTTCCGGCTGGGTGGGCGTCGCAAGACCCGCCGCATTTGGGCAGTTATTATTCATGGTTGTGTCTTACGCTTGCCTGACCTATGGCTTCCTGATCCATGATTTTTCGGTCAAATACATTGCCACCAATTCCAACACTTCATTGCCGGTTTTGTATCTGGTTTCCGGCGTCTGGGGTGCGCATGAAGGCTCGTTATTACTTTGGGCGCTGGTGTTGTCGGGTTGGACAGGCTTGGTTGCGATGTTCAGCCGCGCTATTCCTGAGGCTACCGTCGCCCGCGTTTTAGGGGTGATGGGACTGGTCTCTATCGGTTTTATCCTGTTTTTATTGCTGACCTCCAATCCGTTTGAACGCCTGTTTCCTGCGCCTTTGGAAGGGCGCGACTTAAATCCCTTGTTGCAAGACCCGGGGTTGGCGATACATCCGCCGATGCTGTATATGGGCTATGTCGGCTTTTCCGTGGCCTTTGCTTTTGCGATTGCCGCGTTGCTCGAAGGTCGTCTGGATGCTGCCTGGGCGCGATGGTCGAGACCCTGGACCAACATCGCCTGGATGTTTTTAACCATCGGCATTGCCTTGGGCAGTTGGTGGGCTTATTACGAACTGGGCTGGGGCGGCTGGTGGTTCTGGGATCCGGTCGAAAACGCTTCCTTTATGCCCTGGCTAGTCGGTACCGCGTTGATTCATTCGTTAGCCGCCACCGAAAAACGCGGCGTGTTCAAGACCTGGACGGTATTGCTGGCGATTTTTGCCTTTTCGTTAAGCTTGCTCGGCACATTCCTGGTGCGTTCCGGCGTATTAACCTCGGTACATGCGTTTGCCAGCGATCCGGCCAGAGGTCTGTTCATCCTGATTTTCTTAGCCGTCGTGGTAGGCGGCTCGTTATTGCTGTATGCGATCAGAGCGCCTTACGTCAAAAGCAGCGCGACCTTTGAGCTGGTGTCCAAAGAGTCGGCAATATTGCTGAACAATGTGCTGCTGGTGGTGACCGCCTCCAGTATTTTGCTGGGTACCTTGTATCCGCTGGTGATTGACGCGTTGGGAATGGGCAAAATTTCCGTCGGCCCTCCGTATTTTAACGCGGTGTTCATTCCGTTAATGGCGCCGTTGGCCATTGCCGTGGGTTTAGGCATGTTGTTGCGCTGGAAAAGAGACGATATCAACGTGATTGTCTTACGGGTGCGCTGGATTATTCTGGCTTGCGTTGGCGGCGGCTTGCTGATTTCTTTGGCGATGCCGTTTTATTCCTGGGGCGCAGTATTGGGCTTAACTTTGGCGTTGTGGACGGTTGCGATTACCATGATGTCTTTTGTCGACCGTATGGGGCCGCAGGGATTTTCACTGCAACGACTGCAAACCGTGCCGGCGGGGTTTTACGGCATGACCGTAGCGCATTTGGGCATTGCGGTATTCGTGGTCGGCATTACCCTAACCTCGGTTTACAGCGTCGAAAAAGATGTGCGCATGGCTCCCGGCGATAAATTGGATATGTCCGGCTATATTTTCGAATTCCACGGCGTCAAACAAACCCAGGGGCCTAACTACATGGCCGAACAGGCTTTTGTGACCGTCAGTTACCAAGGCAAACAGGTTGCCCAACTGGAGCCGCAAAAACGGGTTTATCAGGTGCAAAAAATGCCGATGACCGAGGCGGCTATCGATGCCGGTTTATTCAGGGATTTGTTTGTGGCGATAGGCGAACCGCTGGGCGATAAAGGCGCGTGGAGCATGAGGGTTTATTACAAGTCGTTCATCCGCTGGATTTGGCTGGGCGCGTTGTTTATGGCGGCAGGCGGTTTAATCGCGGCCTGTGATAGACGGTATCGAGTTGCCAAGATACAAACGGGTGGATAATGAACATTAATGAAAGCAAAAGATTTGCTTTATTGATTGATGCCGATAACGCACAAGCTAAAGCGATTGATGCGATATTAACCGAAGCCGCCAGATACGGAGATGCAACTTCACGGCGTTGTTATGGTGATTGGACAAATACTCGACTCGGTAGCTGGAAAAGTGTACTTAATAAACATGCTATCCAGCCTATGCAGCAGTTTGCTTATACCTCAGGTAAAAATGCCACTGATTCCGCATTAATTATTGATGCTATGGATTTACTTTATACCGGTAAATTTAATGGGTTTTTTCTGGTTTCCAGTGACAGCG
>JAURVK010000016.1 GCA_030655535.1 Methylobacter sp. | reverse complement strand
GTGCAGTTAATGCCGGCATAAAGTATCTCCCGGCCTAACCGCTGGGAGCGGATTGAAACTATGATTAAGGTTGGTAAATAATGGCTGATCTGTGTATCTCCCGGCCTAACCGCTGGGAGCGGATTGAAACCTTAGTAGTTCAACTGACTATGTGGAAGTATACAGTATCTCCCGGCCTAACCGCTGGGAGCGGATTGAAACCCATTCAATGCCCATCGTTATTCCCCTGAACAAGGTATCTCCCGGCCTAACCGCTGGGAGCGGATTGAAACATTGTCTGTAGCTGTTGACGGTGTTGTAGATAGGTATCTCCCGGCCTAACCGCTGGGAGCGGATTGAAACTTTCCAGCCCCTGGCCTAGCTCCGACGATTGCCATGTATCTCCCGGCCTAACCGCTGGGAGCGGATTGAAACTTGTCTCTGGGCTTAATTGATTTGCTGGCTATTTTGCCTGCTTACAGGCTATTGCGAGTCATGAGGATAGTTCTTGTTTTCCGGCTGTTTAAGCGGTTCCGTTATTTTAATAGCATTAAAGTATTTATCAATGTCTTATCCCGCAGACGTTTTGAACTTGTCACGTTGGGAGTTTTTCTGGGTTTTCTGGCGCTTATCGGCAATGCCGCCATTTATTTATTTGAAAAAACCGCTAATGGCGGACAGGTTAAAAAATCTGTTTGATGGTTTTACTGGGCGATAGCGACTGTTGCAGCAGTCGGATATGGTGATATATATCGCCGCAAACGACCCGCGGGCGAATCATTGCGATGGTATTGATTTTGGTTGGTTTGGGCGTCTTATCTTTTCTTGTCTCTATCATTGTTACGGCATTTAATGAGGAGATGGACGAGTTGCGCGAAAACAGTACCTACGCCGAACTGAATCGCTTTAATGGCTTTATTATTTACGGATTTGATCGGGTAAGGCTGTATATCGCCAGACAACTTGAAAAAGACCGGCTGCATTTTGCTATTATCGATACCAGAGAATCTAACGTCTTGAAGACGTTGTCGTTGAAAAAGAAATTAATGTTGGTGGGTATTATCGGTGCAAATCCGACACCGTACTTTGAGTTGCTGGAGGAGACTTGCCGGTGTTACAGATGGGGAGTACGCGATTGATTATTTTCGGGATCAGATAGAAAAAGCCGGTTAAAGGGCGGGGGGAAACGATCAAGCGTATTGTCGTGTTATCATGTTTTTTGGAAGCGATGAGTCGATTGAATCAGCAGTAATGCAGCATTGTTTTTACAGCAAAAGATGCTGCCGAAGCCGCGCAGGTTGCAGAAAAAGGCTTTGATGCCGAAGTCATTGGTTTTCGCAATGATGAGGCGATCAAATCCATTGGCATAGGCGTTGATGTAGGCACCCTTTTTTGTTTTTATCCCATGCATTTTGATAAGGTATTTTTAACGATTCCGGCTCGGGCGATTGATAAAAATATTACCTTTGTCGCCATTGTTGATGCCCCTGAATCCGCTG
This sequence comes from Methylobacter sp., assembly GCA_030655535.1. Classification (GTDB taxonomy): domain Bacteria; phylum Pseudomonadota; class Gammaproteobacteria; order Methylococcales; family Methylomonadaceae; genus Methylobacter_A. Next base: position 7,941 of record JAURVK010000016.1, on the reverse strand, counting down.
AAAAATCATTAACCCTTAGAAATCTGCGGCAGAAAAACCCACGAGATGTCGACCAAGCCGGATATTATTAACGTTCTGGATAATACTGTTTCTGGTCGGCATGATTTAAAGGCGCCTTTAGAAATTCCTAAAGGCTTCTGTTTAAAAAAAACATCAAAGCCAGTGACTTAAAGTTGAATGAAAAGCATAATCTGATTCTCATCGATGTTGTAGGCAGGGAATTGGACGATAAACTGCATGTTGCCATTGGCGAGAAAGAACATTGTTTGGATGCGGGGGCTGGTAGTAATGAGGCCTGCAAGGGACATTAAATCATTTAAAAGAGAGGTTGAGCAATGCTGAGATTGGCAAAGGCAAGTCAGACAAGGAGATCGAATGTTAAAAAACGCTTTTATTAGACAACTGTTCAGCAGCTTCCTGGATTTGGCGCCTATTCTCGCGGTTGTTTTGGTGTTCCAGGTTTTGGTGGTCCGACAACCTATTCCCGATGTCGGCAATTTAATCGCCGGTACTCTTTTCGTTGTTCTCGGTCTTACCCTGTTTATTCAGGGGCTTGAGCAAAGTCTGTTCCCGATTGGCGAGGCGATGGCTTATGCCTTTGCCCGTAAAGGCAGTTTGTTCTGGTTGCTGGTTTTTGCCTTCTGTTTGGGTTTCGGCACCACGGTGGCGGAACCCGCGTTGATCGCCGTCGCTAAGGAAGCGGCCAATATTGCCGGTAAGGCCAACATTATCGAAACCAGTGAGGAGGCGATTAATAATTATGCGCTGGGACTGCGTATTACTGTGGCATTGTCGGTCGGCTTTGCTATTTTGGTCGGCGTATTAAGAATTATCCGGGGCTGGCCTTTGTATTACCTGATTATCGGCGGTTATTGCGGAGTGATTGCGATGACGCCGTTTGCGCCGCCTGAAATTATCGGTATCGCCTACGATTCCGGCGGCGTCACTACTTCGACTATTACCGTTCCGCTGGTGACTGCGCTGGGCATTGGCTTGGCGACAGCTATTAAGGGACGCAATCCGATGACTGACGGGTTTGGACTGATCGCCTTTGCCTCATTAACGCCAATCATTTTTGTGATGGCTTACGGGATGATTATATGATGGATTGGATGAACCAGTTTGCGCTGGTTTTGCTGGCGACCTGCCGGGATATTTTGCCGATTGCCGCTATTATTATCGGCTTTCAGGTACTGGTTATCCGCAAACCGGTGGCGCACCCGAAAAAAATGCTGATCGGCTTTATCTATGTGTTGCTCGGCATTGCATTCTTTCTTGAAGGCCTGGAAATGGCGCTGTTTCCGTTGGGGACGCTAATGGCAAACCAGCTGACTACGCCGGAATTTTTGGGCATTGACCCCGCTGAACAGAATGTGGTCTGGCAAGCGTATTACTGGGTGTATATTTTTGCCGCCAGTATCGGCTTTGCCACCACCTTGGCCGAACCGTCTTTGCTTGCGGTGGCGATGAAAGCCGAACAGATTTCCGGCGGCACTATCCGTGCCTGGGGTTTGCGTATTGCCGTGTCCATCGGCGTTGCTTTCGGCATTGCCTTGGGTGTTTATCGAATTGTGACTGGGACGGAGCTTTATTATTTTATTATCGCGGGTTATATCATTGTCATTGTGCAAACCCTGTTTAGCCCAAAACTCATTATTGGTCTGGCCTATGACTCGGGCGGGGTCACCACGTCAACAGTCACGGTGCCGTTGGTTACCGCATTGGGCCTGGGTCTGGCCTCTACCGTTCCCGGTCGTAACCCATTACTGGATGGCTTTGGCTTGATCGCCTTTGCCAGTTTATGTCCTATTATTGCTGTCTTAGGTTATGCGCAAATCGCGCAGTGGCTTAATAAACGCAGTCTTTCATCCAAACCCTGAGGAAAACTATGCATTTCAAATTAATTATCGCCTTTGTCGAAGATGACAAAACTGATCTGGTGCTTGAGACCGCCCGTAAAAACGGCGCTAAAGGCGCAACTGTGGTCAATAATGCTCGCGGCGAAGGCATGAAACAATCGAAAACTTTTTTTGGCTTGAGCCTGGAAACTCAGCGCGATGTGCTGCTGTTTTTGGTCGAAGAACATCTTAGTCGGCAAATTCTGGAAACCATCGCCAAGGTCGCGCAGTTCGACAGCAAACCCGGTACCGGCATTGCCATTCAGATTGATGTTGAAGATGCCGTCGGCGTCATGCATCAGGTTGAACAATTAACCCAAGAACTTGAGGATAAAAAATATGATTGAGCCACGCATTATCATCCGCGTCAGAGATGTGATGAAAGCCGACTTCGGCACCATCGACGGCATTGCTACCATAGACGATGCCCTGAAGAAGATGAAAAAGCTTAAAACCTCGGTACTTATCGTTAATAAACGCCATGACGATGACGAATACGGCATGATTAATTCCGGCGACATTGCCCGCCATGTGTTGGCAAAAGACCGCGCGCCGGATCGAGTCAACGTCTATGAAGTGATGAGTAAACCGGTGATCTCGGTACATCCCGACATGGATATCCGCTATTGCTCACGCCTATTTGCCAACTATAATCTGGTCAGGGCGCCAGTCATTGAAAATGGCAAGATTATCGGCATGGTCAGCCCGAATTCGCTGGTACTGGATGGGATGTACAAGGCTTATTAATAAAGGTAAGGCGAAGGGCGTGCTACCTCGTTCCGTTCCCACGCACTACGCCACTGCCATTAAGTTAAGATATGGACATGATTGGGGGCGACTTTAGTCGCCGATTAAGCAATAAGTTATTGACTGACTGGGCGACTAAAGTCGCCCCCACATCAGCAATTATTTTGTCGTGTTGCTTAACTTAATGATAGTGACGCGCTATGTGGGAACGAGGAGCTGAATAGCTACAATTAATTTTTAAAAAGGGCGGTTGGTTATGTTGAAATTATTAAGATTTAATTCGAGAATCTGGTTTTTCCTGGGCTTTCTAGGTTGTGTTTTCCTGCTGTCGATGGGCGCTTATTTCCAATTTGTCGGCGGTCTGGATCCTTGTCCGTTGTGCATTTCCCAGCGCATTGCCATTTTGCTGACCGGTCTGATTTTTTTAAGCGCCGCCATCCATAACCCGGGACAAACCGGAGTGACGGCTTATGCCGTTTCAGGCGCGGTAACGGCTTTGTGCGGCGCGGCGATTTCAACCCGGCATGTCTGGATACAGCACTTGCCGCCTGATAAGGTGCCGGAATGCGGCCCCGGCCTGGAATATGTGCTGCAAAACTTCCCGTTGCTTGAAACGGTCAAGTTAATGCTCAGCGGTACCGGGGATTGTGCCAAAGTGGATTGGACGCTGTTGGGTTTTAGTATGCCTGCCTGGACGTTGCTGGCCTTTTTAATGCTGGCAAGCTTAAGTCTGCTGCAAATCTGGAATTATAAACAGGCGGGGTGTTGATTTCAGAGAATGTTATCTGTTTTTACGATGAAGGGCTTGAAGGATTTACAGTAAGGTTGAGTAACTACTCAGCACCATAAAATACAATAGAACGCAGATGACGCAGATTAATATGATAAACACAGATAAAAGTTGATTACGAAGGCAAAGAAGAGGGTGAATATTTTGCAGATTTAATCGTTGAAGGAAGTGTAATTGTTGAATTACTCCCATTACACTCAAAAACCGTTTAAGTTAAGTAGGATGTGCTGAACGCAGTGAAGCGCATCAATCGCGAACGATGCGACTCCTTACGTCAGCAGCATCCTATGCAAAAATAAATTCGGTACAGCATCGAAAAAGACGGTTTTTGAATCAAATAGGAGTAAAAGCAGCAGAAACCTTATGTAAAGAACACGAATTTCAATTAATCAATTATCTAAAAGCAACAGAAATTGAAGTGGGTTTGCCGTTAAATTTCGGAAAGAAGCCAGAGTTTAAACGCAAAATTGTTTCAAACAAGAAAAATCCTATTCAATCATAATTATCAGCGTTCTATTTTTGACTACTGAGTAGTTACAAAGTCGATTAGAAATCCTTATTCGACAAATCGTCAAATTCTCTTTCCTTCACGGTAATAAGATAAATTATAAACCGGATAAGAATCAATGAGACATTGTTACGCATCAGCACCTAACAGGCGCGATAATAGGATGTTTATAAGGTATGAGTTTTTGCTATGAATAAAGGTCAAACAGGCAAATGAAAAAACTAACAGCGGGAGCGTTGCTATCGGCGCGAATTATCTCTCTTACAAAAATTACTCATTGGAATAAATAGCATGAAGAATATTTTATTGGCGTTTTTGCTGGCAAGCAGTTTTTCATCGGCGCAAGCGGTAGAAAAATCGGACTCATTACATCAGGCGATTAACGGAAAACAACGCTCTGTAGCTCATAAACAGCGAGATAAATATCGCCATCCGCTACAAACCTTGGAATTCTTCGAGGTGAAGGACAATATGACAGTCGTCGAAGTCTGGCCTGGCGAAGGTTGGTACACGGAAATTCTTGCGCCTTATCTAAAAAATAACGGCAAACTGTATGCAGCGCATTTTTCAGCCGCTGCCGACGAACCTTATTTTAAAAAGAACCTGCATGAATTTGTTAATAAGATAAAAAAGCAGCCGAAAGTTTACGGCAAAGTTGAGTTAAGCGTATTGCAGCCGCCCAAGTTTTTGCAGATAGCCCCTGAGGCTTCAGCTGACCGGGTTTTAACGTTTCGTAATGTGCATAACTGGATGAAAAACGATCAGGCCGCAGCGGTATTTAATGCGATGTACAAGGCATTAAAGCCCGGTGGGATTTTAGGCGTCGTGGAGCATAGAAATTCAACGTTAAGGCAGCAAGATACCAAGGCCGTATCCGGCTACGTCACCGAGGACTATGTGATTGCGCTGGCAAGAAATGCGGGTTTTGAGTTTCTGGATAAATCCGAAATCAATGCCAATAGCAAAGACACCAAGGATTATCCCGAAGGCGTCTGGACTTTGCCCCCTGCTTTAAGGCTCAAGGATAAGGATAGAAATAAATATTTGGCTATCGGCGAAAGCGATAGGATGACGATTAAGTTTATCAAACCGCAGTGAATTACCCCGACCTAAAGGACATAGCCCCTACCCTTTATCGCGACAACGGGCAAATAACTTGTGTAGATAGCTATGCCTGAAGGAAGGGGTTTTACGTGCAAACTGATAAAATTGGAGTTACTGAGCCGTAGCTTGGTGTGTCAAGGTGTTGGATTGCGAAAAGATGCCGTCCAACTTAGCGCGGCTAATCCACAATGCGGATTTACGGTAAGTCAAGTTAAAATAGAGTCGATAGAGCAGTTGATATTTTTCATATAAAAATAATAAATAGTTGAAAGTAAAGGAAAATTAATTAATGTATAAAAATGATTCAATGTAGAAAAACGGTAATAAAAACCGCCAGTAAGCGTTGTTAAGAACCACTTGTCCACAAAGTTATCCACAGCTTCTGTGGTTAACTCAAATTGTTGAATACGTATAATCACTTAGTCTTAAAACATCGAAAATAATTCAAATATTATGGCTAAGTTGCAAAGCGGGAACGAGTTGATTTTCAGGGTTGCTATTGCATTGCCTGTTTATCGATTATTCGATTATCTGGCGCCGGATAATATCGAGATGATCCCTGTCAAACCGGGTGTTCGCCTGGAAGTGCCTTTTGGAAAAACTAAAAAAATCGCCTTTCTGGTCGAGTGCGCTCGGCATAGCGATATAGACAGCGGTAAATTAAAACGCGTCGAACGGATACTCGACGAAAAACCCTTATTGTCAGCAAAAGATTTGACGCTGTTGTATTGGGCCAGTCGTTATTACCATCATCCGTTGGGCGAAGTTTTCAGCGCTGCATTTCCTGTGGCGCTACGCCAGGGCAAATCGGCGGTTATTCAAACAGAAAAACGCTATGCATTGACCGACTTGGGTAAGGCGCTTGATAGCGAGCAATTGAAGCGGTCGCCCAAACAAAAAAGCGTACTGGAAAAGTTTCAAACTCACCCCAACGGCTTGTCCGAAGCGGAGCTTTCCGTCTGGAATAAAAACTGGCGCAGCGCTGTAAAGCAGTTGCTGGACAAGCAGTTACTACAGCTTGCCGCAGCAGGGTTCGGGATTGATAGCCGAAAGCCAATCGTCAGGAATAATGCTCTGCATTGTAATCCGCAGCAGCAGGCGGCGATAGATGTCGTATGCGACAGCCTGGGACAGTTCGGCGTGTTCTTACTGGAGGGTGTGACCGGCAGCGGCAAAACCGAAGTGTATATGCAGATTATCCGTACCGTGCTGGAACGGGGGCAGCAGGTTTTGGTGTTGTTGCCGGAAATCACCCTGACGCCTCAGCTTGAAGACCGGTTCCGGCAACGCTTTACCGTCAGCATTGCCATTTCCCATTCCAAATTAACCGACCGGCAGCGGACCAGTGCCTGGCTTAACATGCAGCGGGGTGAATGTTCCATTTTGTTGGGCACCCGATCCGCGCTGTTTACGCCGTTAAAAAATCCCGGCTTGATTATTCTCGATGAAGAGCATGATGCCTCGTTCAAGCAACAGGAAGGCTTTCGTTTTTCGGCCCGCGATGTGGCTGTGGTGCGCGCCAAGTTGTTAAATATTCCGGTATTGCTGGGCTCGGCAACGCCTGCGTTGGAAAGTCTGCATAACGTCGATAACAAACGTTACCGTATGCTGCATCTGCCGGAAAGGGCTGGGAATGCCACAGCGCCGGTGTTGCAGCTATTGGACATCAGAAATAAGAGGATGCAAGAGGGTCTGTCCGAAGCGCTGGTTGCCGAGATGCATAAAACCCTGGCAAAAAACGAACAGGTCTTATTATTCTTAAACCGGCGAGGTTTTGCCCCCACTTTGATATGCCATGGTTGCGGCTGGGTTGCACGTTGCCGACGTTGCGATGCCAATCTGGTGATTCATTATGATGAAGGGGCATTACGTTGTCATCATTGCGGACAGGAACAGCGTTTGATCAGGCAGTGTCCTGCCTGCAAATCAGGGGAATTGACGCCGTTGGGACTGGGTACCGAACGGGTGGAAAAAGTGTTGGCGGAATTATTTGCCGATAAAACGATTGTCCGCCTGGATCGGGATTCCACTCAGCGCAAAGGTGCATTGGAAAATTATTTGCAGCAAATTAATCAAGGTGCGGTAGATATAATTTTAGGTACGCAAATGCTGGCGAAAGGCCATCATTTCCCCAATGTGACGTTGGTGGCGATACTGGATGTGGACAGCGGTCTATTCAGCATTGATTTTCATGCTCCCGAGAAACTGGCGCAAATGATCGTGCAGGTCTCAGGCCGTGCCGGGCGTGAGGAAAAACCCGGCAGAGTCATCATGCAAACCCGGCAGCCGGAGCATCCTTTATTAACAACGCTGATCTCTCAGGGTTATAGCAGTTTTGCCAGAACCGCGTTGGCGGAGCGCAAAGACGCGTCATTGCCGCCGTTCAGTTATCAGGCCTTATTAAGAGTGCAGGCCGCAGATGCCGAGATGCCGAAGCTGTTTCTGCATGCGATTGTCCAGTTGGCGGAAGAACTGGGCAAAGGTCGCACCCAGATTTTGGGGCCGGTTGCGGCGCCGATGGCCAGACGTGCGGGACTTTATCGCTATCAATTGCTGTTTCAGAGTAGCAAGCGGCCGGAGTTGCATGCGTTGCTCGATGTGTTGATGCCGAAAATCGAAAAACTCAAGCAGGCGAAAAAAGTACGTTGGTCGCTGGATGTCGATCCGGTGGATTTGTATTGAAATTTAAGGGGAAGGGTGAAAGGTGAAAGGGCGTGCTGCTTCGTTCCTACGCGTCGCCCCCACAATTTCTCGTTCCCACGCTCCCGAGACTGTGAAAGTATTCGTATTTAGAAAAATTAAAGAATAACCACGAAGAACATGGAGAGCACGAAGTTTTTAATGCCTTGAATTAACGTTGTTATTTTCTCCGTGTCCTTCGTGTTCTCTGTGGT
>JAURVK010000157.1 GCA_030655535.1 Methylobacter sp. | reverse complement strand
TCGCTCCCACAATGATCTCAACTATTCCGGTTTAAGTTGGAAGCTTTGAACGGGACGGGGTTTGAACCTGTCCGACATCGGTGTTTCATCTTGAATCTTTCACCTTTTACCTTGAACTTTTTTCAAATGTTAAAAATCTCTGGAACTTCCGCGCTTTCCGACTTTCGTATTAACAAACTACTGGCTGAACTTCAGTCCTTAGAACCTGCTATCAAGGCCGTCTCAGCGCGGTTTATTCACTTTGTGGATATTGAAAATGACTTGAATGAAGACCAGGCCGGGATCTTAAAGCAGTTGCTGGCTTACGGTTCCACGCAAGCAAACATCGATAGTTCGGGACAGCATTTATTGGTGGTGCCGCGCTCGGGCACGATTTCACCCTGGTCCAGCAAGGCGACCGAGATTGCCCAGCGTTGCGGATTATCCGAAGTTAACCGTATCGAGCGGGGCATTGAATACACGCTGGATGTTAACGGATCGTTATCGCCATCTGTGAATGCGTTACTGCATGACCGTATGACCCAAACCGTTTTGGAGGGTGACGTCGAGCCGGCATTGTTTGTTCATCATCAGCCCAAGCCGTTATTGCGTGTCGATATTATTACGCAGGGACGCGACGCGCTGGTTAGCGCCAATACCGGACTGGGTCTGGCCTTGTCGGAGGATGAAATCGATTACCTGACCGACAGTTTTCAAGCATTGGGCAGGAATCCGACCGACGTCGAATTGATGATGTTTGCCCAGGCCAATTCCGAGCATTGCCGACACAAGATTTTTAATGCCGATTGGACGATAGACGGCATAGAGCAGGCGCAATCCTTGTTCGGCATGATCCGCAATACCGCCCAAAAAAGCCCGGAAGGCATCTTGTCGGCCTACAGCGATAACGCCTCGGTAGCGACAGGTTCATCGGCGCAGGTTTTTATCCGCAATGCGCAAACCGGCGAATATGCTTATGTCGAAGAAGATGCGCATTTGCTGATGAAAGTGGAAACCCATAATCATCCTACCGCTATTTCTCCTTATCCGGGGGCGGCAACCGGTTCCGGCGGCGAGATTCGCGACGAAGGCGCGACCGGGCGCGGCTCTTCGCCCAAAGCCGGGTTAACCGGATTTTCGGTATCGCATTTGAAAGTGCCGGGCTTTCCCCAGCCCTGGGAAACGGATAACGGCAAGCCGGAGCGTATCGCCTCGGCGCTGACCATCATGCTGGAAGGCCCGCTCGGCGGCGCGGCGTTTAATAACGAATTCGGCAGACCCAATCTGGCCGGTTATTTCCGCAGCTTCGAGCAATCGGTGCCGGGCAGTGACAATGAATTCAGGGGCTATCACAAGCCGATCATGATCGCAGGCGGCATGGGCAACATCCGGCCGATGCTGGTCGATAAACACCCGATACCGGCCGGTTCGTTGATTATCATCCTGGGCGGCCCGGCGATGTTGATCGGCCTGGGCGGCAGCGCCGCTTCATCGCAGGCTTCCGGCGAAGGTTCGGAAGACCTGGATTTTGCCTCGGTGCAGCGGGAAAATCCCGAAATGGAACGCCGTTGTCAGGAAGTCATTAATCATTGCAATTCGATGGGCAACGATACGCCGATCGTGTCGATTCACGATATTGGCGCTGGCGGTTTGTCCAACGCGGTGCCGGAAATCATTCACGACTGCGATCGCGGCGGCCGCTTTGAATTGCGCAAGGTGCATAACGCCGATAAAGGCATGTCGCCGATGCAAATCTGGTGCAATGAAGCGCAGGAACGTTATGTGGTTGCGATTAAGCCCGAATCGCTGGCATTATTCAGCGCTTTTTGCGAACGCGAACATTGTCTGTTTGCGGTGATCGGCGAGGCAACCGAACAAGAGCATTTATCGTTGAGCGACGAGCTGCTGGGCGACCAGCCGGTCGATATTCCGATGTCGGTATTATTCGGCAAATCGCCCAAGTTGCACCGTAAAGTCGAACATGTGCCGGCCAACACTCAAGCGCTGGATCTTAGCGGTATCACGCTGAGTGATGCGGTCAAGCGGGTGTTGGCATTCCCTGCGGTCGCCGACAAAAGCTTTTTGATCCATATCGGCGACCGTTCGGTTACCGGACTGGTCGCGCGCGATCAAATGGTCGGCCCCTGGCAAACGCCGGTGGCCGATGTTGCGGTCACCGCGTCCGGCTTTCATGCGCTGACCGGTGAGGCGATGGCGATGGGCGAGCGTTCGCCGATTGCGGTTATCGATGCGCCGGCATCCGGTCGCATGGCGATAGGCGAGGCGATTACCAATATTGCCGCCGCCAGCATCGATTCGCTGAAAAAAATCAAATTGTCGGCCAATTGGATGGCGGCCGCAGGTTTCCCGGGCGAAGATGCGGCCCTGTTCGATACCGTCAAAGCGGTGGGCATGGAATTGTGTCCGGCGCTGGGCATTGCGATACCGGTGGGCAAGGATTCTTTGTCGATGAAAACGGTGTGGGACAAAAAAACCATGACCGCGCCGCTATCGCTGGTGATTACCGCGTTTGCGCCGGTTGCCGATATTAGCCTTACCCTGACACCCCAACTGCGCTGTGTGGCTGATGAAGACAGCGCCTTGATTCTGATTGATCTGGGCGCCGGTAAAAACCGTTTGGGCGGTTCGGTGCTGGCGCAAGTCTACAACCAGCTTGGCGATGATTGCCCTGATCTGGATGAAGCGGGTTTATTGAAAGCCTTCTTCGATGCGATACAAACGCTCAACGGCCAGGATAAACTGCTGAGCTATCATGACCGTTCCGATGGCGGTTTGCTGGCAACGGTGGCGGAAATGATGTTCGCCGGCAGGCTGGGCGTGACCTTAACGCTCGATAGTCTGGGCGATGATGTGCTGGCGGCATTGTTTAACGAGGAACTGGGCGCGGTATTGCAAGTGCGTCAGAGCGATTGTAAGGATGTCGTGGAACTGTTGAATCAATCAGGCTTGATTGATTGCGTTTATGTCATAGGTAAGGTTGTTGATTACGCCATGGCTCAGTCCGAATATTGTGAGGGCGACGCAAGGCGCCCTGGGCGCCTTGCGTCGCCCTCACTGGATGCAGGGCAGCAATTAACTATTCGCCATTTTGGAGAAGTTATTTATGCCGCCGGTCGTGCCGAATTGCAGAGCTTCTGGTCCGAACTCAGCTACAAGATGCAGGCCTTGCGCGATAACCCGGAATGCGCGCTGCAACAGTTCGAACGCATCGCCGATGATGAAGATCCCGGTTTGAATGTTGAGCTGACCTTTGATGTCAATGACGATGTGACAGCCGTGTTTGCAACTGCCGCAAGACCCAAAGTCGCGATATTGCGCGAGCAGGGCGTTAACGGCCATGTGGAAATGGCGGCGGCATTCGATCGCGCCGGATTTACCAGCATCGATGTACACATGAGCGATATTATTCACGGTCGGGTGAGCTTGGCCGATTTTACCGGCCTGGTTGCCTGCGGCGGTTTCTCTTATGGCGATGTGCTCGGCGCAGGCGGCGGTTGGGCAAAATCCATCCTGTTCAATCCGCGCTGCCGCGATGAATTTGCCGCATTTTTCCAGCGACCCGATACTTTCGGCTTGGGCGTTTGTAACGGTTGCCAGATGATGTCTGGATTAAAAGACATCATCCCCGGCGCCGAACACTGGCCGCGTTTCATGCGTAACACCTCCGAACAATTCGAAGCGCGGGTGGCCTTGGTCGAGGTGCAAAAATCGCCATCGATACTGTTTGCCGGTATGGAAGGCTCCAGAATGCCGGTCGCTATTGCGCATGGCGAAGGCCGTGCAGAATTTGCCGTGGATCCGGCGGTTGCGCTGGAAGCCGGTGCGGTGGCCTTGTGTTATGTCGATAACTACGGCGAATTGACCACGGAATTTCCGGCCAACCCTAACGGTTCGCCGTTCGGCATTACCGGACTGACCACTACCGACGGGCGCTTTACCATTATGATGCCGCATCCCGAGCGTTGCTTCAGAACGGTGCAAAATTCATGGCATCCGGATGATTGGGATGAAGTTGGCGCGTGGATGCGCCTGTTCAGGAACGCCAGGGTATGGGTAGGCTGATCTTGTCCATGAAAAGCACGAAAAGCACCAAAAACGGGTGAGGAAATTGAATCATTAGTGCTGGTTGTAAGGCGAAAACAGTTGAACCGTTAAGCTGGTAATTAAGAGTCTTTTAATTTTTTTCGTGTCTTTCGTGCTTTTCGTTGACTAATATCAAATATCTAGCGATATAAAGTTTAGAGGTTATAGATTATGGATAGGGTCAACATGACGAAAAATAAAAATCGGAGAGCTTTTTTCCGGATTTATGATGAAGTTCATCTGTTTTACAAAAAAATAGATGAAAAACTGGTGACCGAACCTCACTCTATTTTCGATAATATTTTAAATAATCCTTCCTTATCTTCTGATATTGAAATGGTATCGCAGGATTCTGAGTTGCTATCGCCCGGCGAGGAAAAAATCTCGCCGGATGTTATGACTCCGAACTTTAAAATTAAGGAAAACAAAACCCGTGACGTCAACATCAGTGCAGGCGGTATGGTTTTTATGGGTGAAGGCGCGCTTAAAGAAGGCGACTATCTGATCATCAAAATAGTGCTGGTATCCAGCATGGCTGTCATCGTAACTTACGGCAAGGTTGTTTTTTGTGAAAAAAGACAAGCAAATGACAGTCGGTATCCTTATTTTGTTAGCGTTCATTTTGTCAATATGAAAGATGAAGATCGGGAATTACTGATCAAGTATGCGGATAAAAAGCGGCAGCAGCAAAGATGGATTAATGGATTTCTATTAGCCGTCGTGCTTACGGCTATTGTTGCACCTGATATAGTATTCGGTTTATTGTTCGAACCGCTTCATTTCCTGTACGAGCATTTCCTTGAGTTTTTCCATATTGTTTTTGAGTTTATCGAGTCCCATCTTGATGACCTCGTCGAACATCTTTTTCATACCGACACGAAACAAACTCAGATTATCGTCTTTTATATCCTGGTGTCTTTTGGTTTATATGGACTCTACCGTCTGTGGCGGGTATTGCCGCATTTTTGTCGGCATAGTAAAGAAAACCTGTTGGCAATCTATACGTATAAGAAAGCAAGTCTGCTTTGTTATTGGTGGGAGCAGTCTTTGTTCAATAAAATTAAACTGGTTGTGATCGGCATTGCGACCATCACTCTCTATGTTCTTTTTGGACTATAGGCTGATCAAGTCAGCGTCAAGATAATGATTCGGAGTTCAAAGCTGGCTTTGAGTTATTTTCACAGACAAGGAGAGTCTTATTCTCCAGAACGGGTCGGGGCGATGGACGTAATCCCGTCGCCCCGACTAAGTACGGCCCAATATTTCATTGGGCCGATTGGATTACCATCTTCTTGGGTAGTCCTGGCCAACTCCGTTGCCAATGAAAGAACCTGCGGCGGCACCCAGTCCGGTAGCGATAGGGTCGCCACCCCCCAGTTCATAGCCGAAAACGCTGCCTATAACGCCACCGGCCAAGCCTTGGTGGGAGCGTGGATCGTTTGAATACCGTGGTTGTTGGTAATAACGAGCCGGCGGTTGCTGATAATAGTGAACTTCAGGTTGGGAATAATAGTAATTGACTTGCGGTTGCACATAATAGTCATCGTGGTGGCCATGATGGCCATGATGTCCTCCATAATGTCCCCAGCCGTGACCACGGTGTCCCCCGCCGCGACCATCAGCATAAGATAATGGTGAAAACAGGATGATAGCGGCAGTTAATTGAATTAAAAAAAATAATTTTTTCATGATATTTTCTCTTTGAGTTGTTCGGTGTTGAGTTAATAAAATCAAGTTTACCGGTTAATCAATCAGGGTTAGCGTCTTCCTGCAATTCCATTGCCGAGATAAGAACCTGCGGCAGCGCCCAGTCCGGTAGCAATTGGGTCGCCATTACCTATTTCGTAGCCTAAAACGCTACCGACAACACCGCCTGCCAAACCCTGGTGAGAGCGCGGATCTTGAGGCTGTGAATATTGAGGTTGTTGCTGATAATATCTGGCCTGTTCGGAATGATGATGTTTGTGGTGTTTTCTGCCATGACCGCGACCTTCACCTCCTGACGCGTAGGATGCAGATGAATATATAATGGTAAACATAGCCAATAGAGTAAAAAAAAGCGACTTTTTCATGGTTATCTTCCTTAAATAATTAATTTAATCTGTTTGTATATTGAGTCGGTACAGGCATGATGCCCGGTCATAAACTTTGAGCTCATATTATTCGCTCGAACCTTAATGGCCGCTTAACGAATTGAATGGTTTGATGAGTGGGTGGCGCTAAAGTTATGCTTGAATTGCGGTCTCCTCGTTTCGTGCAACAATTAATTGCCGGAATGATTCCGCTGTCTCGCTTATGGCTGGTAACAGCATCCAATTTGAATCAACATTTACATATGCTGCCATCGCAACTCTCGACAGCATAAGCTGTTGGATTCAACCGCCGTTGCGCAAAACTGCATTACCTGTGGTGTGCGGGCCGCCCATTTAAGCCGGGACAGCCATTTAATTTGATAGCACTGATGTTATATCATTGTGGGAGCGACGCCCTCGTCGCGATGAGGGTATCGCTCCCACAATGATCTCAACTGTCCCGGTTTAAGTTGGAAGCCTGGTGTGCATAGCTATCTACACAAGTTATTTGCCCGTTGTCGCGATAAAGGGTAGGGGCGCAATCCCGTTACCCCGACCCGATCCGCATGTTCGTGGTTTAACCCGGTCTGACCCGTTGCCCACTAGCCGAAGATTGCAAGGCGGCAACGATGATTTGGCAATTGGCTTGGGCATCTTCCAGCGACAGCTTCGGGGCAGTGCCACTTAATACGCAAGCGCTGAAATGTTCGATTTCCAGGCGGAAGTGATTTGCCGTAGGCAACTGCTCTTCACCGAGTTGACCGTCTTCAGTCCACCATGAAATTACCGGCACATCGCTGGGCATAGACCAGACGTTGTGGCATTTAATGCCGCCTTGGGTGCCGATAATTTCATATTCGCAGCGTCTTGCGCGTTCAAAGCTGAAATCGAAATGCGCGTATTTTCCGTCGCCGAAATCGATGATGCCGCTGGTCGCAATGTCCGCGCCGCTTTCGACATATTTGGCGATGGCCGTTACCGCGACAGCAGGTTCGTTAAAAAACATCCGCGCTGAATGGATCGCATAACAACCGATGTCCCACATTGCGCCGCCGCCGTTTTCGACGCTTTCTGTCAGACGATAGAGCCGGGCGGGTTTCATCATGAAAGAAAAACTGGAACGCACCGACCTGACTTCGCCGATTATTCCCGACCGGATCAATTCCTGCACGCGCTGATGTTGCGGGTGGAATCGGTACATAAAGCCTTCCATGACGGTGACTTTATGCCGCTGGGCGGCGGTTCTAATGGTTTTTATATCGGCCACATTTAACGCCATAGGCTTTTCGCACAGTACATGTTTGCCGTGTTCGATGGCGCGCAACGTCCATTCGGCATGTTCGTGGTTGGCAAGCGGCAGGTATATTGCATCGACTTCAGGATCATCGAGTAAGATTTGCAGGTCGTCGTAAGTGCGCACCTGCGGCTGTTGCGGTGCGTACTGCGCCAGCGTTTGTGCGGCGGCGCCGGGGCGACGACTGGCTATCGCAACCAGCTCGGCATTGGACGCTTCGACGATGGCGGGCATCAGACGCTCGTTGATGCGCGCCGCACCTAAAATACCCCAGCGCAGTTGGGTTTTGTTATTCATCGGATTTACCTTGAGTTAGGGTTTGCATGGGTAGGGGCGGCTAAAGCCGCCCCTACATTAAAAGAGGGTGATCTTTCGGCAATTGCCGCGCTATCCATAAGGCCAGTTTATGTTTCATATTCACCCCGTTTTCCTGGTCAATCGCCAGCGGCTGAATAAGTTGATCATTGACCAGCAGACGATAAAGACATTCAGTCTTGTCTTTTGATGAATCCGTCGAGGCAAAATTGGCGTAGCCACGATTTTTCGCATAATTTTCACCAACCTCCATCGCTTTTTTTAGCAGCTGAGATTCGTTTTTTAACTTAGCCATTGATGCGTGTCCTTTTCCAACATTGAGTTACTGTTGCTTAAAAAATTAAGCGACTAAAAAGGCCGGTTTATTCCTTTGGGAATTGATTAAATAGCCGTTCGTTGAGTGTTTGCCTGCTGCATTTTAACCCCTATCTTTCCATTGCGTCTTGAATGCGTGATAAGAGTTTAAGCTTAAGTATGCGATTACTGAAGATATGCTTATTGACTGTCCGTATGTAGCATTAATTTTTTTGATTAGCAAGCTGCTTCAGCAAACTAAAAAAGCGCGTCATACCCCGCCGGGAAGCGGGAGCAACGTCTACGTCGCGACGAGGGTGTGACTTCGCCTAAAACGCCTGCTGTAGGTAGTCGCCGATTGAACAACGCATTATTGACTGATTGGGCGACTAAAGTCGCCCCCACAACCCTGTCCATGCGTCAACTTAATGGTGGTGGTTTTCGGGATACGCTGTATGCAGACTGCTTGCATCTTGAGAATCCATCAACAAAATATTAAGTCATTGGTTTAATTGTCGTTTCTATAGTGTCCGAATTAAAATAAAAGGCGGTTAGGCGTATTTTCTTTGACAATAGTCTATTAGCTTACTACCTTAACAACAATAGGTTAATTATCCTTTACTCTTGAGGCGCATTCATGAAACGTTTATATTCGTTAAGTCTAAATATCTTTTTCGTTATCGCTCTTACCGCATTTTCTTTGTCTGCCAATACGGAAACACTCGATGTCGATGCTGCGAAAGCCTTTGCTAAGCAAAACAATTGTTTTCGATGTCACGGCACTAACAAAGATAAAGACGGCCCTGCATTCACCAAGATTGCCGCCAAATTTAAGGATGATTCTAAAGCGGAAGAAAAGATATTTCAGCACCTGAATTCAGGTGTTAATGTCAGATTTCCCGACGGACACGAAGAACTTCACCTGATCTTGAAATCGGACGATCCCAAAGAAATTAATAACTTAGTGGCTTGGATTTTGTCCTTTAATATCTGATATCTACCGGGTGGCAGGCTTATGGTCTTTAACGTCTTTCACTGAAAATCCTGTTTGAGCTGAATTCAGCCAACTTTAGTCGACTGTCTGAAATAGAAAAATTGCACTAATCTGCGAGCTATAAAAGCCTCGCAGGACTTGGAAACATTAAGTTGTATTTTACTTGAATCGCCTTGGCTGAGCGTTGTATGTCGATCTTTAAACCTGTTGGAACTACTATCTGATGAAAATAATAATTAAAATTATCCTGCTATGCGGACTAATAATGATGTCTGCACACGCCGAAAACATACCGACGCCAGCGGCAACACCTGCACCAGTCGGCAAAGTCGCGGATAAGACTGCCGCTGATGAGTTAGACAGAGACTCGAAATGTACCCGGTGTCACGATGAAAACGAAAAGAAGCCTATTCTTTCTATTTATCAAACCGCGCACGGCAATAAAGCCGATTCGCGTACGCCATCCTGTCAATCTTGCCATGGCGAGAGTGAAAAACATTTGAGTGGCAAGAGTGAGGCTCCCGATGTTATCTTTGGAACCACGTCCGGTGCCTACTCGCCGAGCGAGGTAAACGAGCAAAATACAGTCTGTCTGACCTGTCACGAAAAAGATCCAACACGCACGCACTGGCAGGGCGGAGCTCATCAAGTTGCTGACGTGGCGTGCAGTTCATGCCACGTAAGCCACACGGCACATGACAAGGTACGCGACAAGAAGACTCAACCCGAGGTCTGCTTTACCTGCCACAAAGAGCAAAGGGCGCAAACTCGCAAATTCTCTCACCACCCGATTACTGAAGGCAAGGTCGCTTGTTCCGATTGCCATAATCCGCATGGTTCAGCCGGGCCAAAAATGCTTGCTAAAAACACGGTCACCGAAACGTGCTACACCTGCCATGCCGAAAAACGCGGGCCATTCTTGTGGGAACATCAGCCGGTGACCGAGGACTGCACCAATTGCCATACCCCGCACGGCTCCAACATTACGCCGCTACTCAATTCGCGTGCGCCATTCCTGTGTTCGGAGTGCCATGATGGTCCGCATCGCAGTACGAATCCGGTTGCCGGTAGCGCTGCAGGCACACAAGGCGGACTGACTGCTGTGCCAAGCGAAAATTTCACAGGTCGGGCTTGCTTGAATTGTCACAGTTTGGTTCATGGTTCGAATCATCCTGCCGGTGCTCTTTTGCAACGCTAAACTAAAATTCGGAGACAATCATGAAAACTCGTAATGAAGAATTGAAAGTCAGCGCCTTGGTTTTAGCGGTGCGGTGCGCATTGATGGTCGCTTTTGCCTTGCCGCTGGGTGCTCATGCAGAGGAAGATGAGGCGGTTGCCTTAAAACACCCTAGCAACACGGTAGAGTTTGGCGCCTTGTATTCCAGCCAAAATTCGGCCAAATTCGGTGAATACAACGGTCTGGATAATGAGGGCTTTTATGGCCTTGGCGGCTTCGATGTGCGTGGCGGCAAGGGCTACGATAGCAAAGATAGCGCTCTGCGCTGGCAGCTAAACGGAACAGGTCTCGGCACCACCTCCCGCACACTCGGCGGTTCAATCAGCGATCAAGGTAAATGGAAATTTAGTGCGGGTTACGACGAATTGCGCCATAACATCACGGATACTTTTCAAACACCGTTGCAAGGCAAAACCGGCGGGAATGAATTTAACTTACCTGAAGATTTTGGCGCAATTAACGGAAACAATGCTTTTCCTAGTGCAAGAGCGCTGACTCCGAACCAGTTAGGTGCTTTCCATACCGAAAAAGAGTACACCACGCGCAGAAACGCACCCATCAGCGCCTCATATGCCTTCAACCCACAGTTTAATGCGCAGGTTGATTACAATCACCTTGAGCAGACAGGCGCCAAGCTGATTGGTACCGCGTCGCAGGGCGGGATAAATCTCCTTGGCGGATCTACCGGGCGCGCCGAGGCCGTTAACATCATCATGAACCCGACCAGCTACATGACCGATAACATCAATGCCGCGCTGAACTGGACCGGAGACAAGGCGCATCTAACCGGCGGCTATTATGGCTCGCTGTTCCATAATGATTACAACAGCCTGAGTTGGCAGAATGCGCTCGCCAGTAATGTAAGCGCTTGCTCGGGGCCTGATTGCTTCGTAAACAACACCATGAGTACGGCGCCGACCAACAGTCTTCACCAGGCGAACCTGAGTGGCGGTTATGCCTTTTCATCAACCACAAAACTGGCCGGTGGATTCTCTTACGGCTATAACAAGCAGGATAGTAGTTACGCTGCGACCGGCATAATGCAAGCCAGTGGAGAGCCTTTTGAAATGATACAGGGCGGACTGCCTGCCTCGTCGCTGAATGGGCAGGTGGAGACCACACATGGGGACTTAAAGTTAACTAATCAGAGTATCAAGGATCTTACCCTGAGCGCCGGGGTTAAATATAATGAACGCGATAATCGCACGAATTCAGACATCTACAATTACAAGAACACCGCTGATGGTCTTTATACTGGAGTCAATACGCCCTATAGTAATAGAAAGACTCAATACCAGGCGGCAGCCGATTACCGTCTAACCAAGGGGCAAACATTACGCTTGGCTTATGATCGCGACCACCTCAGGCGCTGGTGTAACGGTGTAGTAGGTGGCGCTGAATGCCTGGACAGTCCTTCCAGTGACGAGGATAAAATCGGGTTAAGCTACCGGCTAAAAGCGATAGAAGACGTTAATTTTAATGCCGGCTACAGCTTTGCTACCCGCAATGCGGATTTTAATGACATCTACCAAGCAAATACCGGCGACTATGATGAGAACGTAAATAGCCGAAATAAATTAGGCTTCGTGGCTTATCCTTACGATTCTCGCAAGCAGCATGTGATGAAAACCGGCGTCAATTGGCAGGTTACCCGAAAACTGGATTTAGGCGTGAATGGCCGTTATACCTTTGACGATTACAATGCGACGCTAGGTGTGCAGAAGGGGCACTCAGCGGGCGTTAATGTCGACGCTACTTATAGCTACGCTGAAAATAGCAGTGTTTCTGCCTATTGGAGTTGGCAAAATCGGGAGAGGGATTTACGCAGTGGCCGCGATGGCGATCCATTGACAGCACCTACACAAATCTGGACTAATCAGCTTACAGACAACGGCAACGCCGTCGGCCTTCTTACACGGCATGGTGGTCTGATGAACGGAAAACTGGAAATTACCGGCGATGTTTCGTATGCCCTAGACGAGACCAGCTACTCAACGCAGGTGCCTTATCTTGCCACTTGTGGAAATGCCAATACGCTGAGTTGCGGCACTTTGCCAGCCATTAAGAACGAGCTGCTCAGCTTTAAACTCACCGGTAATTATAAGGTCCATAAAAATGGCAAGGTTGCTTTGGCCTATATCTACCAAAAATTAAACAGCAATGACTATTTTTATAACGGACAGCAGTTTGGTTTTACACCAAACCGCGTTATGCCGACCGGACTACAGGAGCAGGATTACACGGTTAATGTAGTCGCTCTGTCTTATATGTATAACTTTTAGGCGCATAAAAATGATTGAACCAAGGGATGATTTAACGTTAGGCAAGCTTTCATTGACCTACAGGATTTTATTCACCGGCTTTTTATTGGTGATGGGTTTGGGTTTGCTGATGGCGGGCGCCCAGATCATGCTTACTCATGGCATGGCTGATGGTAAGCCGGGGTTGTCGATGAATGATATTGTCTACAGTTATTATGGCAATCGCTCAGGCTCCAAAATGGAGGCTGCGCTCACCGGCGCTATGAAGACCAAAGCGCCTGAAGCCGTTAATTTTACCCTCATTCAGTGGGTGCGTGACGATGCCCCGGTTGCGGAGTGGGACAAGGTAGGGCCTTTATTAGAAAAACACTGTGCTTCTTGTCACGATGAGGAATCCGGTTTGCTAGAAGTGGCTAAGCTTGACGTAGCAAAAAATTTGGCCGAAATCGATCATGGCGCCAGCATTGCCTCATTGACGCGTGTTTCTCATATCCATTTGTTCGGTATCGGCTTCATTTTCCTGTTTGTCGGTTGGATTTTCGGCATGGCCGAGTTTAATCAGCTCTGGAAATTGATCCTGATAGCAACACCTTTCGCTTTTCTGGTTCTGGATATTGCGTCATGGTGGCTGACCAAGTTCTGGCCGGGATTTGCCTGGCTTACCATGATTGGCGGTATTGGCTATAGCTTGGCATCAACAGTGATGTTTGCGACCTCATTGGCTCAAATGTGGTTGCCGCGCTGGACGAAAAAATAAACCACTAATGCTTTCATAAAAAAGCATTCCGAATTGGCATATTTTTACCTGGTGTAGCGTAAAGCCCCGCCGTTCAGGGTATAGCTATCTACATAACTTAAAAACGCTAAGCGGGACGGGTTCTGATTCTGTATGTCACCATGCTTCCGTATACGTCCCACGCGGAGCGTCACTGCCATTAAGTTAAGCGACACGACAAAATAATTGCTGATGTGGGGGCGACTTTAGTCGCCCAGTCAGTCAATAACTTATTGCTTGATCGGCGACTAAAGTCGCCCCCACAATCATGTTCATATCTTGACGCGGAGCATGGGAACGAGCCATGCACGAAGTCGATAGGCAATCATCACCCAAAACGCTTAACCGCCGAATTTATCGAACATGATACTTTTTGCATTGACGCCAAGATCATCAAGTATTTTTTCCACGGCGGCGATCATCATCGGCGGCCCGCACAGGTAATACTCGCAATCTTCGGGAGCCGGGTGATCTTTTAGGTAATTTTCGTACAGGATTTGGTGAATAAAGCCGGTCGCCCCCTGCCAATTATCTTCCGGCTGAGGATCTGAGAGTCCGATCGTCCAGGCAAAATTTTCATGCTCCTGGGCTAGACGGTTGAAATCGTCGTTGTAAAAAACTTCGCCAAAACTCCTCGCGCCGTACCAAAAAGAGATTTTACGCTGGGCATGCAGGCGTTTTAACTGGTCGAAAATGTGGGAGCGCATCGGTGCCATTCCCGAGCCGCCGCCGACGAAGATCATTTCACGGTCGGTCTCTTTGGCGAAAAATTCGCCGTAAGGGCCGGAAATAGCGACTTTATCGCCCGGCTTTAAACTGAAAAGATAGGACGATACTTGACCGGGGGGAACATCGGTTTGTCTCGGCGGCGGGGATGCAATGCGGACATTCAGCATGACAATACCCGTTTCTTCGGGGTAGTTGGCCATCGAATAGGCGCGCGAAACCGGTACCTTAACGGCGGATTGGTATTGCCAGAGATTAAACCGGTCCCAGTCCGCCCGGAATGACTCTTCTATAGCGAAGTCGCTGTATTTCAGGGTATGCGGGGGAACTTCGATCAGGATGTAACCGCCGGCACGAAACTTGAGCCGCTCACCCGGGGGCAACTCCAACACCAGTTCCTTGATAAAGGTTGCGACATTATGATTCGAGCGCACCCGGCATTGCCATTTGTTGACGGTCAATAATTCATCCGGCAGCTCCAGCGCCATGTCTTGCTTGACCGCCAGTTGGCAGGATAAGCGATAGTGTTCCCGTATTTGCTTGCGAGACAGATTGGCCCGTTCGGTATCCAGTATTTCTCCCCCGCCGCTTTTGACGATCACGCGGCATTGGCCGCAAGTTGCTGCACCGCCGCAGGCGGAAGGCAGGTAAATGTGCTGCTCGGCTAAGGTATTCAGTAATTTACCGCCTGCGGCAACTTCTAACGCCTTGTCGGTATCGTCGTTGATGAACAGTTTTACTTTGCCGCCGACGATCAGCCTGGATCGGGCCGCCTCAATGATGAACGTCAGTAACAGCACGATCAGGGTAAACAAAGCCATACCCAGGATGATTACGTTTAGCTCGCTCATTCGTCTTCTCCCTTGACTTTCATCGTCCTACAACTCAATTCCGGAAAAAATCATAAACGCCATAGCCATCAGCCCGGCGGTAATAAAAGTAATCCCCAGTCCTTTCAAGCCATCCGGTACATGGCTGTATTTCATTCTTTCCCGTATTCCGGCCAGGCCGATAATCGCCAAAGCCCAGCCGGTGCCGGAACCGGCCCCGAAAACCACGCTTTCCCAAAACCGGTAATTGCGCTCGACCATAAATAGACTGCCGCCCAGAATGGCGCAATTGACGGTAATTAACGGTAAAAAAATACCCAGCGCGTTATACAGCCAGGGTACATATCTATCCAGAAACATTTCCAGAATCTGGACGGTTGCCGCGATGACGCCGATATAGGTGAGCAAGCCGAGAAAGGTCATATCCACGCCGGGCAGACCGGCCCAGGACAAGGCATTGTATTTAAGCAGGTAATGGTAGATCAGATTGTTAATCGGCACGGTAATCGATTGCACCGCAATGACGGCAATACCCAAACCGACAGCGGCGCTCATTCGCCGGGATATCGCCAGAAAAGTACACATTCCCAAAAAAAAGGACAAGGCCAGGTTTTCTATAAAAACCGAGCGGATAAACAGGCTGAGATAATGCTCAAACATCGCTATGCCCTCGAGGCAGATGCCATTCCTGCCTGAGTCTTGCCAGCAGGGGGCCGTAACCGTATTCGCCCAGCCAGTAATTCAACAGGCGATCAACGCCGCGGCTGGTCAAGGTGGCGCCGGCAAGGCCATCGACCTGATGGCCGGCATCGGCTGACTTCGCATCTGCCTTGCCTCTGAGGACTTTAATGATCACGCGGCCCTCGCGGTCAAAAGCCTGCTTGCCCGGCCATTGCTGTTTCCAGCGCGGGTTATCGACTTCCCCGCCCAGTCCGGGGGTTTCGCCATGCTGATAAAAGCTTAGGCCGGTAATGGTTTGTAAATCCCTGTCCAGCGCCACAAAGCCGTAGAGCGTCGACCACAAGCCTTTGCCGAACACAGGCAGGATCAGCTTTTCCGCCTGTCCGGCTGTTTTGACCAAATACACCGGCATATATTTGGGGCGGCGGTTTATCTTGGCGCTATCCAGATTGGCAGGTACATTTTCGCCCAACTCGGGGTCGTTGGCGAAACGCTGAATGTCAAAATCATCCGGCGTAAAATCGGGGCTAATGCGCTGTACAGCAACGGGATCGCCGCTAGCCAGGTCGATGAGTACCGGTTCGATGCGCTGCTTATAAATCTCGTCACTGTTGCCGTCAGTCTGATAAAGGTCTGCTGCAATTAAAATATTGTTGATTTTATTTAGCCGCTGATTTTCTTGTTGTCGAGCATTCAGCAACACCACCGCACCGGAAACCAAAAACGAGCAAACCAGACAGAGGCTTAAGACGACCTTGATAGACTGTTTTAGGCTGTCATTGCGCATCAGCCGAATCTCCGCCGCCGTCTTCGGATATGTGCGCTGACCACGATTCGGTCTATCGTCGGCGCAAACACATTGGCAAACAAAATGGCCAGCATAATGCCTTCGGGAAAACCCGGATTGATTACCCTGACCAGCACCGTCAGCGCGCCGACCAGCAGTCCGAACAGCCACTGGCCGGTCTGCGAATGGGCGGAACTGACCGGATCGGTTGCCATATACACGGCGCCGAACGCAAACCCGCCGAGCAGCAGATGCCATAGCGGCGTTACCGCAAACATCGGGTTGCTGTTGCTGCCGATTTGATTGAATAACGTGGCCATGGCCGTCATGCCCAGCGCCACGCTTAACATGATCCGCCATGAACCGACTTGGCTGATAAGGAGTATGGCCGCACCGATTAAACAGGCAAACACCGAGGTTTCGCCCATCGAGCCAGGTATCCATCCCCAAAAAGCCTCCTGCCAGGTAACGGAAAGCATTCGCTCAGGATCGGCAAGCTCCGCCAACGGCGTCGCCCGGCTATAGCCGTCCACTGCGACCCAAACATTATCGCCGGTCATTTGCTGGGGATAGGAAAAATACAAAAAACAGCGGCCTGCCAACGCCGGATTCAGGATATTCATCCCGACGCCGCCGAAGACTTCTTTAGCGAGTACGATGCCAAAGGAAATGCCCAGAGCGACCTGCCACCAGGGCATGTCAGGAGGCATAATCAACGCAAAAAGCAGGCTGGTAACCAGAAATCCTTCATTAATCGGCTGTCTTCTGACACAGGCAAACAAAATTTCCCAGAAGCCGCCCGCCAGCAGCGTAACAATATAAATCGGGAAAAAATACAAGGCGCCGTGCACGGTATCGGCCACGATATTGTCCGGTGCGATGCCTACATCGAGTAGGGTCAAGATAGTTCCGCGCCAGCCTTTTGCATCGATTGCGCCCACATCCTGTAAAGCCAGATTGGCTTGCAACCCGGTATTGTAGAGCGCCATGATCACCGTCGGCAGCAATGCAATGACCACGGTAATCATCAATCTTTTAAAATCCAGCGCATCCCGGGCATGAGGCGCGCCGCAGGTGACGGTTCCCGGAGTCAATAAAAAATTATCGGCGGCGTCATACAGAGGCCGCAGGCTTGCCCAGCGCCCGCCGGGCGAAAACAAGGCTTTCAGCCTGGCCGATAAAGGCTGTTGTTCAGTCATGGTCTTCCTCCTCAAGCAGCTCCAGGTTGCTGCGCAGCATGGGGCCGAATTCCAGTTTGGACGGACAGACAAAAGCGCATAGGGCCAAATCCTCCTCATCCAGTTCCAGACAGCCGAGCTTTTCCGCCTCTTCAATATCTTCGACCGCTAAGGCCCTAAGCAGAAACAACGGCATGATGTCTAAAGGCATGACCCGTTCAAAATTGCCGCTGGGAATAATGGCGCGCGTTTCGCCCTGTGTGGATGTGGTGAAATCGCAAGCCCGATTCGGAAAAAACCGGGATAGGACAACGCGCTTGATCGAAAAACGGTTAAGCCCCGGATTTAGCCAACCCAATAGTTCGCGCTGGCGGTCTTCAGGCAGAACCGAGACCTGCTGGTGGTAACGGCCCAAGAAAGCCGTTTCGCCCCGGGCATGGAATCCGGACAGCACCGAACCGGATATGACGCGATGTTCCCCCGGCAGCAGCTGATCTGCGCTCAAATCATCCAATGCTGCGCCGATTCTGGATTTATACAGCCCCGGCTGTTTTACCGATGGGCCGGCCAATGCAATGATCCGATCCACATGGAGCCGACCTGAGCTAAACAGTTTGCCGACCGCAATAACATCCTGCGCGCCGATGTGCCAGACCGTTTTACCGCGCCGAACCGGGTCGAGAAAGTGGATATGAGTGCCGACATTACCGGCAGGGTGGAGGCCGGAAAAATCATGAACAGCCAGGTTGTCAATATTCATGGCCGGCAAGACTGTTTCGGGCGACTTGCAGAGAAAAAGCGTGCCTTCGGTCAGCCGGGATATCAGTTGTACGCCGTTGGCAAAATCCTGCTCTTGGTCTTGCAGGACTTTATTCATGGCGGGCGCCAATGGATTGGTGTCTATTGCGGTAATGAAAATGGAATGCGGAATAATGGCGGGATCCGCAACCTTGCTGTAGGGGCGGGCGCGCAATGCGATCCATAGACCCGATTCCAATAATTGCCCGATAACCTGTTCGCGCTTCAGTGCGGCCAGCTGAGTTGCCGTATAGCGGTTGAAAGTGGCTTGCCCGTCTCCGTTGAGCTCAATCACCACAGACTGCAAGATGCGCCTGGCTCCGCGATTGATGGCTTTAATATAGCCGGTTCCGGGAGACGTGAATCTTACCGCCGGCTTATTCTTATCGGTAAACAGCAATTGACCTTGTTGAACCGTATCCCCGACCTTTACCGCCATTGCCGGGCGAATGCCCAAATAATCGCCGCCGAGTACCGCAACCGTTTGAGGTACTTTAGAGCCTTTAATGAGTTGCTCAGGGTTGCCTTTAATCGGAAGGTTCAGACCTTTATTGATTTTGATCATGGCATATTCGGCTTTATCAGGTCATCGTGAATATTTTAATGGTATTAATTTCCAGTGAATTTAAGAGTGACACAAAATCGCCTATTTGCCAATATTTATCCGGTTCAGGGTTGTCAAGGGCTTATCTGGGTCCACTGTTGACCGATAAAGCCTTGCAGAGGTTGGTATTGGTCTTTGTAGTTCATTTTCCGGCAGTCGGCAATCCAAAAACCCAGATACAACCACTCCAGGCCCTGATTCTGTGCATGTTGTATTTGCCACAGCACCGCATAAACGCCGAGGCTGTAGCTGGAAAATTTGGGGTCAAAGAAGGTGTAAACGGCAGAGAGGGCGTCATCGAGGCGGTCTACAATCGCAACGGCGGCAAGTTCATCGTCACAAAAAAACTCTATAAATTGGGTGTTACACCATGAACTGCCTAAAAATTTAATGTACTCGTCGGGACTGGTGTTTGCCATGTTGCCTTCGGCATGACGCTGATTTTGGTAGCGCAGATAAAGATCGTAGTGGGCTTGTTCGAAAACGGCGGGCTTGATGATGGCGGTGGTTTGCCGGTTTTTTTGCAAGCAACGCTTTTGGCTGCGGTTGGGTTCGAATTGCGCCACAGGCACGCGCACCGGGACGCATTGCGAGCATTGCGCACATTGGGGACGATAAACGTCGTTGCCGCTACGCCTGAAACCGTGAGCAATCAGCAGCGAATAAACGGCGGTATCAAGCCTGAATGACGGATCAACAAACGCGGATTGCGCTTGTTCGTCGTCCAAATAGCTGCAAGGATGCGGGGCGGTAATCAATAAAGGAATAGAGGTCATGGTAAATTCAAGAGGTATTTAGTCCGGCAGGATGCATAGATTATCGTTCTCACGCTGCGGAGCGTTGGAACGATGATAATGCTTGCGGCCTAGTACTCAGTCAACTTTATTCTGACGGTTACAATAGCCGGAGTGCAGGCATCCCGTGCAAACGCAAGCAAAGCTTGCACTCCCGCTACAAACTTATGGCGCGAGTTGTTCACGTTATTTCATACTCACTCCTAAGTCGCCCTCAGCCGAGCATTATATCGTAGAATCGATAGTTAACGCCGCCGTGTAGCGTCCATTTTGAATATTAACCGGAACAATTAAAACCATGACAGATAAGAAACCCACCCTCGGTTTCATCGGTATCGGCCTGATGGGCAAGCCGATGACATTGCGCTTGCTGGATGCAGGCTTTAGCGTCAATGTCTGGAACCGCTCACCTGAAAAGCTTCAGCCGGTCACCGATGCCGGCGCTACAGCCTGCTGCTCCGTTGCCGAATTAGTCCGGGCCTCCGAGGTCATTATCCTGTGTCTGGCCGACACAAAGGCCGTAGAATCCATTGTCCGCAACGATATTGCAACGAACGGTACTGCGACCAAGTTGCTGATTGACTTATCCAGTATCCACCCGGAAAACACCCGGCAATTAGCGGCGCTGTTGCATGAACAATGCGCGATGGGATGGGTTGACGCACCGGTTTCCGGCGGCGTTGCCGGCGCAGAACAGGGCAATCTGGCAATTATGGCGGGCGGAAACTTAGAACATATCGATGTTGCCCGAATCGTTCTGGCTCCATTGTATCAACAATTAACCCACATGGGCGAGGTGGGCAGCGGCCAGATCACCAAGATCTGCAACCAGATGATCGTCAGTTGCAATGTGCTGGTTATCGCCGAAATGATGGCGCTGGCAAAGCAAGCCGGCGTTGATGCCAGGCAAATACCGGTCGCGCTGGCAGGCGGTTTTGCCGACTCCAAACCCTTGCAAATCGTCGGCGCCGAAATGGCGACAGGAACCTTTGAGCCGGTCAAATGGCGGGTTAAAACCCTGTTGAAAGATTTGAACATGGCGGTCGATTTATCCACCAAGCAGGGCACTGCCGTCCCCATGTCCGCTCTGGCCTCGCAGCTGATGCAACTGCACGGCGGTCAAGGTTATCTGGAACAAGACCCTGCCACTTTAATCAAACTGTACACGAAAACCGATGCTTAATTTTACCGCCAATCTGAGCCTGTTATTTACCGAAATGGCGCTAATTGACCGCTTTAAGGCCGCCAAGCAAGCGGGCTTTAACGCCGTAGAAATTCAATTTCCTTACGAGTTAAGCGCAGCCGCGATAAAAAACCAACTGGACGAGCATGACTTAAAACTGGTTTTGTTTAACGTAGACGCCGACGATTTATTACAAGGCGGAGAGGGATTGGCCTGTGTGCCTGAAAAACGCGATCAATTCAGACAGGCCGTCGCTCAAACCCTCGAATACGCCAAGCGGTTAAAACCGGAAGTCATCAATGTGCTGCCGGGACGCTGTCTGGATAGCAGCCGCCTGGAGCAATATCTGGCAACCTTTAAGGAAAACTTGGCGTTAGCCATCGAGGCCTTTTCGCCGCTGGACATTAAAACGGCTTTCGAAGCCGTCAATACTCAGGATATGCCGGGATTTATCATCGATAGCGGCGCGCAAATGCTGGAGATGTTAAAGCAGCTGAACCGCCCGAAGCTGTTTATGCAGTACGATATTTATCACATGCGAATGATGGGCGAAAAGCCCGAGGCATTTATTGCCGAACATGCCCAGAAAATCGGTCACATTCAGTTTGCCGATTGTCCCGGACGGGGGCAACCCGGTACCGGTCAAATTTATTTCGACCGGGTGTTTTCAGCCATTGAAAAATCGGCCTATTCGGGGTGGGTCGGTGCGGAATATAAACCGGTTGGCACTACGGTTGAAAGCCTAGACTGGTTAAAAACGCAGGGTAAACGCGAATAAATTCGCGCCCACACGATCAATCGCCTAGCCTATCAATTTCAAATACTTCTGATACAAACTTTCCTTGCTCTCAACATGCTTGGCATCTTTATCGATACAATCGACCGGGCAAACTTCCATGCATTGCGGCACATCATGATGGCCTACGCACTCGGTACACAAGTCAGGGTCGATAATATAAATATCCGCGCCTTGGGAAATCGCCCCATTCGGGCATTCCGGCTCGCAAACATCGCAATTGATGCATTCTTCATTAATAATAAGGGCCATACCTACTCCTACAAAACAAGGTCGAACAATAAATTGCTCAACTGAATAAACTTAAACACTTCTTATACAAACTTTCTTTGGTTTCATGGGTGCCGTCATTGGGGCAAACCGATACACATAAAGGGGACACCAAAGCGAACGCATTCATTACACAAAGCAGTGTCAATCACATAAGAGTCCTCGGTCTGCATAATAGCTTCACTTGGGCATTCGGGTTCGCAAACCCCACATCGGGCACATTTATCGTCATTAATAAGCAAGGCCATGCTGTTTTACTCAGCCTTGAATTTGTCTATTAAACATTGATGAACAAGGTCAGGGACAAAACAGGACACATCGCCGTTCAGCTGGGCAATTTCACGGATCATGCTCGAAGAGATGAATTCATATTGTTCGGCCGGGGTTAGAAATACGGTTTCCAGTTCCGGCGCCAGCCGCCGATTCATTCCGGCCAATTGAAACTCATATTCAAAATCGGATACCGCCCGCAAGCCGCGCAAAATCACATTGGCTCCCTGCTGTTTGGCGCACTCAACCAGCAGGTTATCAAAACCGATCACCTCCACATTGGGAAACTCCGAGGTAACCGCTTTAGCCAAAGCCACCCGCTCGTCCAGGGAAAACAACGGGGTTTTGCCCCGGTTAACCGCCACAGCGACGACCACTTTGTGATAAAGCCTCGACGCTCTGGCAATCAGATCCAAATGCCCATTGGTAATGGGATCAAAGGTACCCGGATAAATTGCAGTGGTTTGCATAGTGTATTATTTTCAAAAAAATCGACAATTTTATACCAAGGGGCTGGTTTTAAATACTTAATTTAAATGTCTGGTTGTGGGAGCGACGCCTACGTCGCGATTGGGTTCTAGTCGCGACGTAGGCGTCGCTCCCACAGAAACTCCCACGGGAAAATAGCCCAAATTCCGGTTGGGATTGTCTTCCGGCGGCAACGGCAATGCGCCGAACAATTGCAACACGATAGCGGACAAATCGCCGATACGGAACTTGCGGCCCAACGTAGTTTTGCATAGTGGCAGCAGAACTCTCGAACAATCAATGCTACGACTACCGATATGTCGGCAAAATTGTAGAATTTCATGTTATTTCTTTTTGGTTAAGCCTTAACAACATGCTGTGACGTCATTTTTATATACTTGCGAAAAACTCGTATCAATGCGCAAAAAGCAGCAGACAATTAAATGCCCAATGCTTTTGAGTCCATCGGCCAAACTAACAAACAAATAACCTTAAAAATCAGCTGATATGTACATAACGACCCCAAACAGCTTGAATTCTGCCGCTATCTTTTGCTAAAAACATATTATCTGGACAAAACCCCATAAATTGGGCAAAATTAACAGATAATAATGCTTTTTAACCCTAAACTGACTGCAAAGATTAATGGCGACAATTACCGTTTTAAATGGGCCGAATTTAAACCTGTTGGGCATTCGCGAACCCGGTCTTTACGGCAATCGAACTCTGGCTGACATTAGGCAGCATCTGGAACAAAAGGCTGTGGAACTGGGGCATCAACTTAACTTCCATCAAAACAACGCAGAACACGAGATTGTAGAACTGATCCATGAGGCTTACCAAGCCCGGGTTGATTTCATCATCATTAATCCGGCAGCCTTTACCCATACCAGCGTCGCCATTCGCGACGCGCTGCTGGCAACCAGGATCCCCTTTATTGAAGTTCATTTATCAAACGTTCACGCACGCGAACCTTTTAGAAAACAGTCCTATTTCTCGGATATTGCCAAAGGCGTTATCTGCGGATTAGGCGCAACAGGGTACGAACTGGCCTTACTGGCCGCTCATCAGATATTAGCCGAGAGACACTAAACTATGGATATTAGAAAAATAAAAAAACTCATCGAGATTATCGAAGAATCCGGCATTGCCGAACTGGAAATCAAAGAGGGCGAAGAAGTCATCCGCATCAGTCGCTATTCCGCCGCTCCTGCCGCTGTCGCCTACGCGCCTGCACCTGTTGCCGCCGCACCTGTCGCAATCGCCGCTCCGGCAACAGCAGCATCAGAAGAAAAAATTACCGGGCATGTGGTTAAATCGCCGATGGTCGGTACCTTTTAC
Source organism: Methylobacter sp. (assembly GCA_030655535.1). GTDB lineage: Bacteria > Pseudomonadota > Gammaproteobacteria > Methylococcales > Methylomonadaceae > Methylobacter_A. The sequence goes on along the minus strand of JAURVK010000157.1, from coordinate 5,451 downwards.
CGTTCCGCTTCACCGGGTACCAAGATTTTCGTCGAAGTCGGCCAATCCGTTCAGGTTGGCGATACCTTGTGCATCATTGAGGCAATGAAAATTCTTAATCAGATTGAGTCGGATAAAGACGGCATCCTCACTAAAGTTCTGGTTGAAAACGCCGAACCTGTCGAATATGGCCAACCATTATTTATCATTGAATAACACCAGGGACGGAAAACTCATGTTCGATAAAATCGTTATTGCCAATCGAGGCGAAATCGCACTGCGTATTTTACGTGCCTGCCGGGAATTAGGCGTCAAGGTCGTTGCCGTGCATTCCGAGGCGGATCGGGATCTAAAACATGTGCGCCTGGCCGATGAATCGGTCTGCATCGGTCCGGCCGCATCCGTTGACAGCTACTTGAATATTCCGGCTATTATCAGCGCTGCCGAAGTGACCGATGCCGAAGCCATCCATCCCGGCTACGGTTTTTTATCCGAAAATGCCGACTTTGCTGAAAAAGTAAAACAAAGCGGTTTTGTGTTTATCGGCCCGAATGCAGAAACCATACGCATAATGGGCGACAAGATTTCCGCCAAAAAAGCCATGGAAGCGGCTGGGATTCCCTGCGTCCCCGGCAACAATGACCCGTTGCCGGATGACAATAAAAAGAACCTGAAACTGGCTCATGAAATCGGTTATCCGGTTATCATCAAGGCCGCCGGCGGCGGCGGCGGTCGAGGTATGCGCACGGTGCATACCGAAGCGGCGTTATTAAATGCCATCACTATGACCAAGGCCGAGGCAGGCACCGCTTTCGGCAATCCCACGGTGTACATGGAAAAATTCCTCGAAGATCCCCGGCATATAGAGTTTCAGGTGATGGCCGATTCGCACGGCAACGCGATACATTTGGGCGAACGCGACTGCTCCATGCAGCGCCGCCATCAAAAAGTGGTTGAAGAAGCGCCCGCACCCGGCATCACCGAAGCACAACGCAAAGCCATCGGCGAACGTTGCGCCAAGGCCTGTGTCGATATCGGCTATCTGGGCGCCGGCACTTTTGAATTTTTGTATGAAAAAGGCGAGTTCTATTTCATTGAAATGAACACCCGCGTGCAGGTTGAACATCCTGTTACCGAAATGGTGACCGGCTTTGACATCGTCAAGGAACAACTGCGCATTGCGGCAGGTGAACGGCTGTCAATAACTCAGGATCAGGTAAAAATTCAGGGCCATGCCATCGAGTGCCGGTTAAACGCTGAAGATCCCAGAACCTTCATGCCCTGCCCCGGCACTATTGACCAGTTCCATATGCCCGGAGGCCCCGGCATCCGTTGCGAGACCCATATTTACAACGGCTATAAAGTGCCGCCTTACTACGACTCCATGATCGGTAAACTAATTGCCCACGGGGAAGACCGCAAGAGCGCCATTGCCCGAATGAACACCGCGTTAAGCGAGATTATCATCGACGGCATTAAAACCAATATCCCTTTGCAGCATGACATCATGAATGACAGTGCGTTTGCGGCGGGCGGGCAAAATATCCATTACCTGGAAAAAAAGCTGGGGATTTATTAAATATTTAAAAATTCACCACGAAGAACACGGACGACTGCAAGGACAGATATTTGCCGAGAGCACGGAGTTTTAACACGTTAAATTAACAGGACTATTTTCTCCGTGTCCTCTGTGGTGGACAATCTTTTTTACCTTAAGTGTGGCAGGGTTAATAGTAAAATAAATATGCCAACCTTACTAATATATGAAGGATTTAAATTTTTCTTTTATGCAAACGAACATCAACCTAGGCACATTCATGTAATGAAAGGTGGTGATTTTGCTAAAATTGAATTGGTGTCATTAAAAGTTATTGATAACTACATAAAGCCAAAAGATATAAAGAAAGCTTTATTGATTGTGGAAAATCATAGCGCTGAATTTGAGAGGAGATGGGATGAGTATTTCAGTTGAAGGTAAATCGGTGCATTTTGATGACCGTTATTTGCACGTTGAACTTGAAGATGGTCGCGTCATATTAACACCAATGTCGTGGTATAAAGAATTGCAAGCGGCAACATTCAAACAACTAACTAACTATCAATTTATTTGCCAAGGTACCGGGATAGAATGGTCTGAGTTGGATTATCACTTAAGTATTGAAAGCATGTTGTTGTCACAACTCAAACAAAAAGCTGCATAACTTAACTATTCGGCAATAACAAGTTACCTTGGCTGGAAATAGGCTGGCAGCTTATTAACGGTTTAAAATTTCACCATGAAGATTCATGAAGATTATGGAGAGCCACATAGGGTACGCACACCGTACACTACAAACTTGGAGTTTTAAAACATAAATCTTCGTGTCTTCGTGGTGAATAATTGAGCACTCCTATACATAACTTTCTACACTATGACTTGGCACCAAATTTCCGTTATCACCGATGAAGACCTTGCCCCCCGGCTTGCCGATTTTTTCGACAATCTCGGAGCCGTGTCCGTTACCTACATGGACGCCGAAGACGAGCCGGTTTACGAACCGGCTATCGGCGAAACCAAGATATGGAGCAACACCGAAGTCATTGCGCTGTATGAACTGGATGCCGAACCGGAGTTAATCAAAACCCTGGTTTACGCCCGGTTTAAGGCCGAACAATTGCACACCTGGCGCTATGAAGTTGTAGAGGATCAGGAATGGGAACGCGCCTGGATGGAATTTTACAAGCCGATGAAGTTTGCCGATAAACTCTGGGTTTGCCCGACCGATCAGGAGCAGTACGAGTCCGGCACGGTTTGCCTGACCCTCGATCCGGGACTGGCCTTCGGCACCGGTACCCATCCGACCACCGCTTTATGCCTGGAATGGCTGGCCAGCCACGACCTGACCGGTAAAACCGTCATCGATTACGGTTGCGGCTCCGGCATACTGGCTGTTGCGGCCATTCTGTTAGGCGCTAACCAAGCTCACGCAGTGGATATTGATCCGCAGGCAATAACCGCAACACAGAGCAACGCGCTAAAAAACAAGGTGCAAGATAAGATTAGCTGTTATCTGCCCGAACAATTTACTCCGTTTCAGGCAGACGTAGTGCTGGCTAATATATTGGCAAAACCCTTGATCGATATGGCGGAACAGATTTCCAACCTGGTGACTCCCGGCAGCCATCTGATTTTATCCGGCATCCTGCATGAACAAGCCGAATCGGTAATGGATGCTTATCGGCAATATATAAGGTTCGACGCACCGGTACAACAGGAAGACTGGATCAGGCTTGAAGGCATCAAGCGCTAAGGTAATTTCCGATAAGGAATCTACCCAAAAAATCGTCCACAAAAGACACGAAATACAGTAACTACTCAGCGTTAAAAAAATAGAACGCGGATGACGCAGATACTTAAGATGAAAATAAGATTTCTTCTCGAGTTATCCGCGTTTATCATATTCATCCGTGTCATCCGCGTTCTATTAGTTGATAGCCAAGTAATTACTATATTTCGTGGACTCTGTTTTTTCCTGCGGATCAGATTCTTGACAGCATGATCTTTCTCGGGAATTACCCAAGTACCGCATCAGCATCGACTTAAGGCATATCCGCCTAAACATCGCCGCACTGAAAACCAAAGTCGGCGGTTATACTTTTGAACTCATTTAACGACAATGGCACATCCGGAAATTTATTTAAAAAAGAACGAAGACAAACGTCTGCGCAAAGGCCATCTATGGGTTTTCAGCAACGAAGTCGACACCAAGCGCTCACCGCTTGAACAGTTCAACACAGGCGACCTGGTACAGGTAAAAAGCGACGACGGCAAGGTGATGGGCACTGCCTACATCAACCCTCAAACCCTGATATGCGCAAGGCTTTTGTCCAGAAAACCGAATCTGAAATGCGGCGCCAACTTCTTCAAAGAACGATTGACCACCGCGCTGGCTCTGCGTGAAAAACTCTTCGACAAACCCTACTACCGTCTAATATTCGGCGAAAGCGACGGCTTGCCCGGTCTGGTCATCGACCGTTTCGGCGCGGTTTTGTCGGTGCAAATAACCACCGCCGGCATCGAACTGCGTAAAGAATCGTTATTTACTGCGCTGATTGAATTGCTGAGTCCCGAGGCCATTATCCTGAAAAACGATAACAGCCAGCGGCAACAGGAAGGCTTAAGCCTGGAATCCGAACTGGCTTACGGCAAGCTCCCCGACTCTCTGATCATTGAAGAAAATGGCGCTCGCTTTAAAATCGACATTCTGGAAGGACAAAAAACCGGCTGGTTTTACGATCACCGCAGCAGCCGCGCCCAACTGGCGGGTATTGCAAAAGACCAGCGGGTGCTGGATTTATTTTCCTATACCGGAGCATGGGGCATTCCTGCCGCGTTGGCCGGAGCCTTGGAAGTCACTTGCGTAGATGCTTCGGAAAGCGCGCTGGCATTAGCCGGGGAAAACGCAGCGCTCAATCAGGTTCAGGATAAAATGCACTTTGTGCGTAGCGATGTGTTTGAATTTCTAAAGCAAGCTCGTCTGGAAAATCAGCTCTATGATATTATCGTACTGGATCCTCCTGCTTTAATTAAACGCAAAAAAGATTTCAAACAAGGCTACGAAGCTTATCGCCGCCTGAATCACCTGGCTTTGCAGGTATTGGCCAAGAACGGCGTATTGGTTTCGGCATCTTGCTCTTATCACCTGAGCCGTGAGAATCTGCATGAGATTTTACGCTCGTCAGGACGACATATAGATCGCCATCTGGTGTTTTTTGCAACTGGAGGCCAGGGGCCCGACCACCCCATCGACCCGGCAGCTCCCGAGACCGAATATCTGAAAACTTTTTTTTGTTCTGTCTCGTCAAGCTTGTAAAATACGAGGCTTAATATATGGGCGATGCAAAAGATAAGGAACCCTGCGTACTTTGCGGGCAACCGGTAGAAATCACCGGTTTTTCCCTGACCACGCGTGACGGTCTGCAAAAATTTTGCTGCGCCGGGTGCCTAAGCATTTATCAGTTATTTAATGAAGATAATACCAAGCCCACGATAACCCCCCTACTAACCAAGAAAAAATGAGGATATAAAAACAATGAAAGCCTGCGATTCCTGTTCCGGCCGCGTTGAAATCGGCAAAAATCATAAACAAATCCCCGTCCTGCAAAGAGGCATCGGCATGATCTTGATCTACCTGCCTTTACTGACTTTCCCTTTTGTGATTGCCAGCGCCTACCTGACCTACTACCACTTACGCATGGTGGGCGCTACAAACCTCAAAACTTGGGCCGATTTCATCCCTGACCGGGGCAGTCATCGTTATAACCTAAAGAACCAGATTACTATGAAAGGCTCTTTCACAGCCAGCCTTGCCCAATCCAGATTATTCTGGATACTGAACTGCACTTGGTACTGCCCTTACAGCGTTGCCTTATTCGAATGGCATGCCTATATGGTCAAGATCGTCGAAAACTGGTGGTGTCCGTTCACCCACG
>JAURVK010000152.1 GCA_030655535.1 Methylobacter sp. | reverse complement strand
AACAGCATTCATTCAAGGCATTAAAAACTTCGTGCTCTCCGTGTTCTTCGTGGTTATTTTCTAAATACGAATACTTTCACAGTCTCTCCAGCGTGGGAACCCATATTGACTCTGTGCGTCGTCATGCTTGCGTATGCGTCCCCACGCGGGAGCGTGGGAACGAGGAACGCCTTAAGTTTGCTTCTGGTTCCCATGCTGCTGCGTGGGAACCAGGAATTCGTTCCACTTATTCCGGCTACGATTGATAAATAACTTCCGGCTTGCCCTCAGACTCAACCAGTTCGCCGATAGTGAACACGGTTTCGCCCAACTGGGTAAGCGTCTCAAGCGTCGCCTGCTCATCTTCGGCAGCCACACAGACTATCATGCCGATACCGCAATTAAAGGTGATTAACATGTCCGCTTGCGACACATTACCTTTTTCCTGCAACCATTTGAAAATTGGAGGAAACTCCCAGGAAGCAAGGTCGATATGGGCGTTAGTCCCTACGGGAAGCACACGCGGCAGATTCTCGGTTAAACCGCCGCCGGTAATATGGGCAAGCGCGTGTACAGGCACTTTATCCAGCAGCGACAACAACGACTTAACGTAGATCCGGGTGGGTTCCAGTAAGGCCGCGCCTAGCGATTGACCATCGAAGCTATCCGTTAACGCACTATGACTGTGGGCAATGATTTTCCGGATTAATGAATAGCCGTTGGAATGCAGCCCGGATGATGCTATGCCAATCAACTTGTCGCCGGCGTTGACTTTGCTGCCGTCGAGCACCTTGCTTTTTTCCACGATGCCGACGCAAAACCCCGCCAGATCATACTCGCCATCCGCATACATACCCGGCATTTCTGCGGTTTCGCCGCCAACCAGCGCTGCGCCTGAGAGTTCGCAGCCTTTTCCAATGCCTTCTACGACCGATGCAGCGGTATCGACATCCAGCTTGCCGGTAGCGAAATAATCCAGGAAAAACAAAGGCTCTGCACCCTGAACGATAATATCATTGACGCACATGGCAACCAGATCGATACCGATGGTGTTATGAATACCCAATTCATTAGCCAGTTTTAGCTTGGTGCCTACGCCATCGGTGCCGGAAACCAGAATCGGATGTTGATAACGATCCAACGGCAGTTCAAATAGGGAACCGAAACCGCCCAAACCGGCCAGAACTCCCGCTGTACGCGTTCTGGCGGCAATAGGCTTGATGCGTTCGACTAAGGCATTACCGGCCTCAATGTCAACGCCGGCACTTTTATAATTCAAGCTTTCCTGATTTTGTTCGCTCAATGTTGTGTTCTCTTGCTAAAATTTAAACTGCCGATATTGTACAAGACATCGTCGGTTTTGTCTGAAGGATATGGATATGCGTGGATTTTATCTATCAGATACTTCCGTAACGTTTGCGTGAACGTTACGGCAAGTCGAAAACTAATTAACGCGATTCCTTAAGTACCCAGGAATCAATCGGAATCACCCATAGCAACACCAAGTCTTTTTGAGGAGTAGATATGAAAGTAACAAAAACATTTAGCCCCATGCTATTGATTGCAGCGGCATTATTTACCAACACAGCTTACGCCTATGATCCCGGCGAGACCGAAGTAGCTTGCAAAAAGCCTCAATTTAGAGACTTTAGTCTTCCTGTCTATAGTGAGCCCGAGAAAACCGAGGTTGCGCCGGAAGCAGCATTTTCCTTTACGCTCTCGCCTTGGACCGATCCAAACACCATACAATTGACGGCTAAAAAACAAAATATCGACTTTACCGTTGAAAGCAACAGCAGTTTTCACCGCGTTAACGCAAAATTACCCGCCGCTTTCGCGGGTAACTTTGTCAGGATCAATAGCAGCGCCAAGGCGGTATTGGGATGTTCCGACAAGATTGGCTGGCTGATCAAAGTTGCCGATCAATGACAGAGGTCAAAGGTGAAAGGTCAAAGGTGAAAAAATCCAAACTACAACACGGTCGCCCTTGCACCTGTCTTTTAATAAAGCACCTTGTCGCTCTTTTCAGCCCAGATATTAAACGGCTGCATCGCATTCGGCAGGTTCAGATGCAACATCGCGATGCGGCGCTGATGCGGCAAAACAGAAATCTCGTCATAAATGAAACTGTCGTCAAAATTGGCGGCAGCGGCATCATGCCGACTACAGGCAAAATAGACTTTCGCAAGCCTCGCCCAGTAGATTGCACCTAAGCACATCGGACAGGGCTCGCAGCTAGAATAAAGAATGCAACCCTGCAACTGGAAGTCATTGAGCTTTTTACACGCCAGGCGTATAGCCATCACTTCGGCATGAGCGGTAGGGTCGATAGTGCTGGTGACCTTGTTGCCGCTGGAGACAATCAGCTGATCATCTTTTACGATAACCGCACCATAAGGGCCGCCCTGCCCTGACCTGGCATTTTCTACTGCCAGGTCAACAGCTTGCTGCAAAAACTTCTTATGCACCTATAAACCTAAGGGATTGTTGGGGTCTACGCCATCCATAAAAGGCAGGCCTCGTTCTTGATGGGTGAGTTGATATATTTTTCCCAGCCAGTTGTTGAATACCGCTTTTGCCGTATCGCTCCAGGTGTTGTCAATATACTCCAGAATCAGGCTTTCCGGGAATTCTTCCAGTCTCCGCCCGTTCTGTTTGGCTGATCTGACCTGCTGTTCATAATCGACTAAAATCTGCTGGACGACCTCATTAAAATAATTTTCGGGGAACGGCGGATAATCGTTTATTTCGGCGCGATAAAAGCGCAGGACTTCACGCTTGTATTCTTTCAATAGGCTAACGTCATCATATTCAGGATGTCCCTGAAAAAACACGATACGAAAACCGTCCGGGCTGACGGCAAGATGCACACCCGCTTCTTTGCTGGCCGCCAGAACTTTGAGTCCGTGTTGTTCCATATCGCTTTGGAATATTTCATTAAACCGGGAATGCGGAACATCAAACCGGGTATTGATCTCGGCAACCAACGGATGGCTGCGGTCGGTTAACTTGTGCGAAAATACCCCCCAGCGCTTGGCTGGTAAGCGGGTGCGCTCGATACCGTAACAATATTGAATGACCGCATGGGTAGCAAGGCATGAACACAGTATCGAGGTGACATTTTCCTTGGCCCAGAAAAAAACCTCGTTTAACGGATCCCAGAATTCCTCTTCGGGTAATCGGGCATGGGTGACATTAGCGCCGCTGATGATCAGCGCATCCAGGCCGTCCCGTTTGATTTGCTCAAAGGGTTCGTAATACTTGGCAATATGGGCTTTTGCTTCCGGACTTCTTTGCAGTCCTTCAATGGTAAAAGGATGCACATGAAATTGAACGATTTGATTGCACGCCCCCACCAGTCGGAAAAACTGTCTTTCTGTCGCTTCCAGCGCCGCATCGGGCATCATATTGAGCAGACCGACATGCATTTCCCGTATATCCTGATTACTGGCGCGCTCAGGGTCTAATATTTCCTCCCCTTCTTCACGAAGGCGTTGGAATGTGGGTAAATCAGTATAAGCAACTAAAGGCATAAACAGACTCCATCCATATCATTGCTGCGAACCCAGCGCATCGGCGATAAGCCGGATAAAATCATCCTCACTTTTAACGGCGGCGACATCGTTCGCATCGATAGTATAGCCGTATTGATCGGCAATAGCCTGATAACGGGGCAGTCGGGATTTAAATAATTCAGGAAAAACCCAGGAGACAAAATCATCCGGCGGCATATCGTCCGTGGAAGCGTAATTTTTAAGGCGCATGAATTCGGCAAGCTTTTCATCAAGAAACGCTTCCCGATAATAAAGCGGCTTGGGATCGGATTTAGCGCGTTCAATAATGGTTTGTTCCAACGCCGGAGGTATCTTGATATAAACTATCAGCGTGTTTTGTGCCAGCGTTTCCAGCACTTCCGGGCTATCCAGCTCACTGACGCTGCCCCCGGCGTCATTGACAAAATGCTTATAACCGTAAATATCTTCAACCTTACTAATAAAATCCGGCACATCATTCATCGCGGCAATTTCAGCCAGATGATGCAGCTTTTGGCGGCGCTTAAACTCCTGCAAAGACAATCCGCCCAAATCAGAATTGCCGAGCTTGCCGAGAAAGCTGGAAACGGGAGCCAGATTATCGACGGTTATTTTATTGCTGATATGAATGGAATCGGAAAGCAGCAACTCGCGCAGAAACGGAACACGCATGGCCTGACGTTTAATATTGTCCAGAATAGGCTCTTCCAGATATTTTGTGCCTATCCGGTAGTCGCCGGAATAGTGGAACCATTTGGCTTTGGGTAGTTTATTGGCCAGCGTGGTTTTCCCCGCGCCGGACATTGCCAGCAAGGTAATTCTTTTCGATTTCCAGTCCAGAAAATCCTGGGGACTCATTTTCATGTAATAGTTTCCTAATTAATCCAGATAATCTTCGATATCTACGTCTTCAGGATTCGGCTTGTGTTTGTCGGTATCGGTATAACCCAGATCGTCGGTTTCAATGTCGTCAAAAGGCGCGCTCCAATCTTCAGGATCCTCAATATAATCGAAGGTTGAGTTATACCAGCTGTCATGATCATATTCGCCAATATCGCCGTTAAAGTATTGAACTTCAATAGAGTCATCGCTTTCTTCAATGGCGACGACTTTAAACTTCAGGTTGTTCTCTACATCCTTGTACCAGCTACCGATGATAGGGTCTGTTATTGTTGTCATGATTATTCCTCAATGCTTGGCTGGAAAGTTTCGATACACGTGTTAGGTAATATTACTAACAATGCCAAAGAAAATACAAAGGTATTTTTTACGAGTTAGGATAATTTTTTTTACATTGAAGTCCGCGTTAAAGCCTGCTAGGGCTAAACTGGATTGGCAGCCGGGCATTCTCAATTTAAATGGCTACAAACCCAAAGGGATGCACTGGAAAACCCATCATCGTCTGGCAGCGGAACATGATAATTTTGTTAATCAGGCATTGTTGGGGATGACTGCAAAAATGGGAATCATGAATAACAGGCTATCCGCTATGTGTGATCGGCAGCGATTTTACACTAGCTGATGAGGATCATGGCAAAAATTAAGATCAACAATCGTCTGAGCAATTGGATGCTTCGAAACTTACGAGATAGCTTTCAGAGCACATAAAGACTATAATTCGCACCAAAATTCGGCTTTAAAACTTTACTGGACTGGGAATATAAACTTCAATAATCATCAACATACAGCGAGGTGAATCATGACGATAGCGAATCCTCAAATGAAACGCCTGTATAGTAAGTTAAAAACAGTCGGCTACAATCCAAAATATATTAACTCGTTACTGCCTGATTGGTGGGACGATGAAATAGCGGAAACCCCTGCCGGTTTACAACAAGCCAGCCTTATTTTAGGGCAGACATTTGGCGTTCGTGCCGAATCTTTGTGGACAGAAAACGCGGAAGCCGCGTTAAACTTACCTCAAGGCATTCGCTTTAAGCATCGTGAGAATATTGTTGCTGATGATTTGAACGTTGCTTGTGCGGTAGCGCGTTCACTTGCCCGTATTGTCTTAAAAGTCTTCCCTGCTAAACCACGGCCTGATTTTTATCCTGATGCCAGTGAATTGCGCAAACAGCTTCTTATCGGTAAAAAATGGATTACTTTTGAAGATGTGCTGACACATTGCCTTGATCTTGGCATTACTGTTATTCATCTCCATCATTTGCCCAAAAAAGTCAAAAAGATGGAAGGGTTGGCATTTGAGCAAAGCGGTCGTCCGGTCATCGTACTGACACAAAATCACCCGCATGGCTATGCACTGTTCGATTTGGCACATGAGCTGGGACATATTACGCTAGGTCATGTCACCGCCGAACACTCCATCGTTGATCAAAAAATTGATGCCGAAGCCGATGATGAAGATGAACGTGCTGCTAATCGTTTTGCACTGGAGCTATTAACCGGCGACCCCGAATGCAAAATTGTTCCAACGGGGCGAAACCTTAATGGCGATGAATTAGCAACCTCAGCCATACATTACGGTGAGAAAAACCAAATCGACCCGTTACACATCGTCTTAAATTATGCTTACTCAAAAAATCATTGGGGTGCAGCTAATGCAGCGATTAATAAAATCGCCAAAAATGCGCCAACGGATCAAGAAATTCTACGCGCCGCCTTATTACAATCGCTAGAGTTAGATGGCCTGAACGAAGACGACTACACATTGCTACAAACCCACCTACAAGGGAAAGTTGATTGATCGTTCTTGCCGATAACGACATCATCCTCAAGTTGGCGCAATGCGACTTGTTAGAGGTTCTACCGGATAGTCTAGGTCAGGAATGGACGGAAATTTTTATTACCGACACGGCAAAATACCAATTGCTGCCCAAAAATTATGCCAAAGCCCTGAGCAAATGCGGCAATGAAGAAACTCTGGCGAGGCTTAGGGCTTTTCTCGAAACGACACAAACCTTACCAGCCGTTAACGATACCGCGTTATTAGCCCAACTTGAAGACATTGACGGCATAGATGGCGGCGAAAAATTCTTATTTGCCGCCGCCGTTGAAACCGAAAATCCCTTGCTGATAACTGGTGATAAAAGAGCATTACGGGCTTTACTGGAACATCAAGATCAATTGCCCACCGTCTTTTCAGCGCTGCAAAATGCCGTGGTTACTTTTGAAAGTGCGATTTTATTAGCAATGCACAAATTCGGTTTTGCTATTGTCAAACAAAAATTACTTGGCTCACCCAAGCCCGACGGCATGTTGCGGCTGGTTCTGAAAAGCGAAACCGGAGAAGCAGACTTTGTCGAAGGTTTATGTTCGTTTTCCAAAGAAATCACGCCGCTATTGGCTTTTAAACAGTATTTGCCAGCACAATTAAATCAAAACTAAAGGACTAAACCTAAGCCATGCCCTTACTCGACTGGTTAAACAAATCGGATGCTGTGCGCACCGTGCAAAAAGTGCCTTATCGCTTGTTGGAGGCCGTGCCGGAACTTAGCGTGGGCGACACCAATACGGAAAACATGTTGATACAAGGCGACAACCTGCAAGCCTTGAAAGCGTTGTTGCCGCTGTATGCCGGTAAGGTGAAGTGCATTTATATCGATCCGCCTTACAACACCCGTTCCGCGTTCACGCATTACGACGACAACTTGGAGCATTCTTTGTGGTTGAGCTTGATGTATCCACGATTAGAACTGCTCAGGGAATTACTGACAGAAGACGGCAGTATCTGGGTATCCATCGACGATAATGAAGCGCATTATTTGAAAGTGATGATGGATGAGGTGTTTGGGCGTAAGAATTTTGTGGCGAACGTCTTATGGCAAAAACGAACCTCACCGGATGCCCGTATTCATCTTGGCGGTGCTCATGATCATATAATGGTTTATGCAAAATCAGTTGAACATACTAACTTCAATAAACTTGGCATTTCTGCTGAGCAAGCTAAAAACTTCAAAAATCCAGACAATGATCCTCGCGGTGCTTGGGCTTCCGCTGATTTCACTGCTCAAGGTTGGCGACCTAATCAAATGTATAAATTGCAAGCACCGAACGGTTTGGAATATGAGCCGCCGCCCGGTCGCTGCTGGGGAAATATTGAGTCTGAATACACCCGCCTACTTTCGGAAGGACGAATGTGGTTTGGTAGAGATGAAACTGCTCGACCACGAGTGAAAAACTATCTTTCCGAAAGCGAAGGCATTAGTTCGTGGACTTGGTGGACTAATTCTGAAGTTGGTCATAACCAAGAGGCTAAAAAGGAAATTAATGCCCTTTTTGGGGCTGATGATGCTTTTGATACACCTAAACCTGAACGGTTGTTGAAGAGAGTTTTATACGTTGCCACCAATCCCAACGACCTCATACTAGACAGCTTCTTAGGTTCCGGCACAACCGCCGCCGTAGCCCATAAAATGAACCGCCGCTATATCGGCATAGAAATGGGTGATCATGCAGAAACCCACTGCCAGCCGCGCTTAAAAAAAGTTATCGAAGGCGAACAAGGCGGAATCTCTAAAGCAGTCAATTGGCAAAGTGGTGGCGGATTCCATTATTTCCGTTTGGGCGAGACGATTTTCGATGAAGTCGGTTCGATCCATCACAACGTGCGCTTTGCCGCGTTGGCCGCGCATATCTGGTTTTGCGAAACCCGCGTACCGCTGGCAAGTCGCGCCGATTCGCCGCTGCTGGGTATTCATAACGATACCGCTTATTACCTGCTGTATAACGGCATTCTCGGCGACCGCAGGCCGCAAAGCGGCAATGTCCTCACTCAAGCCGTGCTGGACAGCTTGCCGAAGCATAACGGGCGCAAAATCATTTACGGCGAAGCCAGCCGCTTCGGTAAGCCGCGTCTGGAAGCCGAAAATATCGTGTTCAAACAAATTCCTTATGATGTGAGGGCGGTGTAATGTTTGCGTTAAAGGACTATCAAAACCGCGCGTTAGCCGCTTTGTCGTATTTCTTAACCGAAGCTAAAGGCGGTACGGTTGCCGAAGCGTTTAAGGCCATCTATCTTAAACAGGAACTAGACCCTGTTCTTTATCGCCATTACGATTTCGGTGAAATGCCTTATGTTTGTATGCGTTTGCCGACAGGCGGCGGCAAAACCGTGCTGGCTTCCTATACCGTCAGCGTGGTACAAAAAGCCTATCTGGAACAGGATTATCCGGTGGTGTTATGGCTGGTGCCTACTAATACCATCCGCGAGCAAACCCTGGAAGCGTTGAAAACCGTAGGGCATCCCTATCGGCAGGCATTGGAAAACGAATTCGGTTTAGACCGTCTACGGGTGTTTGATGTCGGCGAAGTTACCCAGATTCGCCGCCAAGATATAGGCCGCAAGACCTTGGTTATCGTCGGCACTTTAGCCGCGTTACGGGTGGAAGATACCAGCGGTCGTAAAGTGTATGTGCATCATGAAGACTTTGAGCCGCATTTTGTCGGTATTACCGACCCTGACTATCGATTAGAACGAATCGGCGAAAAGGATTTACAAGAGAATGGTTTGCGGCACGAGGATATAGGCAAAATCAAAGCCTCGTTCGCTAATTTGCTGGCCTTGCATCAACCGTTAGTGATTATGGACGAGGCGCATAACGCTCGGACGAAGTTAACCTTTGATACCTTAAAACGATTGCATCCGGCTTGTATTGTGGAATTTACCGCAACACCGGACAGCAGCGTTACGTCAGCCTCAAACATTCTTTATCGTTGTTCGGCTTCGGAATTAAAAGCCGAAAATATGATTAAACTGCCGATTGTATTGACCGAGCATAAGGACTGGCAAGCCGCCGTGCGCGATGCGGTGTTGACCGGTAAAAAACTGGCGTTGGAAGCCCAAAAAGAAAGCGATTTTGTGCGGCCTATTGTGTTGTTTCAGGCCGATGCAAAAAACGGCGAAGTACCGGTTGAGGTGCTGAAAACGCATTTAATCGAGCAATTGCATGTCGATGAACGGGAAATAGCCATAGCCACCGGCAAGCAACGTGAATTGGACGGTTTGAATCTGTTTTCACGTACCTGCCCGATTAAATACATTATTACCATCGAAGCGTTAAAAGAAGGCTGGGATTGTTCGTTTGCCTATGTGTTTTGTTCGGTAAAAGACGTTCGATCCAGCAAGGATGCCGAGCAGTTATTAGGGCGGGTGTTACGGATGCCCCACGCCAAGCGGCGCACCAGTGATGCATTGAACTGTGCTTATGCGCATTTGGCTTCACCGGATTTTGCCGTGGTTGCCAAACAGCTTACCGATAAATTGATTGAAATGGGCTTCGAGGCAATGGAAGCTGCTGGCAACATTACACAAGGAAATCCGAATCAAAGCGATGTGTTTGACGGTCAAGACGTTGTTGTGCGGATAGAGCCGACGTTTCATTTTGAACTGGAAGTAAAGCCGGATTTAACGTTAGAAACCTCAACCAACGTGATCATCACACCTACAGCGCAAAACACGTTTAGTATTGAGATTAAAGGCGAAGTGTCGCCCGAAACTAAAACACAATTACTGAAAACCGTTACTGGTACGCAAAAGCAACAGTTGAGTGCGCAAATTGAGAATCATAATTTACGGGTAGCGGTGGCTCGTGCGCCGTCTCAATGCGGTAAATCCTTTGCGCCATTACCGCAACTTTGTTGCAAACAAGGTGAATTGTGGGAGCTGTTGGATACCGAGGCTTTCTTGCATTGGCGCGGGGAATGGTCGTTACTGGATTTTCCGGCTGAGTTGCCGAATTTTAACTTGGTTCAAACCGCCCATACCTTTGAAGTCGATATGGACGGCAAGAAATTGAGTTATCGGCTGGCCGATCAAAATCAAGCCTATAACATGGATTGGGTGGAAGGCGGTTATACCGATAACGACCTGTTGTTTTGGTTGGAGCCGCAAGTTCGGCAAATCGGCTTGATTCCATCACAATTACGCGGATTCTTGGCAAGGCTGATTCCATATCTGACTAAATCGCGCGGCCTACCGTTAACAGGGTTAGTGCGCAGTAAATACGTGCTGGCGCGGGCGGTTCGTGAGCAAATTGAAACCTATCGGCAACAAGCGGCAGATAAGGGTTTTCAATATGCTTTGTTCGAGGAAACCGATGATCTGGAAACACGATTCGATCATGTGTTCGAGTTTTCACCCGGTTATTACCCGGCTAGACC
>JAURVK010000148.1 GCA_030655535.1 Methylobacter sp. | reverse complement strand
ACCCCGAATAAGCCGACCATTATAACCTACCCGGCCCGCTTGTCAACATCCTTGCTAACTTTTAGTTTTTGCTGCGTCTCCGTCAGGGCGTTTACCCCGGAAGAGCTGCGTATTATACAATGCCTTTTCATAAGGTCAAGCGGTTATTTATTCAACCAATCTAAATATCTTGCGACGCCTTGCTTAACCGTCAAAAACTCTTCCGCATAACCCGCTTCTCTTAGCCCGGAAATATCCGCTTGCGTATAACTCTGATAAGCCCCCTTTAAATGCTCTGGGAACGGAATGTACTCAATACCCCCTTCTTTATGCCAATCAATCACTGCCTGAGCGACCGCATTAAACGTTTCTGCCCGCCCCGTTCCTACATTATAAATACCGCGTTGCTCAGGATGATCTAGAAACCACAAATTCACATCGACAACATCATCGACATGAATAAAGTCCCGCTTCTGCTCGCCATCAGCCATGCCATCGCAACCTTCAAACAGCTTTGTTTTTTTTTGCTCTATAACTTGGCGATTAAAGTGAAACACAGTGCTACTCATAGCGCCTTTGTGCTGTTCTCTTGGCCCGTAAACATTAAAATAACGAAAACCGACAATCGGACTTTTGGTTTTAGCTAATAAAGGTCGAACATATTGGTCGAATTGAAATTTCGAATAGGCATACATATTGATTGGATGCTCGCAACTGCGATCAACTCGGAACCCCTGCTGGCCATCCCCGTAAACCGAAGCGGAAGAAGCATACATAAAGGCGACATTTTTAACGATACACCAATGCAATAAACGTTTGGAATAATCATAATTATTCGTCATCACAAATTGCCCATCCCATTCCGTGGTTGCAGAGCAAGCTCCCTGATGGAAAACCGCCCGCACCCCGTCAAAAAAATGAGCCATGCCAATTTTCTCTATAAACTCATCCTTGTCCATGTAATCGGCGATATCAAGATCGGCGATATTGTGCATTTTTCGCCCATTAGACAGATGATCCACCAGCAATATATCGCGCTCGCCCCGCTGGTTTAATGCCCGAATAAGATTACTGCCAATAAAACCGGCGCCTCCCGTCACAACAATCATTCCAGTCCCCTCGCTTTTTTAATCATCGCCGTTGTCGACTGACCGTCAACAAACTGTAATATCTTTACTTCGCCACCCGCCCGAATCACGCAATCGCCGCCGGCAACTTGCTCCGAACTGTAATCGCCACCCTTAACAATAACATCCGGCAGCAGTCTGCAATACAGTCTTTCGGGGGTTTCCTCTTCGAATGAAACCACCCAGTCCACGCAGGCTAATGCCGCTAAAACCGTCATTCGTTCCTGCAAGCCATTAATAGGCCGAGTCTCTCCTTTAAGCTGCCTGACCGACGCGTCGGAGTTTACCGCCACCACCAAGCGATCGCCTAGCGCCTTTGCCTGTTGCAAATAAGTCACATGTCCGGCGTGTAACAAATCGAAACAACCATTGGTCATGATGATGCGTTCATCATGGGCTTTGGCACCGGCCAATATTTGCGCCAGCTCGTCTTCCGAAACGATGCCGTATTGGGAATCCCGGTCACCATGCATGGCCCGCATTAACTCCTGCATCGACACGGTTGACGTACCCAGCTTGCCGACCACGATACCTCCCGCCAGGTTAGCCAGATACATCGCATCATGCAACGCCATATCCAGCGCCACACCCAGAGCCATCACCGCGATAACCGTATCTCCGGCGCCGGTCACGTCAAAAACATCCTTGGCCTGAGCCGATAACGAATGCACTTGGACATCTTGTATCAATGTCATACCCGCCTCGCCGCGAGTCAGCAAAAGTGTCGGGATTTGATACCGTTTTAACAGCTCTCGCCCTTTTTCAAGCAAATCATCTTCGTTTTCAGCAACGCCAACTACAGCCTGCAATTCGGACAGATTCGGCGTTATCAGGTCTGCATGAGTATAACGCTGATAATCCACGCCTTTCGGATCGACCAAAACCTTAATGCCGACTTGCTTGGCTGCAATAATATAAGTTGAAACATCCGCCAAGGTTCCTTTGCCATAGTCCGAGAAAACAACCGTATTATTTTCAGGCAGATGCTCAACCAGTCTCGCTAACAAGGCATTTGAATTAAACTTAAGAGACGACTCTTCAAAATCGATACGAATGAGTTGCTGATGCTGTGCCATAACCCGTAACTTGCAGATACTGCGAATTTCCTGCTCGACTACAAAGTCGCAGACTACGCCTTCCGCTTCCAGCAGTCGTCGTAGTATGTCACCCTCGGCATCATCGCCGACAACACCCAGCAAAG
Source organism: Methylobacter sp. (assembly GCA_030655535.1). Classification (GTDB taxonomy): domain Bacteria; phylum Pseudomonadota; class Gammaproteobacteria; order Methylococcales; family Methylomonadaceae; genus Methylobacter_A. The sequence continues at coordinate 20,424 of JAURVK010000148.1, read as the reverse complement.
TGACCTTGCCGCCTAATTTGGCTATATTGAGCGCAACATTACCCGCACCGCCTACGCGATCTTCAATAGTCTTAACTCTCACCACCGGCACCGGCGCTTCCGGCGAAATACGCGCAGCCTGCCCGGACCAATATCGATCCAGCATCACGTCACCAATAACTATAATGCGAGCCTTGGTAAATTCAGGAATAATCGCCAGCACTTAATGCCTCCTCAATCGCGCCACACCACCAGTGACCTATCAATATATGCGCCTCTTGAATTCTTGCGGTCACATCCGAAGGGACAATAATCGAATGCGTCACTTGCCCGCTCAATTCGCCGCCTTCGCTCCCGGTCAAGCCGATAACAGCCATGCCTTTCAATTTTGCAGCTCCAACCGCTTTTAATATATTGGTACTTTTGCCTGATGTGGAAATGGCTATCAAACAATCTTTTTCACTGGCGATGGCCTCGATCTGTCGGGAATACACGGTTTCAAATCCGAAGTCATTGCTGTGCGCCGTTAAAATCGAACTGTCGGTGGTCAACGCTATTGCGGCCAATGCCTTCCGGTTTTTTTGGTATTGCACCACCAATTCGGCAGCGATATGCTGACAATCGGCCGCACTGCCGCCATTGCCGCATAATAATATCTTTCCACCCTGCTTTAATGTTTCAATCAGCAACTCTCCGGCCGCCTCAATAGCACCCGAACAATCCGCTAACCGGGCTATCGTTGCCTGATGCATCTCAAGCTCGACAATAAATGATTTCAAAATAATGTCCCCTAGGCAATGCCTGAATTTAATGCTTCAGTAGTAGCGACCGGCTGATCGCCCTTGCGATATTCCTTAAATTGCATGGAATGCAAACGCGCATAGGCGCCATTTTTTGCAATAAGCTCCCGATGGGAACCTCTTTCAACGATACGCCCATGATCCATAACTAAAATTATATCAGCGTTTTCAATGGTCGATAGCCGGTGGGCAATAACCAGAGTCGTCCGATTGCTCATGACTTTTTGCAACGCCGCCTGTATATACCGCTCCGATTCGGTATCGAGCGCCGATGTTGCCTCATCCAGTATTAATAGGGGTGCATCCTTCAGTAATGCCCTGGCCAAAGCTAATCTTTGTCGTTGTCCTCCAGACAACTTGACGCCATTCTCGCCTATTTCCGTGTCTAGCCCCTGATCCAGCTTGGCGATAAATTCCATCGCATAAGCGTCTGTTGCAGCGGCAGTTATTTCACTTCGGGTTGCGGTTGCAAGCGCCCCGTAGGCGATATTGTTGGCTATCGTATCATTGAATAAGGTGACTTGCTGATTGACCAATGCCAACTGCTTTCTCAAGTTTGCCACTTCATAAGTATTAATTTCAACACCGTCCAGCAATATCTCGCCGGTATCATGCGAATAAAAACGCGAAACCAAATTGGCAAGCGTACTTTTACCGCCGCCTGAAGCTCCTACCAGCGCGATAGTCTGCCCGGGCTCGGCCTTAAAATTAATGTCGATAAGCGCCGGCTCATTTGAGCCCGCATATTGGAACGACAGATTTCTAAATTCCAACGCCCCCTTGCATCTTTCGACCTGATAAGTGCCTTCATTCGACTCGCCAGGCTCATCCAAAATTTCAAATAACGATTCGGCCGCCGCGATGCCTTTTTGAATATCGCCATTAGCATCGCTCAACTGCCTGATGGGTCTCGGCAATAAAAATGCCGCCGTCAAGTAGCCGACAAACTCACCGACACTGGCTTGCTTCATAAAAAACAAGGCCATATACATCAAAAATGACAATGCTATCGCGATAATAAGCTGCATGATCGGATTGTGTATCGCCATCGTCGTTGACAACTTTAGCGATTGCTTCCGATTATATAAACTGCTATCCAAAAATCGCCGACGCTCGTATTCTTCGCCGCCGTAACTGCGCACCACCCGATGCCCGCCTACCAATTCCGACGTGATATGCGTCATGTCGCCTATCGATTCTTGAATTTTCTTGCTGATGCCTCGGAGGCGCTTACTAACATAACCCACCAGCACCACAATAATCGGCGCGATAGCAACAAAAACCAGAGACAACATCCAGTTTGAATAAAACAAATAGATTAACAAGCCTATCGCAGTAAAACCTTCGCGCACAATGGTGCGCACCGCATCCGTGGTGGCCTGGGTAACCTGCCCTACATTATTGGTTATCCTTGAAATCATATAACCGCTATTATTCGCGTCGAAATAAGCCGTTGGCAGTCGCGTATATTGATCAAAGATCTGACATCTCAAGGTATGCACGACATTGGTAGATACTTTGGCTAAAAAATAGTTGCCTAAATAAGCGCCAATGCCATGCACCACAATTAAGCCGCTGAACAATAACGGCAAATAATACATCCCCTCCCGTGATTCAGTTTGCAACGTATCAATAATATGTTTGATCAATGCCGCGAATAAGGTCTGGGTACCTGAATACATCAGGAAACCGACAATACTGATTGCAAAAAGACCGCGATGCGGTTTTACATAGGTTAATAGTCGCTTATATATTTGAGCGCTTGCTTTGGATGTTTGGTTCATATTTTTGAAGATTTCATTAACGGCGGGCGACCGGCCGGTCGCCCCTACAAGGATACTGGGAGACGCCTTTTGTTGCGACAATAAAATCCCGATGCTCCAGTCGATCCAACAATCGCTGGTAATTAAGATCTTGCTTGCTTTTGTCATTATGATGATGCCATAAATGCAACGCAGGCACAGCAAATCGGCCTTCCTTACGCTTAATGCCTGCATGTATCAAACGAATAACCAGGTCGGAATCCTCAAAACCCCAGCCTTCAAAAAGCTCGTCAAAACCATTTACCCGCAAAAAGTCGTTTTTCCATAGCGCCAAATTACAGGTCATGGCTTTTCGCCACTTTTTGGGTTGCAATTTCCTTAAAAAACCCAACGGAAGTTGAATAAAAGCCGAAATCCTGTTGATTTTTTTTTGTAACCGGAGGGATATGAAATAGCTCAGCGGTTTTTGGTGCAATGGAATATGTTTTTCAATGACTTCCCGAGTAAACGACTCGCTTAACAACACCCTGTTTCCCGGCACAAAATACCCAGGCTCTGCCAGCTGCCGGTGCCGTGCGATAAAATCAGGCCCAAGGATACAATCGCCGTCAATAAACAGTAAATATTCGCCCTGACTGCTCGCCACCGCCTTATTCCTGATAGTTCCCGCTCTAAATCCCTGATCATCATGATGCACGTATTGAATAGATACCGGACTTTTAGCGCAATAGGCTTGAGTCTGCACCTTATTTTCGGACGTAGAACCATCGTCAGCAATGATAATTTCAAATGCTTGATCATACTGGGCAAACAAACTGTCCAGACAGAGTTCTAATGCAGCTGGCCAGTTATAAGTTGTTACGATAACAGAGATTAAATTCATTCTTAACGGGGCTGCCGGTTTTGCAATTCCAGCAATTTAAGGTATTTATAATAAGCGCCTTCCGCATTGGAAATCGACAGCATCAGCCCTTGCCGTCCATCCAGAATAGCGGCTTTAAGCCAATAGGTGCGAATGAATGTCCAAAACGCTTTTAAGATGGCTTTGCTCAAAGATGAGCGAACGCCCCGCTGATAGAGCGAAGCTGCACCCAAGGTTGAATAGCAATTTACTTTATGCAAAACCTCATCCAAGTTTATAAAAGCATCGTGCAGCAACGGAGTGGTTAACTGCCCGATTTGCCCCTGAACAATAATACGTTCATGAACGACTGAATCGGTGAATTGACCGCAATCGCGACGAAACAACCTAAGCACATGATCGGGCCACCAGCCCCCATGACGCATTTGCCTACCGCAATAGCTGGAAAGACGGGGGATTTCGTAGCCGTTATAGCGCTCTTGCCTGAGCGCTTTTTCGATTTCCACCCTTAACTCCGAAGTGACAACTTCATCGGCATCAATCGACAAAACCCAATCTCCCTGCGCCTTATCCAAGGCACGTTGTTTTTGTTTACCAAAGCCCGGCCAATCGGTCATAAAAGCCTTATCGGTGTAAGCTTTACAAAGGTCAACGGTGCCATCGACACTACCGGAATCCAGCACTATAATTTCGTCCGCCCAGCTTACAGAAGCCAAACAGCGGCTGATGTGTTCCGCTTCATTTTTGGTGATAATGATTACGCTAAGCACTGTCTTTCTCCGTATTGTTTACCGACTTCTGAGCCAATAAACAACCCACAAAAAAAGCCAGCAAATGCCCCTCTGGAAAGGTTTTAAAGTTCGAATTAAACAAACTAACGGCTGCAATTGCAACCAGCGCACTGGCGCCCATTGCTCCGTACGGCTGTTGAGTCGCTCCCTGCCTGATAGCTGTGTAAATATAAGCAAAAAATATCAACAAGCCGATTAGGCCGTTTTCCAACCAGACAAATAAATATTGATTATGCGGATCGGATGCTGAATCGCCGCGCCAGTCTTGATATTTGGCTGCGACATGGGTGCTATAAATGCTCTTAAAAGAAGATGTTCCGTATCCCAGCAAAGGTTTTTGCTGAATTAATTCCAACGTATTTTGCGCAAAAATAACCCGAATTCCTATAGACGTTACCTCTTCACTGGTTTGATAGTTTGTCTTTTCTTCCCAACCCACTTTAATACGCTGCTGTAAGGTACTGGAAGTCAATACCACCAGCAAAAGTACTGTTGCCGTAATTCCCAAAATATGCGGAAGTTTTTTATAGCCGTAAAGATTAGCAATCGCAAAAACAGCAGCAACAGGCAAAGCAAAATAGCCGCTTCGGGACGGGCTGATAAAGAAAATATTAAACAAAAATAAAGCCATCATTCCTACTAATAGACACTTTTTTTGCTGACTGAGCGATTCTTTGAGCAAAAAAATACAACATAAGGCGGCAACTACAAACGCCAAACTTTGCGAAGAGTGATTGGTCATAAAAATGCCGATTTCTCTCCCTTCCCTTACCTGAATATCCAGCAACCACAAAGGAACGGAGATAACAGCAGCGAGAGACATTGCGGTTAAATAGGAATAAACAAAACGTGCCTTCCATTGCGTTTGATAGAACAGACCTAATAACACAAAAGTGTAAAATAATTTTTTCCAGCTAGACAGCGTGCTGACTTTATCCGTCCAAACCGTGTCCGCATACAAACTGCTGAAAATAAGCCAAGCAAAAAACAGTAACAGTATTTTCCCCACAGGCTGCCCCGCCGATATTTTCAGGCTCTGCCAAACTTGCCCAGACATAAGCCATGTCAGTAACATGGCAATACAAACCGCACTGGTAACGGCCGTAGAGGCGGGGGCTGCAATAGCTGCAATTATCGCTAGAAAGCGGCAGGTTAAGAGCGATTTTTCAGCAATAGTTGAGTAGGAAAACATAGATTTTTTTTATTAACGCCATAATTGATAAATATATTTTCGTTTTAACTTTTCAAAGCTAAATAACAGCTTTTGTAACCATGCTGGCGGGGCTTTTTCCAGAGCGCTCATATATAAACCGGCCTTACTGCCTTGTTCCACCACGGGTTCTTCTAGCCATAACATAGTTATCCCTAGTTCCAGATCAATTTTTTCAAACTGATTATCTATAGGCAATGAAATCTTGTTGCCGATGATCCAGTCCAGACGTTTTTGTGCGGTGTTGAAATCGATAATATAAGAATCGGCAAAACGACCTCGAGCGCCCACATATAAATGCTGACCGAATTTTCTAAGGCTTTTCGGCGTATAAAAATTACCTCCGCAACCGATAAAAATAACTTTTGGCCCATCAAAGCGCGGGCTTTCTTCCATCGCATAACGCAGGCCTTCATTAAAGCGTGGCGAAAAAATAGCATCATCTTCCAGAACCAACGCCTGCTGTTGTTTGTTTTCAATAATACTTTCCAGCGCCATGATGTGTTTTAAAGCACATGACATTTGGTTGGCCGATAAATTGTCACCCATAAAATATTTACTAACAACTTCTGCCGTTAGCTCATCCGCATCCCCGTCAAGAATAAATTCAGCCGTCATATCTTGACTTAAAAGCTGCGCTTCCATAGACGCACGACGCTCATGAAATGCTTTTACATTGATTACGTAAACACCATCTAGTTGTTTAGTTGCTGAATGCATTCCTGCTGTTACCTTGAAAAACTTGGAACTGTATCGAGAAACTTCACCCAAAACTGCAAGTAAAGTGAAATCAATTGCGAATAAATCATCATTATATTGTTATTCGATAAAACAGAATTGCTCTTATTTGCCCAATGCCCATCGAATAGCTTCTTCAACACACTTAGGACTCAGCGTATCAAGGCATTTACTTCGACTTTGCCGGTGTTTATCGCAGCCTTCCAAATGACAGGGGACGCAGTCCCCTTTACCTTGAATCAAGCTGATATTGTTAAGCTGTTGGCTGCCTTGTTTATCAAAGGGATTTCTGTTTTGGTTAAACCCAGTAGGCCAAGGCGCCCATTTTACCGGATTGGTCGGCCCATAAAGCGCAATAACCGGAATTCCGGTTGCGGCAGCCAAGTGGGTGATACCGGTATCGGGGCCGATATATAATTTTGCTCGAGCAATAATAGTTGCCAGCTGCGCCAACGAAACCTGACCGGCCAGGTTGATCGTATCATCGGGAAGTTGGCATTGAATATTGGCGACATAATCGATTTCCTCCCGGGCCGGCCCTCCCGAAAGAACCAGTTTTAGCCCCAACTTTTTGAGATACAGACCTACCTCTATCCAGCCTTCTACAGTCCATTGTTTGTATGTCCACTGCGGATGAGGGTGCAGTACAGCATAGCCGGTATTATCAGCCAAAAAAGGGAATTGCTGCGCTAGTTGCTTAGTATTGCTGATTTGCGGTGGAACCAATGAAAAACACTGCGGTACATTGATTAAACCGAGTAATTTCAGATGTTGCAAGACTGTATGTGTATTGTCGTCATCAAACTCTGTCCAGTGCCGAACCAAAAAACGTTTCCACCAACCTGTAGTGTTTTTCGGCGGTACTACGGCAACCTGTAATGGCGCTGCAAGTAATGCGTACAAAAAAGGGCGATCCCCGGGCTGCGTAGCGATGGCAAGATCATACCGCCGGAATAATTGCCCAAATAACTGCCTATAATCAGCGAATTTAGGACGGTTAGGCGTGGTTATAACCTGATTAATATCAGGATTGCCTTCGAGCATGGAAGCCGTATTATGAAACACCAACACATCAAGCCGAGCATCAGGATAAGCCTGTCGCAACGAATGCAATAAGGGGGTTGTCAGCAGCACATCACCGAGATATCGCATTGCGATGACCAGAATTCTTGTCGGCTTTGGCGGTAAGGATTGGTGGCTATTCATTGCTTAAATTATGCTCCGGAGACTACTAAGCAGCTCATTGGATATAAAGCGATCCAATGGAGCTGCTTACCATAAAATCAACGACAACATAATAATCTGAAAATCTTCCTTACACTTCTGCGCCGTTCAACCAGAGGTCATGCTTGTTGCATAGGCTCAGCGCGTAAATCGGGCCACTGTAATCATGCAGTGTAAATGTTGATATTGCCGCCTGGTCCTTGGTCGGATTAAACAGGTATTCATCTATAAATTTATAGTTTTGATCCAGCAAAACGTGCTTAACGATATAGTGTTCGTAACCTTTCATTTCATGCGCTGTTACAATTTTTACAGTGATCTTGCCTCCCGCTTTTTCTATTTCAATGCTGGGCGAGTGCGTTGCAACCTTCCCGCTCCAGCGACCGGGCGCTTCTTTTGTATAATAGATGTTTCCTGTAGCTACCTGTTTGCTGCTGTCAGCCAGTGCAATTGTTGGCGCTATTATACCGGCGCCGACACCCGCCACACTCAATCGAATAAAATTACGACGTTCCATAGCATTTTCCTTTTTTGAAAACTAATTACACACATGTTTATGACAGAACTGCTTTGCTTAAATTAACCGCTCTACACGATTTTATTTATTCGCTGAAACTGGATAGGCACTTTTTCGCAATTTGCCAGACTTTAACCAGTCGCGGGCATTCTTCGCACTTTTTAATACCGGTGCGGCGCCACCCATGGCTACCGCATCAACCAGACAATACCAGGCGGCAACGCCGCTGGGCGGATTCCCCTGAGGCAGGCCCAGAACCGGATCTATTGCCGCCCATGTCCAGGTTCCGACGGCGGTTCCAATCAATTCCAGCCATGTGGTAATAAAAAAAGCCGCGAGATATACCATTGGTGAACGGCCTTTAAAAAGATAACCTAAAAAAACACAATATAGTAAGGCTCCTACCGAATCGCCTTGTACGGCATAGCCGCTGATACCCCAAACCGACCAGGCACCGCACACCAATACCACAAATGTGGCGATTTGCCTGGCATAGCGCAGGAATAATCCGGATCGCCCCAGCGCAACAGCGGTTAAATAAACCATGCCGTGCCCGGGCGGCACATAGGCCGGCACGTTCTCAAACCGGTAAGTGTATCCGCCCATAAAGGGCGAGGCAAAGTGCTCGCCGATAGTCGCAAAAATGACGGCAATGACAACTTGCATTCTTATTTCCCTATTTTCTCCCAGCAACCATCCGATCAAAAATACCCAGCCGCAAACACCGAGGGCATTTTGCTTTTCCAAACTCGCATTGGCATCACTCATTAAGCAGACAGCCACACAAAGAAAAGTAAAAGCTGCTATAAAATAATCCCGTTTATTATGGGCATAAGCAACGTTAACTTGTGGAAAATGGCGTAACACAATTACCTCTTTTAATTTTCATTGATCTTAACTCTACGGTTGGTCAGGCCTACACTATATAAACATCCAGGCTATCATCACATATCGGCCCAACTTACCCAGCAATATGATTAAACAAGCCTGGAGGAATGGCAGTTTTAGCCATCCGCCCGCAAAACACAAGGCATCCCCAACCACCGGCAACCAGGTAAAAAACAGCGTCCAGAGACCTTTTTTTCTTACTACATCCAGCGCTTTCTGTTTTTTTTCTGATAAAAGCGTGGATACGGGGAATTTCTTTGCCGCCAACACACCCAAACCCCATGTTGTGATGGCGCCCAGAGTATTGCCTATCGTGGCAACGATGACTAAAAGCTCAACCTGATAATGCCCTGCCGTAACCATATAAGCCAAAATGGCTTCTGAACCGCCGGGCGCTATCGTTGATGATATGAATGCGCTGATAAACAGTCCGCCTATTTCAAACCCTATATCGTGCACTTTTTCTCTCAAAAAAACCCCCTGCACTCAAAGAGAACAGGGGGTTTTTACGTTAACCAAAATTTAACTTCCGGGCAATATCTTGTTTTTGTTGGACATAATCAGCTTAACCAAACCAGATAACAACTTTACAACAAGCTCAATTCCTGTTCTCAACAACTCAAAAATAGTGGCGACCACTTCTGACGCGCTCATACCTTTAAATTTTTTCGCTAAAAATGGCGCTAGCAACAGGCCTATCGCTAAGCCAATCACAGTAACACCTGAAATAAAAGAGTCTTCTTTTGGCGCCTTTAGTTGGGGTTCCGTCGCCTTTGCTACAACGGTCGGAGCGATTTCCGCTGCGGCCAAAACATCAGCCATCACCGTCGACAAACTTCCCTTGTAATCATCAGGTATGACGTAAGCGGTCACACCGGGAATACTAGGCAAATCTCCATCGCCGTTACCGACTTTCAACTGTGCTTTCATGCCTTTTTCCATATGCTGGGCAATGTCGCAATGCACTAGATAGGTTTTATCGCCTGGAGGTAAAATTAATGTTCCTGAAATTTTTGCAGGGCCGGTTACTTCTAAATGGAACATGCCTTTTGGGTACAAATACTTCGGTAAACCGTGCATCATCCATTGATGACGAATATGGTCATCATTGACAAAATTAACAGTCAATTTAGTACACGGTTTAAACTTAAATTCCTGCGTATCAAACGCAAACATTCTACCGGGAAATTTCTCAGCGTGTTTATGTCCGGCATGCACAGTAATTTCCTTGGTCTCAGCGATACTATCGCAACCACCCGGCAACGTACTGGCATTCTGCCCCATAACCATACCACCGGCCATGTCCATTAAATGACCATCGCCGTGATCCATGAGCATACCGCTATGATCTTCATACTCCTCTGCCAAAACTGGCGCAGAAAAAAGAAAAATCAATACCCCAGCCGATAATAACTTCACCATTACTCATTTCCCCCGTTGCTCAATAAAACTACCAAAAGTAGGCGCTTTAGGCGACGCCATTACCCGTCACGGCGCAATGGCGTCAACACACAACCTAGCGACAATCTCGCCTGTTCAGCTTTTAATCTTCCCTATTATTTCATCCACTTTGCTTTTAAATCCAGCATGAGACAAATAAAGGACATAGAGACCGGCAAATGCGAAAAGGGCATACAAGAGCATATTATTTCTGCTCACTGCTTGACCGCCACCGGCTTTAAAACTCATGTGCGCATCCAATCTATCGCCAGAATCAGGAACCAGTGTAATATGAATCAAATAGTTGCCTGGCTCCGGTACGCCATTCGGCAGTCTCAATTCAACTGTGCCTTTTTTATGCTTTGCAGCCGGCAAAAAGAATACGCGAGTACCTTCAGGTTCTTTTGTTACCTCAAACTCAACAGCCATATCTCTGTATTTTATGTCCTGATAATCGAACACCAGTAAAGTCAGTTCGTTAGCGCGCGGAAGATTGGCGCAAAAATCTTCGGCAGGGAACGCGTTAGGCTGATAAGCGGTATAATGCAGCCAATGAGTAGGTTCCAATTCAAATTTACATTGGTCGGTATCGGTACCTGCGGCCCCACCATGCGCCCATAACGATGCAGAAAATAACAATCCCAGAAGTACCAGGGAACCCTTTCTTAAAATGTGTATACTGTTCATAATGCCTTCCAGTTTTGATAAATTTATTATTATGGGGAAAAAATGTAAATGCTATCAATATAGCTTGAACTCATCACAAACAAGCATCTTCCGCTGTATTTTTGATTAATAGCAATGGGTTACTCTAGCACATCAATTTGGCCAAATAAAGGAATTGATGGCAGACTGGCCTACAAATGCCGTTATAAAAGTAATGCGCTGCAGTACTATTGCTATCCTTCCCTGCTTTTCGTAGACTTAAACTAATTTTATTCAAACGGAGCTTTACCGCATGTCATTTTTGACTTCTTCTACGGCCTGGACAGCTTTAAAAAAGCATCACAACGAAACTAAAAACATCCTTCTGCGTGACAGTTTCAATGCGGATAACAATCGTCACACCAAATTCTCTCTCCATTTTAATGACATCCTTTTTGATTACTCCAAAAACAGAATAACCGATCAAACCCTGCCCTTACTCATTGATCTTGCTAAACATGCCGGGCTGGACGAAAAAATCAAGGCCATGTTTTCCGGGGCAGAAATCAATAAGACCGAACACAGATCCGTTTTGCACACCGCTTTGCGCAATAGAAGCAATCAACCTGTCTATGTTGACGGACAGGACGTGATGCCGCAAATTAACAGCGTTCTCGCCCAAATGCGGACTTTCAGCACCTGCGTTCGCTCAGGCGAATGGAGGGGCTATACCGGCAAGGCCATTACCGACATCGTCAACATTGGCATAGGCGGTTCCGATTTAGGGCCCAAGATGGTTTCAACGGCTCTGACCCCCTATGCTTCCGAGTCATTAAAAGTTCACTTCGTCTCCAACATCTACCAAGCCGATCTTATTGAAACCCTAACGCACTTATCCCCTGAAACGACGCTATTTCTTATCGCCTCTAAAACATTTACGACTCAAGAGACGATGACCAATGCAAAATCCGCAAGAAGTTGGTTTCTCGATAGCGCCCAAGATCAACAGGCCATTGCCAAGCATTTTGTTGCCATTTCTACCAGCACCAATAACGTTGCCGAATTCGGCATAGATACCAATAATATGTTTGAATTTAGACACTGGGTTGGCGGACGCTATTCACTCTGGTCAGCCATAGGCCTGTCTATCGCTTTATATGTAGGCATGGATAATTTTGAAGAACTTTTACAAGGCGCTTATGAAGCTGACGAACATTTTCGCGCCACGCCTTTTGAAAAAAATATCCCGGTCATCATGGGCTTGCTGGGCATCTGGTATAACAATTTCTATAATGCCGAATCCCATGCTCTTTTACCTTACGACCAGTCCATGCTTTATTTTGCCGATTATTTTCAGCAAGGAGACATGGAAAGTAACGGCAAAAGCATAGACCTTAACGGTGAAAAAGTCGATTACAGCACCGGCCAGATTATTTGGGGACAACCCGGCACCAATGGTCAACACGCTTTTTTCCAGCTTATCCATCAGGGCACCAAACTCATACCCTGCGATTTTCTGGCCGCCGCGAACAGCCACTACAAACTACCCGAGCATCATGATATTTTGATTTCAAACTTTCTTGCCCAGCCGGAAGCTTTAATGAAAGGTAAAACAGCCGAAGAAGTTAAGCGGGAGCTGTCGGCCGAAGACCAAGCCGATAAGGTACTGGTCGCCTCCAAAATATTTGACGGCAATAAACCGTCCAATTCGTTTTTATTCAGCAAACTGACGCCCAAAACCTTAGGCTCACTGATTGCCTTTTATGAGCATAAAATTTATGTTCAGGGGGTTATCTGGAATATCAACTCATTTGATCAGATGGGCGTGGAACTGGGAAAAACCTTAGCCAAAGTCATCCTGCCGGAACTTCAAAACGACAAAATCATCGACAGCCACGATTGCTCAACCAATGCATTGATTAATACCTACAAACAATTACGACTGCCAGGGATGGCGGAAGTGTCGCAATCGGAAGGGAACCGATGCGACCGACTGCCAGGAATGGGGGAAGTGCCGCAATCGGAAGGGAACCGATGCGACCGGCAATCTTGATTTGCCTACCCAGACTGATTATCGGTTTACTATTTGCCGCCGCCCTTACGACTTGCGACAGCGGATTCCTGTCGGTTAACAAGCTGGAGCAAGTTAAACGGGCAGGAATCCTGCATGTATTAACACGAAACGACCCGACAACCTATTATGAAAGTCCGGAAGGATATACCGGCCTTGAATATGACTTGGTTATGCTTTTCGCTGAGCAATTAGGCGTTAAAGCAAGGTTTGAGACCCCCAGCACCTTCGATGACATCCTAAAACGTATTTCCAAAGGCAAGGCCGACATTGCCGCCGCCGGACTGACCATCACCGAACAGCGCAACAAAAGCATGCGCTTTGCCCCTGCCTACCATGAAATAACTGAACAGCTTATTTACCGATCAGGCACTCGCCGCCCCAATAACGTCATCAGCCTGATTCAGGGGATTATTGAAGTTGCCAAAAGCACCAGCCATATCGACAGTCTAACCTATCTAAAAGAGGATACGCCTGAACTGACCTGGAATGTTAACGACGAGCTCAATACCGATGGTCTGCTGTACCTGGTTAATGAAGGGCTTATCGATTACACCGTAGCGGACTCTAATCAGGCCATATTAATTCGTCGCTTTTACCCCAAACTTAACATCGCTTTCGATATTTCCGAACCACGCCAACTGGCTTGGGCATTAAGTCCCTCGGACGACAACAGTTTATACGATGAAGTTGTCCGTTTTTTCGACCGCATAAAAAAAGATAAAACACTCGATCAACTTCTTGAAAAACATTACGGACATACCAGCAGCTTGAGCTATATCGGCAACTGCAAATTCCGCCAGCAAATAAAAAGCAGGCTTTCCCAGCATCAAAAATATTTTAATTTGGCGGCGGCACAATACAATATAGATTGGCGTTTATTGGCCGCAATCGGCTATCAGGAATCCCACTGGCTGGATAAAGCCGTTTCCCCGACCGGCGTAGAGGGTATTATGATGTTAACGAATACCACCGCCGCAGAACTCGGCATTCAAGATCGTACCGATTCGAGTCAAAGTATTGATGGCGGCGCACGCTATTTTCAACAAAGAATCCAGTCAATTCCCAAGCAAATCCCGGAACCGGATCGTACCTGGCTTGCACTAGCCTCCTATAATATCGGCCTGGGTCATCTTGAAGACGCCAGAGCGCTGACAGAAAAGCAAGGCGGCAACCCGGACAAATGGATGGATGTCAAACAGCGGCTACCCTTACTCACCCAGCAAAAGTGGCATCAACAAACCAAACACGGTTATGCCCGTGGCAAAGAGCCAGTCACATTTGTAGAAAACATACGCAGTTATTACGACTTACTGGTCTGGTTGACCGAGGAAAACCAGATTAAGAAAAATGTCATGGAGGTCGATAGTGAAAATCCTGATAATGAAGCGGTAACCATTGACCCGGCGGCGCTTTAAACGGCTTTCATCGCCTGGCTTTAAAAAAATCCCTCAACATTTCCGAGCATTCCGTCTCCAGTACGCCGCCGTCCCAGCTGATCCGGTGATTTAAAAAAGGCGCATCGGTCAGGCTTAATGCATTGCACACTGCGCCTCGCTTGAGATCATAAGCGCCGAACACCAGGCGCTTAATCCGCGCATGACTCATGGCGCCTATGCACATCACGCAAGGCTCCAGCGTTACGTACAAAGTCGCATCGGTCAGCCGATAATTTGCAACAGCCGCACCGGCGTTTCGCATTGCAACCACCTCGGCGTGAGCGGTCGGATCGTGGCTAACAATCGGCACATTCCAGCCCTCGGCGATACAGCGATTGTCCCTGACCACGATCGCGCCGACCGGGACTTCGCCCTGTTGTTCGGCCCGTTGCGCCAGCCTGATCGCATAGCGCATCCATGCTTCATCCGTTGTACTGCTTATTCCCATTCAATCGTTGCGGGAGGCTTGCCGCTGATGTCGTAAGCAACGCGGGAAATACCGGGCACTTCATTGATAATGCGACGGGAAATCAAATCCAGAAATTCATAAGGCAAATGCGCCCAACGAGCCGTCATAAAATCGATAGTTTCGACCGCGCGTATCGCAATCACATAATCATAACGCCGACCGTCGCCCATCACGCCGACCGACTTGACCGGCAAAAATACCGCAAACGCCTGACTAACCTTGTCATACAAATCATGGCGATACAGTTCTTCAATAAAAATCGCATCGGCTTGACGCAACAAATCGGCGAATTCCTTTTTCACTTCGCCCAAAATCCTGACGCCCAAACCGGGGCCTGGAAACGGGTGGCGATAAACCATATCGGCAGGCAAACCCAGCTCTACGCCCAGCTTTCTGACTTCGTCCTTGAACAGTTCGCGCAACGGCTCAACCAACTTTAAAGTCATGTTTTCCGGCAAACCGCCGACATTGTGATGCGACTTGATCAAATGCGCCTTGCCGCTTTTGGAACCGGCCGATTCAATCACATCGGGGTAAATCGTGCCTTGCGCCAGCCATTTGGCATCGGTGATTTTGGCGGCTTCCTCATCGAAAATGTCGATAAACAGGCTGCCGATGATTTTACGTTTTTGTTCCGGGTCGGTGATACCGCTCAAAGCATCCAGATAGCGCTGTTCGGCGTTTACCCGGATCACTTTAACGCCCATGTGTTCGGCAAACGTCGCCATCACCTGATCGCCTTCGCGCAAACGCAGCAAGCCGGTATCGACGAAAACGCAGGTCAACTGGTCTTTAATCGCTTTATGCAGCAATGCGGCAACAACAGACGAATCAACACCGCCGGACAGCCCCAAAACCACATGATCGGTGCCTACCGTTTTTCGAACGGCCCCGATACTGTCTTCGATAATATTGCTGGATGTCCACAAGGCTTCACAGCCGCAAATTTCCAATGCAAAGCGCGACAATATCCGTCCGCCTTGTTTGGTGTGGGTGACTTCGGGATGAAATTGTAGGCCGTAAAAGCCTTGATCCTCGTTAGCGATACCGGCAATCGGCGCACCGTCCGAGCTGGCAATCAGCGTAAAACCGGCCGGCAAATCAACTACGCGGTCGCCGTGGCTCATCCAGACATCCAGCAGACCGAATCCTTCCGGCGATAAATGATCCTCGATGCCGTTCAGCAATTTTGAATGGCCTCGCGCCCTGATTTGCGCGTAACCGAATTCCCTATGATCGGAACTTTCAACCTTGCCGCCCAATTGTTCTGTCATGGTCTGCAAGCCGTAGCATATGCCCAATACAGGAACGCCCAGTTCGAAAACAATTTGCGGCGCTCTCGGCGTATCGCCGCTGGTTACCGTTTCCGGTCCGCCGGATAAAATAATGCCGTTGGGTACGAATTTTTCGACTTGTTCGGCGTCGCATTCGCAAGAATAAATTTCGCAATAAACGCCGATTTCACGAATGCGCCGCGCGATCAGTTGGGTGTATTGAGAGCCGAAATCCAGGATAAGGATTTTGTGGGTATGGATGTTTGGAGATTGTTGTTTCACGATAGAACTCTTGTTAGTGATGAGTGGAAAGCAGGGAGTCCAAAGCTTGCTTTGGCTGTTCAAAGCAAGCTTTGAATTCCGACTCCCCTCTTTGAGATTATTCCATCCGGTAATTAGGCGCTTCCTTGGTAATGGTCACATCATGTACATGACTTTCGCGCATACCGGCGCTGGTCACCCGTACAAACTGCGCCTTTTCGTGCATCATGACTATCGTTTGACTGCCTGTGTAACCCATGCTGGCGCGAATACCGCCCAGCAACTGATGAATAACAGCCAACAAACTGCCTTTATACGGCACTCGGCCTTCAATACCTTCCGGCACCAGTTTCTCAGCCGAATCGGTTTCTTCCTGAAAATAGCGGTCGCTGGAACCTTGCTGTTGCGACATCGCGCCCAAAGAGCCCATGCCGCGATAGGATTTATAAGACCTGCCTTGGAACAGCTCAACCTCGCCCGGCGCTTCTTCGGTACCGGCAAAAAGGCCGCCCAACATCACCGCATTTGCACCGGCAGCCAACGCTTTAGCGACATCGCCGGAATAGCGTATACCGCCATCGGCAATCACCGGCACACCGGTTCCCTTTAACGCATCGGCGACATTGCTGACCGCAGTAATTTGCGGCACACCGACACCGGCAATAATCCGCGTCGTACAAATGGAACCGGGGCCTATTCCAACCTTAACGCCGTCTGCGCCCGCCTCAACCATGGACAGAGCCGCCGCTGCGGTAGCAATATTGCCGCCGATAACCTGCACCTGCGGATAGTTCTGCTTTACCCAGCGTACCCTGTCCAGTACACCTTGAGAATGGCCGTGCGCCGTATCGACGATAATCACATCCACACCGGCGGCAACCAAAGCGGCGACCCGCTCTTCCGTGCCATGTCCGGTGCCGATTGCCGCACCGACCCGTAACTGTTCATGTTCGTCTTTACAGGCCAACGGGTAATCTTTGGCTTTTTGTATATCTTTTACCGTAATCAAACCGCACAAATGAAAAGCATCATTGACCACCAGCACTTTTTCGATGCGATGCTTATGCAACAGCGCAATCACTTCTTTACGATCGGCACTTTCATTAACCGTGATCAAGCGCTCTTTGGGTGTCATTACTTTAGAAACCGGCTCATCAAAGCGCGTCTCAAAGCGTAAATCGCGACTGGTCACAATGCCGACCAACTCAACGCCGTCGACCACCGGCACACCGGAAATATTTTTAGAGCGGGTTAGCTTGATAACATCGCGGATACTCACATCCGGCGTCACAGTGATCGGATCTTTAATCACCCCGCTCTCGTATTTTTTAACACTGCGCACTTCACGCGCCTGCTGCTCAGCCGTCATATTCTTATGAATAATGCCGATACCGCCTTCCTGAGCAATCGCAATGGCCAGTCGGGCCTCGGTAACCGTATCCATCGCCGCAGCGACCAACGGGATATTGAGCGTAATGCCCCGCGTCAGCTGGGTCTTCATCTCTACTTCGCGTGGCAGCACAGTCGAGTGCGCAGGCACTAATAAAACGTCATCAAACGTGAGCGCTTCCTGAAGAATTTGCATAGACCACACCTTTATATCAGTGAAAATAACCGCGCATTATACATCGTAGGATGGGTAGAGCGCGAGTGAAGGTCAGGATTTGTTTAATAATTCTATCAACATGCATTCCAATTACATATCGCTGTAGACAATAACGCTCATAGCAATTGATCCAGGGGACTGGTCACCCCTTTACCGCCTTTATTCAGCACATGCGTGTAAATCATCGTAGTCGCGACATCGCTATGACCTAACAATTCCTGCACCGTGCGAATATCGTAGCCCACCTGCAATAAATGCGTAGCAAAACTATGGCGCATCGTGTGCGGCGTAGTCGGCTTGGCAATGCCCGCCGCCAAAGCCGCCTGCTTCACATAGCGCTGCACCTGCCTTTCTTCAACATGATGGCGGCGCTCCTTCTTGCTTCTGGGGTCAATCGAATAATTTTTTGCCGCAAACACATACTGCCAGCCCCACTCCTTAGGCGCTGCCGGGTACTTAACCGCCAACGCATCCGGCAGCCACGCATCCACCTTGCCCGCAGCCAAATCCGCATCAAACCACTCACGGCGCAGAACCAGCTGCTGGTGCATGACCTCAAGCAAACTCTCCGGTAACATCGTCACCCGATCCTTGCCGCCCTTGCCGTCACGCACAATAATCTCCCGGCGCGATAGCTCCACATCCTTAACCCGAAGCCTGACCGCTTCCATCAAACGCAACCCCGTACCGTACAACAGCTTGATAATAAAACCATAAGGTTCAGGAACGGATGCCGCCTTCTTAAGCAAGGCCTGCACCTCCAAAACCGTCAGCACCACCGGCAAACGCTTAGGTTTTCGAGAACGTTCAAAACCGTCCAGCCACGGCAAATCTATCGCCAACACCTCACGATACAAAAACAAAATCGCCGATAACGCCTGATTTTGCGTAGAGCTGGACACATGACGGGTGGTCGCCAAATAAGTCAAAAACGCCTCCACCTCAGCCGCCCCTATTTCGCTTGGGTGCCGCTTGTCGTGAAACAAAATAAACTGCTTAATCCATGAGACATAAGTAATCTCAGTGCGCAAGCTATAGTGTTTAAAACGGATCTTATCGCGCACCTGATCCAATAATTTTTTCGGTTGAGATTCTGTCGTATTTAACGGCATGGGCGTCACCTTGATAAATAAATAGTATTAATTAACAACGGTTAATTTAAACAAAATGGGATTCTACGACATTCTAGCCGACTTTAATTCGGCAAGCCGGCTTTAGTTTCTTGAATCTGTCGCTTTTATTTGTACTGCTTGTCGCGTTGTGTTATAAAAATAGCTGAGTTGACGGAGTTTTTTAAATTAAAAATTTATTGTACGACATAGAAGCTGGGGGAACCCGACAAAGTTGTCGTATACATTACGTTAGAGCGCATCCAGTTATTCCTGAATCCACGCGCCCATGAAAAAGTGTAGAGAAAGCACAATGCAAATATCCCCCATTGTTGCGCAGCCCATGCGGAGTAAAACCAGAATGGTTGACCACATAACCCGAATATGCAAGCCCACCGCCTCCATGTCTCGCGCTGATCTTGGCTTAACCACACGGCTGTTGCGCCCGTTAGTGCAATTGCTATTTGTTCCATCGTTTTTCCCTCTGTTGAAAGTGCGCTCTAACCCTACGCTCAAGCGGGACTGCGCAAAAGCGCGCAGCCCCTTAGCTACACGTTAGGCCTGGCTTCAAATGCAGTGCCCTGAGAGGCGCTCTGGTATTGCCTCACAGCGCAGCGTTTTTAGGTTTTAGTTGGCATTTCAGGTCAGTGTAATTTGTAGCTTTGGCGGTTTCAGGTGTTGTTGGGCTAAGCACGTGAATTGCAGCTTAAGTGGGTCAGGTCGCTGCCTGTTGGCAGTGCAGTGCTTTTAAGTTACAGTTTTAATCATTCACGGTTTGGGATCGGTTGTTATGTCACCATTGTTGCAGTTTCACGTTGGGCTGTTATCTTCACCGCCTAACCCCTCGGTCAAGCAGGACGCGCTACCGCGCGCCTCTTACCTCAAACGTTAGGCATTTAATTTTGATTGACACATATGCTCCCTCAATATTCTGACATCGAATCCCCACTCCTATTAGAACTATACAAAAGAGGTGGTTCTGCTCGTCCTGGCGAAAAGAATGCTTTGGGACGCAATATATACGAAGAATTAGCACTTCATTTCGAGTTATCTCAAGCAGACCTTGAAGAAACTATTTATGAAAAAAACGGAACTCCGCGTTCAAAATGGGAAAATATGGTTCGTTGGGTTAGAAATGATTTAAAAAAGAAAGGCATGGTATTTATGCCAAGTCATGGAGTATGGGCGTTAACCGAATCGTAAGCGCCCAACCGTGCCATCTAATCAAGCCCAATAGAAACTGGCATCCTCCGCATTTTTTGAAGAGGATACAACATGGCGTTATCAGCCCATTGGAAAACCCATATCGACACTTGGCAAAGCAGTGGTTTGTCGCAA
>JAURVK010000144.1 GCA_030655535.1 Methylobacter sp. | reverse complement strand
GCCGCGAAATTTGTTGATCACCACCCCGATCAGGTTGCTGCGCATGACCGGATCCATCAGCTCCAGCGTGCCGTAAATCGACGCAAAAACCCCGCCGCGTTCGATGTCCGCGACCAGGATGTTTTTGGTGTTGAAGCTGTTGGCGACAAAGGTATTGGACAAATCCTTGTTCAGCAAATTCAACTCGACCGGCGAGCCTGCGCCTTCTGCGATGATCAGGTCATAGTCCTGCTTGAGCGTTGAAAACGCCTGCTTGACCTGCTGTTTCAGGTTGTCGATTTCAGCGTAATAGGCGGCAATCGACTGGTTTTGATAAACCAGGCCGTTCACAATCACCTGCACCGAGCCGTTGCCGTGCGATTTAAGCAGCACCGGGTTGAACAGGTAACTCGGCTCGACCCGCGCTGCTTCCGCCTGCAGGCATTGGGCTCTGGAAATCTCGCGACCCTCTTTGGTGACCGCAGAATTATTGGACACGTTTTGCGCCTTAAACGGTGCGACTTTTAAGCCCAGGTCGGCAAAAATCCGGCACAAGGCCATGACCAGCGTGGTTTTTCCTGCATCTGAACTGGTGCCGAATACGGCTAATGGTTTCATTGGTAGTTTCTTTGTATATGCAAATAAAGAGCTATATGCACCACGAAGAACACGGAGAACACGAAGAAAAAATATGAAACTTCGTGTTCTCCGTGTCCTTCGTGGTTATTTTTTAATGTTCTTAAGGCTGCTGGCAAGTCGGGCTATGGCCTGCTCATCCTTGACCGCAAAACGTACATGGCTGTTGTCCAGGCCGTCAAAATTGTCGCAGACGCGGATTAAAATCCGCGACGATTCCAAATGCGTCTGCAACTGATAACCGTTACCGCCGTCTGCCAAGCGCGCCAGCAGAAAATTGGCCTGTCCCGGATAAATTTTATCGAACAAACCTGATCCTTGCAGCGCTTGATACAGTAAACCCCGTAAATGGCTAGTCTGCTGACGGGTCTGTTCGATGAATCCGGTATTTGCCAACGCCTGCTGCATATAGGCCATATCCAAACTGGACAGCTTCCAGGCGGGCTCAAAGCGTTGCAGTGCCTTGATCGCCGCTGTCGCCGCCAGGATAAAGCCGATGCGGATACCGGCGCAGCCGTAAAATTTGCTTAACGATTTGATTACATAAAGTTTGTCGTAATGCCTTATGTGTTGTGCAACCGAATCGGCCTCGCAGAAGTCCAGGAACGATTCGTCGATGATAATGGTGCAAGCTGCCGCCTGCCATGTTGCCAACAACTCTTGCAGGTCGTAAAGCTGACCGTCCGGCGTGGACGGATTAACAAAAATCACCGTGCTGCGTTCGGGAATATCCGCCAATAATTGATTAAGCCGGTTGATGTGTTGCACCTTGCAACCCAGTTCCCCGGCAATATGCGCATATTCGCCATATAACGGCGTATACAAAACCAGGTCTTTCGGTTGCAAATTACGTAACAAGGCGAAGATAGCCGAACTCGCGCCGTTAAACAGTTCAATATCAACGGCAAGGGGATAAGGATAGCGCTGATTGATCGCCTGTTTTAACAAACCGTAATCAGGGTCGGCATACGGCCCGAGCTGGACGTGTTGCAAACAGCTTAAATCGACTGCCTGTATCGGGTTAATGTTGGCCGAAAAATCCAGAATCTGTTTCGGCAGGCAGCCGAGTCTCCGGGAAAACCGGTAAATATTGCCGCCGTGGTTCATTGATAGCTCATGTGTTTGCCAAAGCCGGCTTTGGACTCCAGAAACCGGAGTTCAAAGCTGGCTTTGTAAGGCGTGCGAACGTGAAACATTATAAATTGATGTATTCGACGTAAAGATAATCGTCAGCTTGCCGCAGTTTGTGCACGGAACCGGAATCAATCCGCAGTTGAAACGAATTGGCTAAGGGCAGGTTCAAAGCGCGTGCCAGCAAGGCGCGAATGACGCCCGCATGGGTTATCACCAAAACCTGTTCGGCTTCGCCTACAGGACGTAGGCGAGGGGCGTGAGCACGACTGTCATGGATGCAGGAGGTAGAGCAATGCAGGAGCGATTGCCGAGGAGCGGAAGCTTCTGTCGACTGCACGGATGCAGGAGGTAGAGCAACGCATGGAGCAGTTGCCGAGGCTAACAAGTCCTGCCAAAAGCTGCCCGCACGCTGGTACAAATCTTCAAAATTCTCGCCGTTTGGAGGCGAAGCAGTCACAAAGTTATTCGTCCAATGCTGCAAAACACCGGCTTCGATGTCGTCAAAACGCTTGCCTTCCCAGTCGCCGAAATCAAGCTCCTGCAAACGGGTATCGGTGGTTACCGTGTCTGAAAAAGTCTCGGCCAGTTGCAGGCAGCGCGTTAATGGGCTGCTGAAAACTTTACAGTTATCGTCAAACTCGGGCAGTTTGTCATGCAGATCAGCCATCTCGTCGGGAAAACTAGCCGCCAGGGCAATATCGCTTTTCCCGTAACACAGCCCCGGATCGGTAGCGGTTTGGGTATGACGAATTAAATAAATATCCATAAGGCACTCACGCTTAAATAAAAAACAGTCTCGGCGACTTGCTGGCTTGCGCCCAGGCAATCGCCGGTATAGCCGCCGATATGGCGATAAAAATAACGCCCCAGAAAGATAGTCGCAACCAATACGGAGATAATTGCCGGCGCACACCAGACAGGCAGCAACGCCAATGGCAACAACGCGATGACAGCAGAAAAAGTCAGCTCCTGAAAAGTGGGCTGATAAACTGCGTCAGAAGCTTTGCTGGGATGTTCCCGCGCATAAGTATAGCGTTGCATCAGCAACAGCGGCGACAAGCGGCTGATGCTGTGTCCGGTCAGCAACACTGAAGGCACTGCGGCGGCAGGCATTGTGGTCAGTACGCTGATTTTCAACAATAGTATTAACAGCAGTCCGATAACCCCGTAAACGCCGATATGGGAATCTTTCATGATCTCCAGGATGCGCAGTTTATTCATGCCGCCGCCGAAACCGTCGCAGACATCGGCAAAGCCGTCTTCATGCAAGGCACCGGTCATCAAAATGCCGGCGCTTAGCGCCAGGATGACCGCTGTAGTCTGCGGCCAAACCAAATCGGCCAAGTAAAATACTACAGCGCAACTGCCGCCAGCCAGCCAGCCGACCAGCGGCAAATATACGGCTGCCTGAGGCAACTGTTTGTAATCCAAGGTTTTAGGGTGGGGCAGGCGGGTGTAGAAGCTGAGGGCTAATAAGAATAGTTGTTTATCGGTCCCACGCTCCGGCGTGGGAACGCATCCGGCAACGCTCCAGCGTTGCCGAACACGACGCCGGAGCATCGCTAACTGCATTCCCACGCTGGAGCGTGGGAACGAGAAGAATGCTTTCGCCTTGAGCCTTTCACCTGACATTTTCATGATCAACCCCGGCTTCAGCAAACGTAGCCATCTCGTTTAAAAACAAAACCGCCGATTGCAATAGCGGGTAAGCAAGGGCAATACCGGAACCTTCGCCCAAGCGTAATCCCAGATTCAGCAAAGGTTTTGCATTGAACTGACGCAATAAAGCCTGATGGCCTTGTTCGCTGGAGATATGGCTGAACACGCAATAATCCAGCACATGAGGATGCAGTTTGCGAGCGATCAACAACGCGGTGCCGGCAATAAAACCATCGACTAAAATAAGCATGCTCAGTTCGGCGGCTTTGAGATAAGCGCCGACCATCATCGCGATTTCAAAACCGCCGAAAGTGGCCAGTACGTCTAAAGGCTCTGTTGCGCCTTTATGCTGATTCAATGCCCGCTGCAATATGGTGACCTTATGTTGTAATTGCCCATCATTTAAACCGGTGCCGCGGCCTACGCAACGCACTAGCGACAGACCGGTTAAACGGTGCATCAGCATGGCGGCGGATGAGGTGTTGCCGATACCTATTTCGCCGAAACCGATGCAGTTGCAGCCGCTTTCGTATCGACGCAAAACCTGATCCGCTCCGGCTTGCACGGCTCGGTCGCATTCCTCGGAGGTCATCGCCGTTTGGGTTAGAAAGTTCTGGGTACCTTTGTCGATTTTTGCATTAATCAGTTGTGGGTGGCTGTCTAAATCAGCATTGACTCCCGCATCGACTATCAATAGTTCAATGTCGTGTTGCCGGGCAAAAACGCTGATTGCAGCGCCTCCAGCCAGAAAGTTGGCGATCATTTGCGCAGTAACGGTTTGCGGATAAGCGCTGACTCCGGCTTCAACCTCAACAATACCGTGGTCACCGGCAAAGATAAGAATGCATGCTTTGTTTAGTTGCGGAGTCAAGCTATTTTGACAGCGCCCAACTTGTAACGCCAATGATTCCAATTGACCCAGAGAACCCAGCGGCTTGGTTTTCTGGTCGATTTTGGCTTGTAAGGCAGCGCTAAGCGTTGCTTTGAGCGGGGGGATGATAAAATTTAACGGCACGGCGTATTCCAAACGTTTTCAAATAATAAATCTTTAAGATCTTTGCGATTCGCCCATTGCTGTTGTTCCAGCATCGGTTTGTCGTAGAATTTATCGACATGCCCCAGGCATAAAATCGCGAACGGCTGGCTGTCTTCGGGCATGTTTAACAAGGTTTTCAGCTCTTCCGGTTCAAACATCGACACCCAGCCCAGGCCTATGCCTTCCGCCCTTGCCGCCAGCCACATGTTTTGTATCGCGCAGGCCAACGATGCCAGATCCATTTCCGGCAGGGTGCGTCGGCCGAATATATATTGCTCCCGCTGCTCGCACAAGGCGGCAACCAGCACTTCCGGGCATTCCAGTATGCCTTCCACTTTTAGCTTCATAAATTCGTCTTCGCGTTCCTCCAGAGCCTTGGCGGTGCGGATACGCTCCTGTTCGACCAGAGTGTGTATGGATTTTCGAAGCTCCGGGCAGCTGATGCGTATAAACCGCCACGGCTGCATAAAGCCGACGCTGGGCGCATGATGCGCGGCATCAAGCAGGCGGAGTAACAGTTCGGGATCGATGGGGTCTGGCAAAAAATGGCGCATATCGCGACGCTCGTAAATGGCGCGATAGACGGCGGCGCATTCCGCATCGGAGTAACGGTTTTGGGTCATGTTAATAGGCGAAGGGCAAAAGACGAAGGGCGAACGACGAAAGCTGTTTTTTTTGCGCCCTTTGCCTATATACATCTACTTTAGGTCAAACATTATAGGGATGAACGGCCTCAAAACCATGCACTTTGGCTTTGGTGGTAAAAACCGGCGGCGTCCAGTCTCCCTGTTTTTGTCCGGCCAGAAATTCCGCCAGCCATAAGGCCTGATTGCGTATCGGCAAAATAAAGGCGAAAAGCTTGCCGTTCGGCAATTCGGCCACATCGCCCAGCGCGTAAATCGATTCGTCGCTGGTCTGCATCTGCCGATTAACCTTGATGCCCCGGCCTGTTTCGAGGCCTGCAAGCACCGCCAATTCGGTGCGCGGTTTAAATCCGCAGGCGACTATCAGGCCGTCAAACTCGGTCGTCACCTCGGTTCTTACGCAAACCTTGTCGTCTTCTTTGATAAACTCCTGCACAGCCTGATTTAACAATACCTCAACGCCGGAATCCTGCAACACCTTAAGCAACAAAACCGAATCCTCGGCCACCAGCTGACGTTCCATTAACCGATCCATCGCATGAAACAGGGTAACGTTATCGCCTGCCGTCGCCAAATCGGAGGCCACCTCGCAACCTATTAAACCGCCGCCGATAATCGCCCAGTCAGGGCGTTGGTTTCGATTTAAAAAAACCTGCCGAAATTGTCGCAAGGCTTTCAAATCGACCAGACTGTTCAGACAAAAAAACAGCTGGTCATACGGCCTGAATGGCGGCGGAATGAATGCGGAAGAACCTTGCGCAAGTATTAGTTTATCGTATGGCAGCGTTTTTTCCTGGCAGGAACCGTTGATCGCAATGGATTTGTCGGCGCGATTAATGGCCGTTACTTCCACGCCGCAGAGCACATTGATGTTGTTTTCGCGCAGTCTATCAAAAGGCTTCAGGATGATGGAATGTTCAATATCGACCTTGGTGAAACCGCGGGACAGCAACGGCCGCGAATAATAGCCGTCATGCTCCCTGGTTACCAAGGTAATGTCATCATCGGCCGATAACGCGCGGTACTTCTCGGCAAAGCTGACACCGGCAACACCCGAGCCGATTATAACAATCTGCATACTATTCCCCGGTAAGGATTGATTAGGCCATCAAGGCGTATGCGCTTTTTTCTGCACCGCACTCGGGGCAACGCCAATCGACGGGGATATCTTTCCATAAGGTACCCGGTGCCATACCGGTATCCGGGTCGCCTTCCGCTTCATCATAAATATGGCCGCAAACGCTGCACTGGTATTTTTTGTAATCAGACATGATGATTCCTTGTTAACTATTTAAAACACCGCTGACTTTAACAGGTCTAGGTTAATTTTCAATCCGAATCTACGGCTTTCAGTCTATACAGTGCGGAAATATCCTCATTGCCGTAGCCTTCCGCGATTAATCGCTGATAATCGGCAATGGTCATGTCGATCAGCGTGGTCGATGCGCCGGATTGTTTTGCCATGCGTTGACAGATTTTTAAGTCTTTATGGTGCAGCGCAAGTTTAAAGCCAGGAGCGAAGATGCCATGGGTCATCGTGGAGCCGCGATGTTGAAGAAACCAGTTGCCTGCTGCGCCGCCGGAGATGACTTCGATCACCTTATCCATCGGCAGGTTTTGAGCTTGAGCAAAGGCCAGCGCTTCAGTCACCGCCTGATTGACGCCCGCCGCCATAATTTGGTTGACCGCCTTGGTAGCCTGACCTGAACCGGTGGCGCCCATGTGCATAATACATCCGGTCATGGCCTCCAGTACCGGACGGGCCTGTTCCAGCGCAGCTGAATTTCCGCCGACCATCATTGCCAGTGTGCCGTTTTTAGCGCCTTCAACGCCGCCGGATACCGGCGCATCCAAAAAAGCCGCTTGTTTTTCGGCCAACATGGCGGCGGCTAGTTTGGCGGTGTCGCAGCTAGCCGTAGACATATCGACGACGACGGAGCCGGGCTTAATGGCGGTTGCCAGTCTTTCCACCAGGGCTAAAACATCCTGGTCAGCAAAGACGCAAAGCAGCACTATATCGACGTTTGCCGCGAGCTCTTCCGGCTGAGCGAAGGCTGTGACCTTCAATTCGTCGGACAGTCTGTGCATCTTTGCCGGCGTGCGGTTATAAACGCCGGTCAAGTGTCCGGCTTTTGCGATATTCCTCGCCATGCCGATGCCCATTGCACCCAAGCCGACCATGCCTGCTTTCATGTTATTTTCCCCCGGGTTGTTTAATTATGATGAGTTTAGGTCGCTGGAGTGCAGGCTTCGCCTGCACTGGCAAGCAAAGCTTGCACTCCGATAGTCGGTAGCTTCCACATTTAACGATAAAATAAGGATCTGTCGGAACCGTCAATGGCGCATCAAGCGCTTTTTTTGCTAGTAAAAAAGCTTAATTTACCGGGATGTTTTTTAGCCGCCGTTCTTGCCGGCAAGGGAAATGCCACGGTAACTTTCAAGCCGCCCAGATCGGACTCATCCAAAATAAGCTCGGCGCCATGTATCGTTGTAATGCGTTGCACGATCGAAAAGCCAAGTCCGGTGCCTTGTGCTTTATTGGCGGTTTCTACGCAGCGATGAAATCGTTGTAGCGATTTTTTATATTGATTAGGCGCTATGCCCGGTCCCGAGTCTTCAACGCACAGCAGCATTTGCTGTTCCGTCCCTACCACGGCAACCCTGATCATGCCGTTATTCGGCGTGTATTTGATCGCGTTATCAATAACATTTCGGATCAAAATATTAATCAGCAGGGTGTTGGCCACTATGGGTATTGCATTAACTTCATCGTATTCCATGTGTATCCGTTTTTTATGTGCCTCAGGATCCAGTTCCGCAATATTGCGCATCACCTCACGACTGAGTATCGTCGTTTCTTTGGCTAAAAACTCGGTGCCGGATTCAATGCGCGAGAAGGTCAATAACTGTTGCACCATGTAGGTCATGCGATTGACGGCTTGTTCTATTCTCTTTAGCGCCTGATGTCGAACCGTCTCGTCGCCGGTACGCATCGCAACCTGGGCCTGGGTGAGCAGTCCTGCCAACGGTGTTCTTAATTCGTGCGAGGCATCGGCGGTAAACTGGCGTTCATGTTCAAAGGCCTGCTCAAGCTGGACAAACAGGTTGTTGATCTCATTGACCACCGGGATAATTTCCTTGGGGAGTTTTTTGCTGGATAGCGGCTTAAGAAAACTGGCTTCTCGCCGGGATAGCGCTATTTCCAGGCGATTAAGCGGTTTTAAGGAATGCCCGACAATAATCCAGATAACGATGCCTAAAATCGGTAAACCGACCAGAAATTGCATGACCAATTGCGCGGATAATTCATCGGTTAATTCGGCGCGTATCTCTTCCTTTTGACCGACATGAATAACATATTCGCCATTTGAGCTGGAAAGGCTAAACACATGCCACAAATGCCCATCGATATCGGTTTCGCTGAACCCAAGAGCTGTCGGGGAAAAGGCAAACGAGGGTGCGCTTTCCGAGCGCAGCAATAAGCCGTCATTTTTGGACCACAGCTGAAAAGCGACTTTTCTTTCGTATTTATGACCGAAGGTGCTTGATTCCAAAAGTCCGTCGAATACCTCCCATAATTGATCGTCAACATTTTTTTTGTTAAATCCAAGTACCGCAAACTCAGGCGATTTTTCCGAGCGCAGTAATAAGCCGTCTCCTTTGGACCAGAGTTGAAAGGCGCTTTGCGGTTTTTGTTTGCGCCTGGTATTGACGTGTAGACGTCTGTCGGTTTGCGCTTGCGCCCAATGCTTGGAGAGTGAACCTTCCCGCACCAGGCTTTCGACAAACACATGCAGTACTTTTGCCGATTGCGCCAATTCGGCGTCAAACAGGCTGGCAACTTCGTTGCGGGTGACTTTATAGCTCATATAGGCCGTCACTCCCCAGATCAACATCGATGCGGAAAGCAGGCTAAACAACAACAGATGGCGTAGCGAATAATTCATTAATCTTCATCGATAATATAACCCACACCCCGAACGGTGCGGATAATGGACGGGTCGAGTTTTTTTCTCAGATGGTGAATATGAACCTCCACGGTATTGCTTTCCACATCGGAATCCCATGAATACAAGCTTTCTTCAAGCCGGGCGCGGGAAATAACCTTGCCGATATTGCTCATTAAAAAGCTCAGTATCTCAAATTCTTTTTGCGACAGATCAACCTTTTCATCGTTCCAGGTCACTTGGTGCGATGCAGGGTCCAAAATAATACCCTTATATTCAATATTGGGAACGCTGCGGCCCTCGTTTCTTCTCGCCAAGGCTCTTAAGCGTGCGCAAACTTCATCCAGCTCGAACGGTTTAATGACAAAATCATCGGCGCCGCTGTCCAAGCCCAGTACGCGATCAGGGACAGTATCCTTGGCCGTTAACACCATCACCGGCGTTTCATCTTTACGCGCTCTTAACGCTTTCAAAATATCCAGGCCTTCCATGTCCGGCAAGTTCAGATCCAGTACGATCAGCTCATAGCAATTGAGTTTCAGCGCCTCGTCGGCAAGTTTGCCGTTGGTTAGCCAATCAACCGCATAACCTTCCATTTTTAAACCTTCAACCAGTCCGTCGCCCAGTATTTCGTCGTCTTCAACCAGTAACAGTCGCATATGTTCTCGTTTTAAAGTAGTTAGTCATCAACAAAAAGGTATAAGCGTAATCAAGCAAAGTTAAGTTTTACTTAAGTGCCAGGTAGACTTGAAAGCCGACATGGCGTCTTATTAATCAGCGTTTCATGTGTTAAACTGACCGCTGTTTTAAACCATAATAGCAAAAAATCTCTTGCCGCCGCTTAGTCTCTATATTCACATTCCCTGGTGTATTCAAAAATGTCCTTATTGCGATTTTAATTCACACGCGATTAAATCCGATACGCCTGAATCCGCTTATATAACCGCATTGCTGAATGATTTAGCCGTCGATATACAGCGCTATAGCATCACCAGGCCGATCAGCAGTATCTTTATCGGCGGCGGCACGCCCAGTCTGTTTTCACCCGAATCGATTGACCGGTTATTACGCGGCATAGAGCGACAGCTGGTGCTTAAAGACTCGCTGGAAATCACTCTTGAAGCCAATCCCGGTACTTTCGAGAGCCATAAATTTGCCGAGTTCAGGGCTTTGGGTATCAACCGATTATCGATCGGCATACAAAGCTTTAACGACGCCCTATTAAAAAAACTGGGCCGCGTTCATTCGGCACAGGAAGCTATTCATGCTGCCGAGATTGCCCACCAGTCAGGTTTTGACAATTTCAACCTGGATTTGATGTTCGGCTTGCCGGGTGCACGCCCGGACAGCAGCAAAATAGATATAGAAACCGCTATAAGCCTTAAGCCTAGCCATATTTCGTTTTACCAATTAACCCTGGAGCCCAATACCTGGTTTTATAAATTTCCGCCCAAACTGCCTGATGACGAAACCATCTTCAGCACACAAAAACAGTGTCAGAAGCTATTGGCGGATCAGGGCTATCTGCAATATGAGGTTTCAGCCTATAGTAAACAAGGCCGGCAATGCCTGCATAATGTAAACTATTGGCAGTTTGGCGATTATTTGGGTATAGGCGCGGGCGCTCACGGAAAAATCAGCCAAGCATTGCCGCAGCACATTATTCGCAGTTTTAAACCCAAAAGCCCGGAACAGTACTTAAGCGACTCGCATCAAAACGGCGGCGCCGACGTTATTTCTGTAGCGGATCTGCCTTTAGAATTTATCATGAATCATTTGCGCCTGAAACAGGGGTTTACGTTGAAAGCTTATCAAGCAGCAACAGGTCTTGCGGCGGCAACACTGGAGCCTGCTTTATCCGCTTGTGTGACACAGAGTTTGCTTATCCGACAGAATAATCATTATTATTGTTCAGAACACGGCTGGAATTTTCTGGACAATATTTTAGAAAAATTCATTCCTGAAAAGGGCAATATGCATTCCCACGCGGGAGAGACTGTGAAAGTATTATCCAAATCGGGCTGAAAAAATGTTTTACCACAGAGAACACGAAGGACACGGAGAAAATAACAGCATTAATTCAATGCATTAAAAACTTCGTGCTCTCGGCAACTGCTCCTGCGTTGCTCTACCTCCTGCATAATCCACAGGGATGTGGTGAAAGCTTCCGCTTCTGCTCACGCCCCTTGCCTACATCCATGTAGGCAATGCAGATGTTGCATAACGCCATGGATGGCGTGTAGTAGGGTAATGCAGGAGCAGTTGCCGAGGAGCAAATATCTGTCCTTGCAGTCGTCCGTGTTCTTCGTGGTTATTCTTTAATTTTTCTAAATACGAATACTTTCACAGCCTCGGGAGCGTGGGAACGAGAGAAGCCTTGAACCTTGAACCTTGAACCTTGAACCTTGAACCTTGAACCTTATGCTTGATTATCAAAAAGACTTTATTTCCTACGCGCTGGAATGCGGCGTACTAAAATTCGGCGAATTCCAGTTAAAATCAGGCCGTACCAGTCCTTATTTCTTCAATACCGGATTATTCAATACCGGCGCTCAATTGGGAAAATTAGGCGAGTTTTACGCTCAGGCATTGATTCAATCCGAACTTAAACCGGATATTCTTTACGGCCCTGCGTATAAAGGCATTCCGTTGGTCAGTGCAACATCGATTGCTTATGCCCGGTTAACCGGTGAAGATATTCCTTTTGCCTTTAATCGCAAAGAAGCCAAAGATCATGGCGAGGGCGGCAGTCTGGTGGGGGCGCCGTTACAGGGCAAGGTACTGATACTTGACGATGTGATAACTGCCGGTACTTCAGTCAGGGAGTCCGTAGACATCATAAAAACTGCCCATGCAACACCGGCAGGCGTATTAATTGCGCTGGATAGACAGGAAAAAGGCCAAAATGCTATGTCCGCTATTGCGGAAGTTGAAGATCAATTCGCCATGCCGGTGGTTGCTATCATCACCCTGACAAATATTATCGATTATTTAACGAGCGATGCCGACCAATATGCGTCTTTACTTGAGACGATAAAAGCTTATCAGGAGCTTTACGGTATTTAAAAGCTCGTTAAGCTAACAGTTCTTTAGATATAGACTACAATTATCCAAAAAAAATCACCGTCATCTGACGACCCTATGGATGGGGCGGTTGAGCGATGCATGAAGCAATTACCCATATCGATTAACTTATATAATCATGTTAGCAACAAAAGGCGTGCCATGAGGAATATGGAATTTAAAGAGCAAATGCACGAATATTCGCAATGGCGTGCAAAACTGATCCAATCTATAGAAATGTATCATCAATGGCGTAGCCGCTATGGAATGAATGATGCTCACAGTACCGATACCATTTTAAATATTCTTAACGGCCTGCAATCGGATAGAATCACACTGGCTTTTGTTGCTGAGTTTTCTCGTGGTAAAACCGAACTGATCAATGCCCTGTTTTTTGCTGAAACAGGGGTCAGATTGCTCCCGTCTTCGCCGGGCCGCACAACAATGTCGCCCACCGAACTTTTTCATGATGAAAAAGGCGGTAACTATATCCGTCTGCTCAATATCGAAAGCCGGCTTGAAGACATTTCACTGGCCGAGTTTAAAAAAAACCCGGATCGCTGGACGCAGATTGACCTTGACTGCACTTCGCCGACGCAAATGCAGGAAGCATTTAAGGAGCTGGTCGCTACCAAACAGGTTGATCGGGACATTGCCGATAAACTGGGTTTGTGGAATGAACGTGAAGCGGTAGAGCAAGGCATAATCAATCCGGAAAAAGTCGAAATTCCTTGCTGGCGCCATGCCTTAATCAGTTTCCCCCACCCGTTATTAAAAGAAGGCTTATCGATATTGGATACGCCCGGCTTAAATGCTCTGGGAACCGAGCCGGAACTCACCTTAAACATGCTGCCCAGCGCTCAGGCTATTATTTTCGTACTCGCTGCCGATACCGGCGTTACCAAAAGCGACCTGGAAATGTGGCACAACCATGTTTGTCATAATCGAGGCGGCAATAAGCAGGGTTTAGCCGTAGTGATGAATAAAATCGATGCGATGTGGGATGATCTTGCCGACGAAAACGGCTATGACGATTCGATACGCTCACAAATAAAAACGTCGGCGACGACTTTAAAAGTCAACGAGAACGTCATTTTCCCCGTTTCAGCCAAACAAGCCCTGCTTGCGAAGGTTAAAGACGATCAGTCTTTGCTGGAAAAAAGCCGTTTGGCCGCATTGGAAAACTATCTTGCCAATGATGTTTTGAAGCAGCGCAAAAACATTCTGCTGGGAACCATAACTCGCGACATCGGTTTTCTGGTTAATGAGTCGTCCAACTTAACCGGCACCTCATTGGCAAATGCGATTGCACAACTTGAAGAATTTAGAAAAATCGATTTTCAAAATGAGGATATGACCGGTAAATTGATGGCGGAAACGCGCGATCGGCAAAATCTTTACATGGCCAATGTCGAGAACTTCCAAGCCAGTCGCCGGGTTTTTGGCGTTCAAGCGCAGATGTTGATCGATTCATTCGCCAAAGAAAAAATTGATCGCATCATCAAAACAACCAAGCACGACATGGCTAAGAGCCTGACAACTTATGGTATGAAACAAAATATCCGTAAATTGTTCGATGAGTTACGCGATTTGTTGCAGGACTCTATCGACATTACCAATGAAACCCGGCGATTGGTCAAGGCGATACACAAAAAATTTAAGGATGAATACGGCTTTAAGGAGATCGAACCGCAGCTGTTTTCGATCAAACAATATCAGATTAGACTGGAACAGATTTTTGATGAAGGCGAAGTATTTCGCTCCAGCACCAAAACCACGATGTCGGAACAAAGTATCGTTATCAACAAGCTTTACAGCACGCTGATCGTCAAAGCCAGAAATATACTCAGACAGGCGAATGCCGATGCCACAACATGGAGTAACGGGGTATTAACGCCTTTGATGCATCAAATTAAGGATCATAAAAAACAAATTGAAGGTCGTTTGCAAATGCTGAGAAAAATTAACGAATCAAAAGGCAATATTATTGAAAACATTGCCAGCCTTGAAGCGGAATTGGAGCCGTTAAAGCGGCAACGCGACGAGCTGAAGTTCATCATTAACGCGATGCACTTGGAAAACTAAGGCTGAATTTTATTCAGCAGCCAAAAATAGAACGCAGACGCCAAAAGCAGGCGCCTTTAGGCGACGCAGATGAATATGATAAACGCGGATAACCGGAAAAAATCTTATTTTTATCTTAAGTATCAGCGTCATCTGCGTTCTATTATATTGGTGGCTGAGTGCTTACATTTTTTTCTTTCCTGAAAATCAAATCCCATACATCGTGCCCCAAGCGGATGCCGCGCTGCTCAAACCGGGTTAACGGGCGGTATTCCGGGCGTTCGCAATAGTCGCAGGTAGGGCTGGTATTGCTGATTCCGATTCCTGCCGACAATACCGCTAATATGTTTTCTGCGTAATTTTGCCAATCGGTCGCTGCATGAAAATAACCGTCAGGCTGCAATTTCCGGGCTAATAATTCAACAAAACTGGGGCGGACGATACGCCGTTTATGATGCTTCGTTTTCGGCCACGGGTCGGGAAAAAACAAATGCACCCCCGCCAGGCTATTATCGGCAATCTTATGCTCGATAATATCGATCGCATCGTGACAATAGATTCTGACGTTGGTCAGGCCTTGCTGATCCAGCAGCAGCATTAAATGCCCGACACCCGGTTTGTGTACTTCAATGCCGATATAATCCTTGTCAGGATTAGCCGCCGCCATCTTAGCCAGACTGTCGCCGGTACCGAAACCTATTTCAACAATCAACGGCGCTAAGCGGCCAAAAACCCGGTTGAAATCATAGTCGGTATTGGGGTCGAGACCATACCGGTCCCAATGGCTATCCAAAGCCAATTGTTGGCCTTGGGTAATGCGTCCTTGACGACGGGTAAAGCTGCGAATTCTATGTGAGGGATTTTGTTCAGCAGAAAGCATAAAAATATAATGGTCGTAGTAGGTTTAAGGTGGGGTTCGAACCCCAACCCTTATTGGCATTAAGTTAAGCTGATATAGTTAGGGTTGTCTATTTGTGGGCGCGAATTTATTCGCGCGGCGCGGTAGGTTAAAAACGCGAATAAATTCGCGCCCACAATAGACCAAATCCTTGGCTTAATGGCAGTGAAGCCCTATGAAATTAAAAAAACAAGCCGTCTATCGGCGATGAGGCAGAAGCAAAACGCTTGCGTGGCATACGTCCCGCCAAAAACGCTTCACGACCGGCTTCGATGCCTTTGCGCATCGCCGAAGCCATCAGTATCGGATTTTGAGCGGCGGCAATCGCGGTATTCATCAATACCCCGGCACAACCCAGTTCCATTGCAATGGCTGCATCGGACGCCGTACCGACACCGGCATCGACCAAAATAGGCACCTTGGCATTTTCGACAATGGTCCTTATGTTATAAGGATTACGTATCCCCAAACCCGAACCGATCGGCGCGGCCAGCGGCATAACCGCCACGCAACCAATATCTTCCAGACGTTTGGCCGCAATCGGGTCGTCATTGGTATAGACCATCACATCAAAGCCGTCTTTGACCAGCAGTTCGGCGGCGATATAAGTTTCCGCCACATCGGGAAACAAGGTAAGCTGATCGGCCAGTACTTCCAGCTTGACCAGCTTGTGGCCGCCGAGCAATTCACGACCCAAGCGACAGGTTCTGACTGCATCTTCGGCCGTATAGCAACCGGCGGTATTGGGCAGAATAGTGTATTTATCCGGTGAGATGACGTCCAGCAAATTGGGTTCGCCGGGATTCTGGCCGATATTGGTGCGACGAATTGCTACCGTTACAATTTGTGCGCCGCTGGCCTCAATAGCCAGGCGGGTTTCTTCCATATTTTTATATTTACCGGTGCCGACCAATAATCTCGAATGATACTTGACCCCGGCGAGCATAAAGGAATCATCCTGTCCGCCGCCAATCGCATGGACAATTTCCAGGCGATCCCCGGCCTGTAGCGCCTGCGTGTCGTATTGTTGAAACGGCAAAATCTCTTTATTCAATTCAATCGCAATTTTTTTTCCGGTTAACTCCAGGTCGCTAACTACATCGGCAACCTTGCTGGTTTCTGCGTAGTCGCGGGTTTCGCCGTTTACATAAATTATCATTTGATTAAACTCCGGCTGGTGTCGACATCTCTGCGTTTTTGTACCGCTTGCGCCAGTTCTCTTAACAGCGGAACGGTATCATTCCAGGACAAGCAGGCATCGGTAATGCTTTGGCCGTAGACCAGCGGCTGTCCTTCAACAACCTTTTGACTGCCGGCCTTAAGGTGGCTTTCGATCATCACCCCCATAATCCGGTGGTCGCCGCCCGCGATTTGTCCGGCGACATCATCGCCGACGATCAATTGGCGCTGGCATTGTTTCAAACTATTGGCATGACTGAAATCGATCATGATATTCGGTTTTAGCTTGGCATTTACCAAGCCTTCGGCAACCTGTTCCACACTGACTGCATCATAATTAGGGCGATCATTGCCGCCTCTTAAAATGATATGCACGTCTTCATTGCCGGTGGTCGAGAAAATAGCCGAATGACCGGCTTTATTCAACGAGATAAAATGGTGCGGACTCATCGCCGCGCCTATCGCATCGATGGCGATTTTTATGGTGCCGTCGGTGGAGTTTTTAAAACCGATAGGGCAAGACACACCCGAAGCCAACTCGCGGTGTCCCTGACTTTCGGTGGTTCTGGCGCCGATTGCGCCCCAGGCGATCAAATCGGAAACATATTGCGGCGTGATCAAATCCAAATATTCGGTTGCGGCCGGAACGCCTGCTTCATTCACATCCAACAACAAGCGTCTGGCGATGCGCAGGCCTTTGTTGATATTAAAACTGGAATCCAGGTCGGGGTCGTTAATCAGGCCTTTCCAGCCTACCGTAGTACGCGGTTTCTCAAAATAGACCCGCATCACAATCACCAGATCATCGACTAACTCGTCTTTAACTACTTTTAAAAGCCGGGCATATTCATGCGCGGCAATCGGATCATGAATGGAGCAGGGCCCCACTACCACGACCAGGCGATCATCCAGGCCGGCCAGTATTTTGTGGATGTCCTGCCGGGCCAGCGCAGTCGTTTGCGCCGCCGTCTCGCTAATCGGCATTTCAGTATGAACCTGAACTGGGGCTATGACTTCTTTGGTCGCACAAATTCGAAGGTCATCAGTGTTATATTTTGTATGCATTACGCTTTCAACCCGTTCAGGATTATTATCAGAACTGGCTATTTTAACCGATTTTAAAATGCTTTTGTGAGTTCTTGCCACGGACATGCCGGTATACCTCTATAGTGCCACCAAGCGGGACGGGGTTTGCAACCCCGTCCTTAATGTTTAGTGTGTTCGCAGCCAGTTGAAACGTTATGAACGGGGCAAACGCCCGTCCGTCTGAAAAGCCTGCTGAAATAAGAAACCAATTAAACTATGTTATTTAGCGCTGAGGTACGTTATATAACCTGTTTTCAATATGGTATAGGTCTGGTGAATAAGAGATAGCTAATACTGGCGAGGCTTTGCCGTCTTGGCATGCCATGTGCTTAATCTATTATATCTGTCATCGCTATAAGAAAATAAAAAATGAAAAAATACGCACTATTATTGGGAATAAGTTATTTAGGGAACGGAATTGCCGCCGAGCCGGTAACGACCGACAAATCGATTCAGAAAAAAGAGGCTATGAAAAAGACCGAGGAGCCGCTGGTTTTGGACATGCTGACTATTAAAGCCCAATCATCCAATATCGATCAGCCGTTCGGCGCCTTTCTCGACCCTTCCAAAATAGCCCTGTCCAGAACCGCTACCAGCGATACCGCGCAAATGTTTAAAGGTATGCCCGGCGTAAGCTTTTCCGGCGGCGGCGGCATTTCCAGTCGCCCCATTATTCACGGCATGGCGGATGACCGCATACGCACTCAAGTCGATGGCATGAATTTGATTTCGGCTTGCGCCAATCACATGAACCCGGCGCTATCTTATGTTTCTCCTTCCAGTGTGTTGAGCGCCCAAGTGCTTGCCGGAATCACGCCGGTCAGTATGGGCGGCGACAGTATCGGCGGCACTATTCGCGTTAATTCGGCCGATCCCGAATTTGCCGAAGATGGCGAAGCGCCATTGATTAAAGGCCAAGGTTCAGTCTTTTATCGCAGCAACGGCGATGCACAAGGAGGCAATATTGCCGCCTCGATAGCCAACGAACATGCCGAGATCAAGTACACCGGCTCAACGGTAGAGTCGCGCAATTACAAGGCTGGCGGTAATTTCACTACTAAAAATAAAATAAACGGCAATGATGTCGTGGGTTCTTCGGCCTACAAATCGGAGAACCAATCGCTGTCGCTGGCTTTGCGCAACGACGATCATCTGGCCGTGATCAAAGTCGGCCAGCAAAATATCCCTTATCAAGGCTTTCCCAATGTGCGTATGGACATGACCGGAGACGACAGCTGGTTCGCCAATGTCTTCACCAGGAGCCGGTTTGATTGGGGTAATCTGGAAGCCCGCGCCTATCACGAGGATGCTCAGCACAAGATGAACTTCCTAAGGGATAAAATGACTACGCCAACCCGTACCATGCCGATGGATACCCATGGCATTAATCAGGGCTTATCGGTAAAAGCCAATATCGATATAAGCGACAAGCACTTGCTTACCGTGGGCAGCGAGTATCAGCGTTACCGTTTAGACGACTGGTGGGATCCGATCGGCACCAACCCAATGCTTATGATGCAAGGGCCGGGAGCATTTCAGAATATCAATCAAGGCAAGCGCGATCGCATTGATCTTTTTGCCGAGTGGGAAGGTCGCTGGAATCGGCAATGGCTAACTCAACTGGGTGCCCGTGTCGGCGCTGTGGAAATGAATGCCGGTGAGGTGATGGATTATGGCGTGATCACACCGGAAGCGCGGATTGTTAATAGTCAAAATAAAAAACAAACCGACATTAATATCGACTGGACCGCGTTAACCCGTTACACCCCGAATGATAGGCAGACTTATGAACTGGGGGCATCCAGAAAAACCCGTTCGCCCAACCTTTACGAGCGCTTTGCCTGGTCTCGCGGACGGGTTATGGGCACGAACACCATGCCTATGGCTATGTTGATGAATAACTGGGTCGGCGACGGTAATGGCTATGTCGGCGATATTAACCTTAAGCCGGAAGTCGCGCACACCGTCAGCGGTACGGTCAACTGGCATGACGCCGATCAGCAAGACTGGGAAGCTAAAATCACGCCCTTTTACACTCACGTTGAAAACTATATTGATGCGAGACTCTGTCAGCCGGGTAATGGTGTGACCTGCGCCAACTCAGCGCCAGGTCGCACTACAATGCATGGCGGCGGCGGCTTTAGGTTGCTGCAACTGGCTAACTTCGATGCGCATCTATTCGGCGTCGATGTGTCCGGGTCTAAGCTGTTATTGGATACTGCTAAATACGGTAGCCTTACCGGCAAAACCGTTTTAAATTATGTCAGAGGGCAGAACAACGACACCGGCGACAACCTGTACCAACAGATGCCGTTCAATGCCGCGGTGGCGCTTGAGCACCAACGCGGTAGCTGGGCCAATGCTATCGAAACGCAAATAGTCGCGCCTAAAACAGATGTGCAAGACATTCGTTTAGAGCCTAAAACCGCAGGTTACGCATTGCTCAACCTGCGCAGCAGTTATACCTGGAAATATTTACGGGTCGATGGCGGCATAGACAATATTCTCGATAAGAATTACGCACTGCCTTTAGGCGGCGCTTATATAGGAGAAGTGAGCAAACCTGGAATAGCGGTGCCCGGCATGGGCCGCTCGTTCAATGTCGGTATGACGGTAAATTACTAGACAACATAATCTGTGGGCGCGAATTTATTCGCGCTTTTTAACACCTATCGCGCGAATAAATTCGCGCTCACAACCTACAATAAAATACTTTCGCCGATCTGTCTTGTGAGTTGTCCTTGCGAATCAGCTACATAAACCGACCTGTCTTTATTTAATCGACTTGTTCTTATCGGCTAATTTTGCAAGGCCTTATGGCCGCCTGAAACAGAAAAACAATTAAACTATGTTATTTAACCTACTTTTATTAGGTCATATCACACATTTTTTATTTTTAAAATTCCTCAGACGTTTCAAGGAGCCAGCGTTAACGCGATTTTTATTGCTGGCATGGAACATGCTTACTGTTTTTGTTATGGGTTGCTCATTCCGAAATACTCATTCTAAAAATGTATTTCTCATAATAATAAATAAATGTCCTGCGGAGGGCTTATGTCAAAATCAATTACCTTTAAAAAACTGGCCATGTATTCATTGACGACCGCAACTATGGTCGCAGCCAGTCAGGGCGCTTTTGCCCATACCAGGCTACAATCGCCGACTATCCTCGAGGGCACTAGAGTCTACAATAATGTAGTTATTGGGCACGGTTGCCATAATCCCGCAACTAACTCAAATAGTGCGTCGCTAATGGGTATGAGCGTGGTGTTCCCCGATGCTACCGCTACCGTTACCTCCAAGCCGACCGGTTCTGCGGCAAGCGTTGCAGGTACGGCTGCCGGCCTCGTCACGGATTGGATAGCAGGCGCGGGCGAGGGTTACAACAAGAAGGTTTATAGCAAGGCAGTTTATTCAGCTGAAGGCCAGAGATTCAATTCATCAGGTAATGCAGTCGGATTCTGGACGGGAGGGGGTAGTCTGCCGGGAGTCAACTATCCCGGTCTGATCCCTTTCAGGACAGACGCTATCACTATTAAACCCGAATCATGCGCCAAGACCGTAACTTTCGTGGTATCAATCGCCAATGTTTGTGCGATGAGCAATATTAGCGGGTTTAATGATGAAACCGCACATCTGTGGACGCCTGCCGTAGGCTCGAATTACGACGGCGTTGGACTTGATGGATACAATTCGCCTGCCACGCTGAAAGTGGTCAGAAACACGACAGGTACTGCGGCTACCCTGACTACTGCTGCCGTTGCCGCTAATCCGCTTCCGGCTGCATGCGGCGCGGGTCTCGACATAACTGTCACGCCAACTGCCGAACAGCTCAATCGCGACATGCCCGTTATGGATGGTAATGGCGCACAACTATGGCCAAAGCCGTAAGACTGCCTCAGAAAGATCCGCTACTCGTGACCGTGCGGGTTGCGTCAGTAGCCTATTGAAATGTAAGGCTCTTGGCCTTTTTCGGTCTACGGCGACGGGTTTCGCCGTAGATTTTTTCTTTAGGGAGTCATGCAGTAACTTTAAAGTTATTTGCATTTTTTTTGTTTACCGCCGATGCAAATAAGAAGTAGGATTGTAAAAATTTGCTAAGTTCCCAAACAAAGCGATGCGATAAAGATTGCATAGTGCTGGTTGAACGTAACTACTCAGCCATCAATATAATAGAACGCAGATGACGCTGATCATTAAGATCAAATAAGATTTTTTTCGAGTTATCCGCGTTTATCCTATTTATCAGCGTCATCTGCGTTCCATTTTCCTAACTGCTGAGTCGTTACGGTTAAACAACGTTATTAAAGCCGGGGGGGTATGCTTTTTATTTATCCGCGGGAATATGCCGCCGTGGAGATGCCGTATGTTTCGGGGGCTGTCATGATTGTAATCAAATTCTGGATGACCTGTTTGCTCCTGTTGATGCCCGAGACGCTGTTAGCTGTTATGGATGTCAGTCATCCGGGCGAGCAAAACGTCCGGCTGGTCATGGCTGAAGATGTGGGGGCTGAGCTACAACTGGAGGCGAGGCAAGCGCCGTTGGCGCGGGTGCTCGACAGCATTGCGAGCAGAACAGGTGTGCGGATAAACTATTCGGTTCTGCCTGACGGGTTGGTAACAGCGACTTGTGTAGGGTCGACAGTAAAGCAGATCATGGAGTGCCTGCTAGCTCGTAAGGCAGATCTTGTTTTTCGATACTCACGACAGCCTTCGACGGTTGACCCTCGCGGGCAGGTTGTGGAAGCTTGGGTACTTGGAGCAAAATTTGGAGCGGATCAGACCAATTCCGTTATGTGCTTATCGGCTGGCATTCAGCGACAAACATTGCCGATAGCGGCAAACACAAAAAACGAGCCGGAAGCTGACGAAGCTAATGATTTGGTGAAAATGGCAAAGTCGGAAAATCCTGTGGAGCGTGCAGAGGCTATCGGGCGCCTGATGGCGGCAGGACGAAAGGGTGATGTAACCGTCAGAGAGACGCTGGAAACTGCGCTATCAGATCAAGATGCGAGAGTAAGAGTGCAGGCCATTTTCAGTTTGGCGCATCGAGAAGGGACCGGGGCCGCCGCTGTCCTGCGAGAGGCATTGCATGACAGTGATGTATCGGTGCGACTAACCGCCGTTGACCGAGCGGGAGACGATATCGCGTTGCTCCAACAAGCACTGATTGACGACGCAAAATCGGTGCGGGAGTTGGCTGCAATAAGACTGAAGTCGCTCTCGAAACCGAATGGTTTTCAGTAATTACTGCCGGTTCTTGCAGGATGCCCACATCGAAACAGGTAAGTAGGGCAAGGCTTTGTTATTCTCCGACTCTCCTTTCAAGGAGAACCGGGATCAAATGAGGCAACGAAAGTTAAGTTTCGCCAGTCTAGGCTAATGGCTGGGGGACGAAATCAACAGCACTTGTTTAGTGTTAATTTTCCGCTAATACGCTAGCGGTACGAGGATATTATTATGAAAATCGCATCTTTAAAAAAAGCTTTTATAACGGCATTAATTTCGATCTCAGCAGGACACGCGGGTATCGCGTTGGCTCATAGCGGCGGAGGGATAATAGATCCCGGCAGCAATAATGCAAGCGCAACCGACCTTGCTGCCGTCACTTGCGGTCCCGGTACGCACCATCTTAGCGCGCAGGTAAAGGACATATCCGGTCCGGTGCCGGGATTATTGTTGAGCCTTCATCTTTACAAAGGCAACCAAATGACAACCAGCACAGATGCCATTTCCGGGGATGCAAATTATAGTCCTCCCATCAGTCTTAACGCCGGCCAAGGCGTGTATTACATGTCCCTGACTAAGACCAATATTGGGGGCAGACAATTCGACGTCATCTGGCATTGCATGGCTGGTGACGATGCAACACACACAGAGACGGACATTTCGGTAGTGCAATTCCAGTAATTGTTAACCTTGGCGCCGCCTTTAAACCATTGAATGGCCTGTCGGCGCAATGACTTCACCGCTTATAAAGCAAAGATCAACAGATGAATCAGCGAATATTAACACTACTCTGTACCATGCTGGCGCTTACCCAAATACCAACGGTATTTGCTGCAGAGGTTGGTAGCAAAGCGCCTGATTGTGAGCTGTCGTCGATCAACGATAAACAACGCTATAACCTGCAACAATTCCACGGCAAAGTACTTTATGTGGATTTTTGGTCCTCTTGGTGTCCCCCGTGCGCTAAATCCTTTCCATTCATGAACGAACTGGATCGCGACCTCAAGGATAGTGGGTTGCAAGTTATAGCTATTAATCTGGATCAGACCCATGAGGATGCCAAGACGTTTCTGGCCAAATATCCAGCCAATTTTACCGTGGCGGCGGATGAAAACGAGAAGTGCGCCAGGGACTTTGACGTCAAGGCCATGCCTTCGTCTTACTTGATTGATCGTAATGGCGTCATCCGTCATATCCATTTGGGGTTTCGCGAGGGAGCAGCCGAGGAACTCCGGCTTGTCGCCGGGCAGTTGCTGGCAGAGAAGCCGGAACCGAAATAAGCGGCGATTTGAATAGCCGCTTCTCATAACGGCACGATTTTCTCGTTCCGACGCGTTGCGTCACTGTTATCAAGTTAAACCGAAAATAGTTGTGGTTGAATGCCGTGGGCGCGAATTTATTTGCGCGATAGGCATTAAAAAGCGCGAATAAATTCGCGCCCACGTTATATTAAATCCATTAACTTAATGGCAGTGACGCGTTGCGTGGAACGAGGTAAATGTATGGGAACGATGCAACATTTGATGAAAAACAACCATGAAGAGAAACCGTAAAT
This sequence comes from Methylobacter sp., assembly GCA_030655535.1. GTDB lineage: Bacteria > Pseudomonadota > Gammaproteobacteria > Methylococcales > Methylomonadaceae > Methylobacter_A. The sequence continues at coordinate 9,965 of JAURVK010000144.1, read as the reverse complement.
GAAGACAATACAGCAAGCGCTGTTGTTGGCCTTGTGCATCTGTGTTTCGGGCTGTTCCCCGGTGGCGCCGTGGCAGCGGGGCACGCTTGCCAAGCCGCAGATGGCTTTGGAGTCTTACCCTCTACAAAGTACCTTTAATGCGCATATTTACGGTAGCCGGGAGGCGGCTACGGGTAGCAGCGCCGCTGGAGGGGGCGGCTGTGGCTGTTATTAAACGCATACTAACCAAGCGTCATGCCGAAAACGCCGGCAACTCGCTATTGACAATGGCTTATAGGCAGTTGAGCGAGCGTTTATTAACCCGCACAATAACCAAACCGAAACCGACAACAGCAGTCAGTGCGTCATTGCAGGCACTGACCGCCGCTGCTTTGTCGTTGCCCGGCTTGATGCCCGCAACGGCTCAGGCTGCAGACGAAGAAGTCAGTTTTTTATACGGCTATTATGAAGAGAGCAACCGCAATCTTTTCGGCGTAAACAGCAGGTTTGACCCGATTGTCGTGGACAGTCTGTTGGGCAGTTCTAAAATCAAGTTGTCCGACCGTTTGAAGTTTGCCTTTAATTACACCCAGGATACCTGGAGCGGCGCGACGCCCATCGCAACCGCGCCGCTTTCTTTCGGCGGCAATAAAGAAGGTGGTGTGATTTCAGGAGCAACGCCTTTTTTACAAAACAATGGCGTACTGTTTGACAAGCAGTTGAACCCATTGAGACAGGACGCCTTAACCGGGGAATACATCAAAGACAGCCAGCTAGTGCATACGCTTTCTTCCGCCTCGCCGGAGATTCGCAAACAAGGCGATTTCAAACTGAGTTACGAATGGGATGAGGCGACGCTGGATGCCGGCGGCGGCATTTCAGTGGAAAACGACTATGAATCGCGGTTTGGCAATCTGGCCGGACGTTGGGATTTTAATCGGAAGCTGACCAGTTTGAATCTGGGCTTGAGTTATACCGACAGCGATACCCGCGCCATACTCGACCACGATGCTACGCCCTATATTTTTGATGTCGGCCGTGGTGCTGAGTCTTACAATAACACCTCCGGTAGCGGCCGAATTCAAAAAGAGGGCAGGAATAACGTGCTGCGCGGCAATCGACAGGACTGGGGAACCGCTCTGGGCCTGACCCAGGTGCTGAATGAAACCGCGCTGCTGGAAGCGGGCATTGGCTATACCCGCAGTACCGGTTATATGGCAAATCCCTATAAGGTGGTGGAAGCGGCGTTCATTGATCCGGCACAGACCGGCGAAGTGCTGACTGGCGTGTCTATCGGCTTACTTGAAAAGCGTCCTAACGAGCGTAATCAATGGACTGAAAATTTGCGTTACGTTCAATACATCGGTGGCCTGGATGCGGCCTTGCATTTTGATTACCGCTTTTTTCACGATGACTGGGGCATCAATGCACATACCTTTGAAGCCGATTGGGTTCAGCCGCTGGGTCATGGTTGGACGATCACTCCGAAAGTGCGTTATTACTCCCAGGATGCCGCCGATTTTTACACGCCTTACATGGCATCCAATCAAGCCTTCAGTAAAACCGCAGTTGATCAAAGCGGAAGGCCTATTTATGTTGAAGCGGACAATCCCGATAATGGCAATGTTTATTTCCGCGATAAAGACTTTAACCTGGTGGATGCCGACGGCAAAATTGTCGATGAAATTGCCGTTAATCCGATCAATAAAGCCATTCCGTTCGACCGCAATAAACTGCCTGGACATTATTCCAGCGATCATCGGCTGTCGGGATTCGGTGCGTTAAGCGGCGGTCTTACCGTCAGCAAACAATTTGCCAAAGGCGTCAGTTTTGAGGCGGGCGCCGAATACTATACCCACGCAGGCTCGATGAAACTGGGCGGCGGCGGTGAGGGCGCTTATGCCGATTACAACTATTACACGGTTAATGCGGTTCTGAAGGTCGATTTATCCGCACTCTCTCTGGCCGGCAGCGAACATAGCGGTCATGCTGGGCATAATCATCACGGAGGCCACGCGCCCGCCGGTGTCATGTTCGATCACATGATGGATAAGGCCGGTGACGTGATGTTCGGCGCCCGTTATATGAACAGCACCCAGTCCGGCGCTATGCTGCATGGCACCAATGAGGTCAGCGACCAAGCTATCGTACAACAGGGCTGCGGCGACGACGGCTGCTTTACCGTGCCGGGCGGGATGAACATGAATATGATCATGCTCGATCTTATGTACGCACCGACCGACTGGTTAACGCTGATGCTGATGCCTCAGTTCGTCGATATGGATATGTCCACGCGGGAACTTAATGGGGCGCCATCGGCCACTTTTAATCGGCAATCGCTGATCAATCACCATACCTTGCACGAGCATACCACCAGCGGTATCGGCGATACCGGCGTTTATGCGATGTTTAAACTGTTCGATGAAGCCGGTCATCATCTGCATGGCACACTGGGCGTCAGCGCACCGACCGGCGATGTTGGCGTCAAGTTCAGAGATACCCATCGGATCGATGCCGGTTTCCAGCATTACGGTATGCAGCTGGGCAGCGGCACTTGGGATTTTAAACCGAGCATCACTTATAGCGGAAAACTGGATAAGTATGGTTGGGGTGCGCAGCTTAACAGCACGATACGTCTTGAGCATAACAACGAAACCGGTTTTGCCTTCGGCGATATGTTTCAGTCCACCGCCTGGGGCAGCTACAGCCTGTTAAATTGGCTGTCAACGTCGGTGCGCGGCGTTTATACCGTACAAGGTTCGATTAGGAACGAGTACAACGGGACATTCAATAAACTGGGGCCGGTGGATTATCCAGCCAATCATGGTGGGCGTTATTGGGATGTCGGTTTTGGTATCAACGCCTTTGTGCCTACCGGCAGCTTACAGGGCAATAACCTGAGTTTCGAATGGCTACAGCCGGTCAGCGACGATGTCAACGGCTATCAGCTACCGCGTGAGGGCGCACTGTCGGCTACCTGGAGTTATGCGTTTTGACCGGCGTTGTGGTGGTTTGCGGTTTTTTAGCATGACAGCCAAGCGCTTGGGCTGTTACCGCTATGATTTCAAGGCGATGGGCTCGCCTTGCGACATACAACTCTATGCCGACAGCCCGGCCAGAGCCAAACAGGTTGCCGATGCGGCTATCGCGGATGTACGCCGACTCGAAGCGCTGTATTCGCGTTACCGTAGCGACAGTTTCCTTTCGGCCATTAATCGCGTGGCGGCCGCCGGCGGCCGTATCGCGGTCGATGATGAAACCGCCGGGTTATTGAATTATGCGGCAACCTGTTATAAACAGAGCGACGGCCTATTCGACATCACTTCCGGCATCTTGCGCCGCGCTTGGCGCTTTGATCTGGGCAGGTTGCCGGATCAGGCGCAAGTTCAGGAACTGCTCGACAAAGTCGGCTGGCATAAATTGCGTTGGGCATCGCCGGTACTTGAATTTCCAAACCCGGGCATGGAAATCGATTTCGGCGGTATCGTCAAGGAATACGCCGTTGACCGTGCCGCCGCATTATGTGGAGCAGCGGGAATCCGGCATGGCGTCGTTAATTTAGGCGGCGACATAAAAGTCATTGGTCCTCGTGCCGATGGCAGTCCGTGGCGAGTCGGTATCCGCGATCCCCGTCACAAAGAAGCCGTGATGCAGACCGTTTTATTGCGTGAAGGCGCGCTTGCCAGCAGTGGCGATTACGAACGCTGCATTTTGGTAGAGGGTGTGCGTTACGGTCATGTGCTCAACCCCAAAACCGGTTGGCCGGTGCGGCATCTGGCGGCGGTTAGCGTGGTTGGTGATTTCTGTGTAGTCGCGGGCAGCGCTTCTACCATCGCAATGCTCAAGGAGGATAGCGGTTCTGCCTGGTTGGGAAGCTTGGGTTTACCCCATTTATGGGTTAATGTACAGGGCGAAACCGGCGGTTCGTTGGCGCCGAAGCCCGCTACGGCAGAATCGGTTCCGACATAGGAATCGGCAATTTGGCACGGCTCCGCATCAACGAAAATGACAACAACGCAATGGAAAAAACATGAGTAACTTCTCATGAGTCGCAGGCAACGCCTTAAAAAACTGGCACTAATAAATTCTAAAATTTTTCCAGTTTGATGATAGGGTTAATCATATAAACACTCTATTCTCGGACAGTCTCCCAGGCGACACGAAAGAAATCGGTATGTTGTGGTTATTTAGCCATTCACCTTTTGGGAGACGACCTACAACCTGGTATCTCTTTGAATATTTTCGTGCTTTTTGTATTTTCCGTGAATCAAATGATTTTTCTAGGTTGAAGCACAGCTATAACAACTGAAAATCAGGCTTTATAATACAACACATCCGAGGCTCTTTGATCAGGGCCTTAACTTTATAATAGGACTACTATGTTTAATTCTAGCCGACACAATAGCTGTCTGGCCGCAGCTTTTTTAGGTGTTTTTGCGTTGCCTTTATATGCCGAACTTGTCCCGAAAACCGTCCAACCTGTGGTGCCTAGCGATCAAAAAAATACGCTGCTGGAACAATACCGCTCGGTTACCCGGCAAACGGATATTTTGCAAACCTATAATCAGCATATTAAAGACATGCTGGCATCCCAGGTTGAAGAAAAAGCCTCGCTGGAAAAACAACTGAAAGATATTGAAGTCACCAAGCAGGAAATCGTACCGCTGATCGTACACATGCTCGATAGCCTGGATCAATTTATTCAGCTGGATTTGCCGTTCTTGCCCGAAGAGCGCAAGCAGCGCTTGAGCCAATTAAAAGAACTGGTCGCCAAAGCCGATGTCAGCAATGCCGAAAAATTTCGCCGGATCATGGAGGCCTTTCAGGTTGAAAATGAATACGGCAATACGATTGAAGCCTATAAGGCGAATATCGAGTTGAACGGAGTGACCAGTTTGGTTAATTTTTTACGCCTGGGTCGTGTGGCCCTTTATTACCAACGGCTGGACGGCAGTGAAACCGGTTTCTGGAATAAAGAGGAGAAACGCTGGCAGCTATTACCTTCCGGTTACAGCAACTCGATTCGTAACGGTTTGCGTATTGCCCGCAAGGAAACGGCGCCCGACATGTTGATCGTTCCCGTTTCTGCACCTGAGGCCGCCAAATGAACAAGCTGATCTTTATTTTTTTAACGCTATTGCTTTGCAATACGGCTTTTGCCGATCACCTGGATCTGGATAAGTTATTACAGGAAATTAAACAAACTCAAGGCGAGGAAGGCAAGGTCAATGCCGCCCGGGAAGCCGAGTTTGTTGCCGACCCCGGCAAACAGCAACAACTGTTAACGGCTGCACGGGCGGAACTCGGCAAGCAGGAAAGCATCGGCAGTCAACTGAAGGCGCAACTGACGGCCAACACCGAACAGTTAAACCAGCTGGAAGCCAAGCTGGCCGAGCGTAGCGGGCCGTTGGGCGAACTGTTCGGCGTCGCTCGGCAAGTCGCCGGTGATTTAAAAGCCAACCTGAACAATTCCATTATTTCTGCCGAGTTCCTAGGCAGAACCGCCGTATTATCTGCGATTGCCGAGAACAAAGCCCTGCCGTCGATGGCGCAGCTGGAGCATTTGTGGTTTACCCTGCAACAGGAAATGACCGAGTCCGGCAAAGTGGTTTATTACGACGGTGAAATCCTGTCGGCAGCGGGCGAACCGCGCCAGGCAAAAGTCGTGCGTGTCGGTGTCTTTAACGCGCTGGCCGATGGCAAATATTTGCGCTATTTGCCGGAAACCGGAAAACTGGCCGATCTCCCCCGTCAACCGGAAGGCAAGTTTCTTGATTTGGCTGAAGATATTGCTGAAACAGAATCCGGGCAGGCCGATATTGCCCTTGATCCTACCCGGGGCGCTATTCTCGGCATGCTGATTCAAACGCCCGGCCTCATTGAGCGTGTGCAGCAAGGCGGACTGATTGGTTACCTGACCATGACCTTAGGGATGATCGGTTTTATTTACGGCGTGTTCAGATTGTTTCAATTATCGGCAGTCGGCCGAAAAATGGAGCTGCAAATGAACAGTTCTGTTGCTAACGATGATAATCCGTTGGGGCGTATTTTTGCCGTTGCCGAGAAAGATAGCGCTGAAGATACCGATAATCTGGAATTATTACTGGATGAAGCGATTATCCGCGAATTGCCCACGCTGGAAAAAGGCTTGTCGATTATTAAACTGGTCGCGGCCGTAGCGCCCTTGCTGGGATTGCTTGGCACCGTGACCGGTATGATTGTGACTTTTCAATCGATCAGTTTGTTCGGCACCGGGGATCCAAAACTGATGGCTGAAGGCATTTCCCAGGCGCTGGTTACCACGGTATTGGGCTTGTCTGTCGCCATTCCCTTATTGTTTCTGCACAGTATTGTTGCTTCCCGCAGCCGGGTATTGGTGCAAATTCTTGATGAACAGACAGCCGGCTTAATCAGCCGCCGGGCAGGCAAGTAATGTCTGCGTTGTTAACGTTGCTGGAGTCGCTCCGCGATTTTTTAAATACCGGCGGCGACGTGCTATGGATGATTCTGCTGACCTCCATCTGTTTATGGACGCTGGTGGCTGAGCGCTTCTTTTTTTTCAGACTGACCTATCCCGGGCTCAAGGCTCTTTGGGTAGACCAGTGGAACAGTCGGGAAGACCGGCATACGCCACATGCCTTATCCATCAGGGAATGTATTATTTCTGAGGCTAAAATTAAAATGAGCAGAACCATTCCTGTGATCGATATGTTGGTGGTTTTGTGTCCGTTGTTGGGCTTGCTGGGTACGGTAACAGGGATGATTAGCGTCTTTGACGTGATGTCGGTGACCGGCACCAGCAACGCCAGAGCCATGGCATCCGGCGTATCCCAGGCCACCATACCGACTATGGCGGGCATGATCATTGCGATAGGCGGGCTTTATTTCAGCAAGCGTATTGAAGGACTGGTTGATGATGAAGTACATCGCCTGACCGATTTATTAAAATATCACTAGGAGTATCCATGCGCCGCAAAAATAGCCGTGCCTCAGCTGACAAAAATGCTGAACTTGATATGACACCGATGCTCGACATCGTTTTTATTATGTTGATTTTTTTTATAGTGACTAGCTCCTCGGTCAAGGAATCGGGACTCGATGTTAATCGCCCTCAAGCTCAAACCGCCGAGAAACTGGAGCAGGCGCATATTATTGTTGCGATTGGCCCCAGCGGTGAAATCTGGATAGATAAGAAGGTCATCGACATGCGTGCGGTTAGAGCGAATGTCGCCAGGTTGCATGCCGAAAATCCGCTAGGTTCGGTTGTGATTACCGCTGACAGGGAGACCAAAACCCATGTTCTGGTCAGCGTTATGGATCAGATTCGCCTGGCCGGTATCAATAACGCTTCTATTGCTACCGAAGCGGAGTCTCAGTGAAGTCGTCTGTTGCCGCTTTATTGACCGGTGTTATTGTCTCGCTGGGCCTGTTCTGGCTGATGCAATTCATGCTGATGAGTAGCCGGCATGTGGTTAAGAAAACCGAACATCTGAACATGATGGAGTTTGTGCGCTTAAAACGTGAGCCGCAGCCTTTGCCTAAAGTCGAAAAACCGCCCGAAAAAAAGGTGGAGCAGGTGCAGGATAAGCCGCAGCCTTTGCAACGCCAGAAAGCGCCGCCCAAAAAGCAGCCGGTAATCCAAAAGGCACCCGTGGTAAAACAGGAAATACCTGCTATGGATGTGCCCAGGCTGGATATACCGGTACAAGCGGTAAAAACCAGCGGGCCGGCGGTGAATGTCCCTGCCGCCAGTACACCCAGCAGTATCGGAGAAACCGGCAATGCACAAGCCGATGTCGGTAAAGGCGCCGCTTCGGCTGGAGTCAGTACCGGTGTTATTCCGCTGGAACGGGTTCCGCCCAAGTATCCGAGGCGGGCGGCTAGCCGTCATATTGAGGGCTGGGTTAAAGTCGAATTTACCATCAGCACAGACGGCGATGTCGAAGATGCCGTGGTGGTAGCGGCTCAACCTGTGGATGTCTTTGATGATGCCGCACTACAGGCTATTAGCCGGTGGAAATTCAAGGGAAAAATAGTTGATGGTGTCGCTGTTACCCAAAGAGCCGTTCAAACCTTGCAATTCAAGCTGACAAAATGAGTTAAAGGCTTATATTTTTGCCGCAGCAGCCGAGGCAGGGCTACAGTTGCTGCGGCTTGCCGGTTTGAATTTGACGATTTTTTGTCAAACACCGCATGGTGAAGGGTCTGCAACAGACCTCTAACATGAAAACTTGGTTTTATATCGCTACTGCGTTCAAATTCTCGTCTTCATACAAGCGTAGTTTCTTCCACCCGGTAAATTTACTGTCATAAAATTCAAGGTCATTATCAATTGAATGCTCGTAGCAGCTTCTGAACAGCTTGGCGGTACGAAATGCATGCAATTCATCGTCTGCCGTGACCTTATCGACATTACCAACCTGAAAGGTTTTATTTCTGGATTTGCAATTACTGACCCAAAAAACGGTATAGCAAAGATAGCTTTTATCTTTACGATGATCATACTTGATGGTTCTGGATACGCCCGTGACGCCGGTGGTCGTTTTATTTTTGGGCGGCTTAAGAAACCGTGTCTTGCTGCCTTTTAAAACGGTCAGCATCTGGTCGCGCCAGGTAATTGCCGCCTTTAAAGACTTGCCTTTATTGCCCCATAATTTATGTGAGAAATAACGACTGCTCTCTTTGCCGCGTCTTACGATGCGTACCTGAAAACCGAACACATCGGGTTCGGTAATATGTTTATTTTTTGCCATGATAGAACCTCATCAAACGAATGAGCTAAGTGAATTTAACAGCCATGTTGGGCCGACCAGCTTTAAAGACCCCCTCCGTTATAGAGTAAATCTTTGGGGGCTATTGTAAGCTATTAATGACAAATTAGGGATAAAATTAAAATTAAATCAAGCTCAAAATAACAACACGCTCCAATTCCCGACTAACTTGGTGTACAATTTCGGCAAGCCATCGTTTTCAATGGCTAACATCAAGTTAACAGTCTTTTGTTTTTTCACTATTTATTGGAGATAATCAATGAGCGTATTAGTCGGTAAACAAGCACCTGATTTTACAGTTCCTGCCGTTCTGGGCGATGGTCAAATAGTCGATTCATTTAGTTTTTCTGATGCCACTAGCGGAAAATATGCGGTAGTGTTTTTCTACCCATTGGATTTCACTTTTGTTTGTCCAAGCGAATTGATCGCTTTGGATCATCGTATCGATGAATTCAAAAGCCGTAATGTTGAAGTGATTTCCGTGTCTATAGATTCTCATTTTACTCACAACGCATGGCGTAATACGCCTATTAATAAAGGCGGTATAGGCCCTGTTCGTTACACTATGGCTGCAGATATATCTCATTCTATTTGTAAAGATTATGATGTTGAAGCGGATGCGCCCGCCGTTGCCTACCGTGGCACTTTTCTGATCGACCGCTCAGGAAAAGTCCGTCATCAGGTTGTTAACGACCTGCCTTTAGGCCGCGATATGGATGAATTGTTGCGCATGATTGACGCCTTACAATTCCATGAAGAACATGGCGAAGTATGTCCAGCCGGCTGGAAAAAAGGCCAGTCAGGCATGAGCGCAAACCCTGCCGGTGTTGCAGAGTACCTGGATAAAAATGCCGATAAGCTGTAATTTATATCCGTCGGTGGGTGTCACTCGATGGATGAGGTCGGGTGTGGATTGAAACATAGCAGATTAGTGCGCGGTCTTAACACCGCCGTACACTATAAAACGGGTGTTGATTTCAGAGAATGTCATTTGTTTTTACCATGAAGAGCATGAAGAGCATGAAGGGCTTGAAGAATTTACTGTATTTACTTCCTTCATTATCTTAATGCCCTATAATAAATATTGTTACGCATCAGCACCTTATAAGAAAGGCTTGGGCATTTATTGCCTAAGCATATTATATGGTAAATCCTAAATGGTGTGGGAGCAGTGATATAGTATAATCCGGTTTGTTTTGTGCGACAACCTGAGCT
>JAURVK010000107.1 GCA_030655535.1 Methylobacter sp. | reverse complement strand
GGGTGGGCGCTAATTTTTCCGCTATTTTTAACCTACCGCCCCAATAAATTCGCGCCCACCCGATAAAGCTAATGACAGTAACACCCAAGCATCAACCGAAATTAATCCTGGCTTCCAGATCATTACTGGAATCGGCATTTTTCAGCGCTTGCTCCAAACTGATTTTTTCTGATGTGTACAGTTCAAACAAGGCGTCGTCAAATGTCCTCATGCCCTTGCTGCCGCTTGATGTCATTGCCGTTTTAATTTCATTCAGCTCCCCCTTTAAAATCAGGCTCGCTATATGGGGGGTGTTGATCATCACTTCAATAGCGGCACAGCGCTTCCCTGTCATATCGAAAACCAAGCGCTGGGAAATAACGCCATTTAAATTGACGGCAAGATCCATAAATAATTGCGCATGATATTCATGAGGGAACATATTGATTACCCGCTCCATTGCCTGATTGGCATTGTTGGCGTGCATGGTCGAAATGCATAAGTGACCGGTATTGGCCAACTCCAAAGCCGCCGACATGGTTTCCCGATCCCGAATCTCGCCAATAAAAATAACATCGGGCGCTTCCCGTAAACAGGCTTTTAACGCCCGAGCATACGAGTCGGTATCTACGCCGATTTCGCGCTGATTGACGATTGATTTCAGGTTCGGGTGCGAGAATTCGATCGGATCTTCAATGGTTAAAATATGGCCGGCCGAATTGGCATTGCGGTGGTTAATCATGGCGGCCAGCGTGGTCGATTTTCCCGATCCGGTGCCTCCTACCACTAATAACAGCCCCCGTTTGGCCATGATTAATTCCATTAAAATATCCGGCGTGCCTAAATCCTTTCCGGTAGGAATGACCGAGGGAATCAGCCGCATAACCAGACCTACTGTTCTGCGTTGATAAAAGGCATTGGCGCGAAAACGCGCACTGCCATCCGGCAGACTGATCGCAAAATCCAGGTCTTTGGTAACTAAAAATTCGTCGATTTGTTCCTGGGTCATAACCCCGAAAGCGCCCGATTGCGTTAATTCGGGAGTCAGCAAAAAATCATCCAGAGCCACGGCCCGACCGTAAATTTTGGCTTTAACCGGCGAACCGACCGTTAAAAACAGATCAGAGGCATTCAATTTAGCCATTTCAACCAGATACGGCAGGATGTTTAAAAAACCATCTTCCGGCATTGCACCCAGAATCTGATAACTGACTGATTTCCGCCTGCGATCAGGCCCGTTATAACTGCCGGTTTCGGACTCATCGAATTCGACTTTTTCTGGCCCAGAGTCCGGGACGATCAACAACATCAGACTGTTGTCTTCGACCTTGGCGCTAACCTGAAATTTCTCGCCATCCGGCGCGGCACAACTAAAGTTTAACGCTTTGTTTTGGATTAGTTCCTGTTTCTGAACATCATTAAGGAGACCGAAGGCAATTTCTTTTATTATATTTGGGCTTAGCTCATTTTTACCCAAGGGATATTCCTCCCCGGCTAATCCTAGGAGTGCCGGGGAGCCCGCTTTTAAAGACAAGCTATCCGCTTTTTTTTCCAGCATTAATTTTAAATAAGGCACTAGGCTCATGTCGGTATCTGGTTTTGTGTGGTGAAAAGGGGGTTAAAAACTGCCTACATCACTGCCATTAAGTTGAGGATTTGGCATTATGTGGGGATGCATACAATCCTGAATTTTAGCATCTGGAGTGCAGGCTTCGCCTGCAAGCGCAAGCAAAGCTTGCACTCCCGTTGCAATAAATCGTAACGATGGAAAACTATCAAGCTTATTGTGTAGATAGCCATGGCTTAAGCGGTAATTCCTTAGTTTTTAACAATTCCCTTGGTTATATTTTCGGATGAAAAATCATTATTATCCTCATCACCGCCGTCATCTTTCGATTGTAACGAAAACCCGCCTAGCGACCGGTCTTCACCGGATGCTAGCTTGATCTGCAACCGCAACTCATTTTGGGAGTCGGCATTTCTTAAGGCTTCTTCATAATCTATCTTGCCCGCCTGATAAAGATCCAACAAAGCCTGATCAAAGGTTTGCATACCCAGTTCGCGGGATTTAGCCATCAACGGCTTGATGCTGGAGGCCTCGCCTTTGGCAATATAATCGGCAATCAACGGTGTATTTAATAGAATTTCAATCGCCGCACAACGCCCCCCATCAACAGTTTTAACCAGTCGCTGAGAAATAATGGCACGTAAATTCACCGAAATATCCTGCATCAATTTGTTCTGGGTCTCAATGGGGAAGAAACCTAAAATCCGGTCGATAGCTTGATTGGCATTGTTTGCATGCAAAGTAGCCAAGGCTAAATGGCCGGTTTGAGAAAACTCCAGCCCGTAATTCATAATCTCGGCGCTACGAATTTCACCCAGCACAATCACATCGGGAGCCTGGCGTAAAGTATTGTGCAACCCGGCTTCCCAGCTCTTGGTATCGACACCGACTTCTCTTTGCATCATCACGCAATTTTTATGGGCATGAACATATTCGATCGGATCTTCCAGAGTGATAATATGACCGTAACTGTTCGCATTACGATGATCTATCATGGCTGCCATAGACGTTGATTTACCGGAGCCGGTACCGCCGACCATGATAACCAGGCCGTTTTTGTTCATCATCACTTCTTTTAAAACAGGCGGCAAACCCAATTTATCGAAATTGGGTATTTCTGCGGCGATTACCCGGATAACCAAGCCCTGGCAGCCTTGCTGAACATAGGCATTGACCCGGAACCGGGATAGCCCGGCAGGTGAAATGGCAAAATTGCATTCTTGCGATTCTTCAAATTCCTTGAGCTGCTTATCATTCATGATGCACTGCGTCAGAGCTTTGGAGTCGTTAGCCGATAATGCCTGTTGTGAAACCGGCGACATCTTGCCTTTGACTTTTATTGCAGGTGGAAAACCAGCGGTAATAAATAAATCAGACCCTTCTTTATGTAACATAAGTTTTAATAACTTAATCATAAAGTCCATCGCTTCTTTTCTTTCCATTGACTTCCTCCTGTATTGGTTGTCTATAATTGGTTTTATCCGGAATGGAACAATACCCATTTAATTATAATTTTAATTTTTACAGATACCTAAAAAAAGCCTGTCAGGGGTGATTGTCCGCCGCATACCGAACGTTTCCTTCCAGGATTCATCATAAAAATGTGAACCTGGATAGGTTCTGGTTGCCGCGATAATCTTTCGTTGTAGCGATTATCGCGGCTAAAGCCGCTCTACAAGTCGCCGCCACAATAAACAAGATCAAAAATCGTAACTAGAAAAAACCCAACGGATTAATATCGTAACTCACCAGCATGTTTTTGGTTTGCTGATAATTATCCAGCATCATTTTATGATTTTCACGACCCACGCCTGATTTTTTATAACCGCCGAAAGCCGCGTGAGCCGGATAATGGTGGTAACAGTTAATCCATACGCGACCGGCCTGAATGCCCCGCCCCATACGGTACGCACGATTCATATCATGAGTCCAGACACCCGCGCCCAAACCAAACTGAGTGTCGTTGGCAATCGCCAAGGCTTCGGCCTCATCCTTAAACGTGGTGACCGATATAACCGGGCCGAAAATCTCTTCCTGAAAGATACGCATCTTGTTGCCGCCTTTCATGATCGTCGGTTCGATATAGTAGCCTTCAGAGAATCCACCGCCTAAAGACTCAGCCTTACCCCCTATTAAAACTTCAGCGCCTTCGTCTTTGCCAATTTGTAAATAACCCAGAATCTTGTCGAACTGTTGCTTGGAGGCTTGCGCGCCGACCATCGTTTCGGTATCCAACGGGTTGCCTCGTTTAATCTGCTTGGCGCGCGCAATGACTTTAGCAATAAATTCATCATAGATGGATTCTTGAACCAACAGCCGCGAGGGACAGGTACAGACTTCACCCTGATTGAAAAATGCCAGTACCGCGCCTTCGATACATTTGCTGATAAACGCTTCTTCCTGATTCATCACATCTTCAAAAAATATATTCGGCGACTTGCCGCCCAACTCAACGGTTGATGGAATGATATTTTCTGCCGCGCATTTTAGAATATGCGAGCCGACAGGCGTCGAACCGGTAAAGGCTATTTTTGCAATCCGTGTGCTGGTCGCCAGCGCTTGCCCTGCTTCCGCACCATAGCCGTTGACAATATTAATCACGCCTGCGGGCAATAAATCCCCTATTAATTCCATCAGCACCAGAATAGACGCTGGGGTTTGCTCGGCCGGTTTCATGACCACGCAGTTTCCTGCGGCCAAGGCGGGAGCCAACTTCCAGCAGGCCATCAGCAACGGAAAGTTCCATGGAATGATCTGCCCGACCACCCCCAGCGGTTCGTGGAAATGGTAAGCAACGGTATTCTTGTCGATTTCGCCGATAGAACCTTCCTGGGCGCGAATGCATCCGGCAAAGTAGCGAAAATGATCGGCGCACAGCGGAATGTCCGCCGCCAGCGTTTCGCGCACCGCTTTGCCGTTATCCCAGGTTTCGGCAACGGCCAGCGTTTCAAGGTTTGCTTCAATCCGGTCGGCTATTTTTAGAAGTATATTCGACCGTTCCGTGACCGAAGTTTCTCCCCAAGCCGCCCTGACTGCATGAGCCGCATCCAGAGCCAACTCTATATCTTCGGCGCTGGAGCGGGGTATTTCACAGAAAACCTTGCCGTTAATGGGACTTGAATTTTCAAAGTACAGCCCCTTAACCGGATCGACCCAGCTGCCGCCGATAAAATTTTGATAACGGGATTTGAAGTTAACTTTGCTGCCTGGTTGATTCGGTTCGATATAAAGCATGGTTTTTTCCTAACTATGGGTATGAAAAAGATTCATCTTATCATGCTGATCGGCGTCGAAAAACAATCCTTTTTGTCGAATCCCGATAGCATAAAAGCTAGACAACTCATAGCAGCTGCATAAAAACAGACATAAAACAGGGTCGCCAAACGACAGGCTGGCTTGCCTATACATCATGCCGGACGGATTACCACACGCATTACAGCAAGGTAGAAATTAGCCGATTGATCGAATGCGCTGAGTTGCTTTGTGAAACGAGAAAACCCGAATTGACGTTGATTAGGAGGACAGCAAAGTGAAAACAAAACCGAAAAAAACCCGGAAATACAAAACGACAGGCATAAAAAAAGAGGCTTCCATTAAAAGATAACCTCTTGTTTTTATTTGTATTTAGATGGTGGGTCGTGCGCGATTCGAACGCGCGACCATCGCATTAAAAGTGCGGTGCTCTACCGGCTGAGCTAACGACCCAACAAAGATTGCCTATTATACGGATTAATTAGATTCTTGCAACACTTTTTTCAGCTTAATTGATATTGCGTCGGATCTTCTATTCCCGCTTCTATGAATCCGGTTTTTCTTAGACGACAAGCGTCGCATACTCGACATGCGCGACCTCGCTCATCGGCGGAATAACAGGAAACCGTGCGCCGGTAATCTACACCTAATGCGACGCCCTTCTTGATGATTTCCGCCTTGCTGAGCGCGATCAGCGGGGTATGTATGGCAAAATGTTCGCCTTCCACACCAGCCTTGGTGGCAAGGTTCGCTAATTGCTGAAATGCATTGATGAATTCAGGCCTGCAATCAGGATAGCCGGAATAATCCACGGCATTAACACCGATAAAAATATCGTTTAGCTTTAAAACCTCTGCCCAGCCCAAGGCAAACGACAGAAAAATGGTGTTTCTGGCTGGTACATAGGTTACCGGTATGCCTTTCTGCGGTGTACTTGGCACGGCAATATGTTCATCGGTCAGTGCCGAACCGCCTATCGAGCTTAAGCCCAGTTTGATGATTTTATGATCTTCGACTTGATAATCTGCCGCTATCTGCGCAGCCGCTATGAGCTCGGCATTATGCCGTTGACCATAATCAAAGCTTAAGGCATAACATTTGAATCCCTGCTGTTTTGCAAGCGCAAGGACGGTAATTGAATCTAATCCGCCGGATAGAAGTACTATGGCTTTTTTTTGCATGTCGGTTTACTTACCTTGGGCGTCATCCCAAAGTATTTTATGGAGTTGAAGTTGAAAACGGACAGGCAATCTGTCCTTAAGAATTTTTTCGGCTAACTCGGTTGGATTTTGCTGCCCCATCACCGGTGAAAACAATATTTCACAACGATTAGGCAAGTCATATTCGGTTAAAACGGCTTTTGACCAGTGATAGTCCTCATCATTACCGATGACAAACTTAAGCTGATCTTTTTGAGTCAGATATTCAATATTTTGATAACGATTTCTACTTAACTCGCCTGAGCTGGGTGTTTTAAGATCCATGACTTTGACAACGCGCTGATCGACTTCCGACACATCAAGCGCACCGCTGGTTTCAAGCGAAACGCTATAGCCTTTATCGAGCAATTTTGTCATTAACTCAAGACAGGCAGGTTGCGCCAGAGGCTCACCTCCGGTTACGGTGATGTATTGGGTTCCGTACTGCTCAGCCTGCGCAATAACGGCATCAATCTCTATTTTTTTACCGCCGGCAAAAGCATAGGCCGTATCGCAATAGACACATCTTAACGGACAGCCGGTGAGTCGAATGAACACGGTGGGCAGACCTACCGTATTCGACTCGCCCTGCAACGAATGGAAAATTTCAGTTATACGTAACAAACTCACAACTATTGCTTAACGTCATCAAGTAAAAGTAATTTCTTTGCCGCCAATCGAGCCGCTGTCGAGCTGGGAAAATCTACGGTAACGCGCGTTAAATATTCGCGCGCCTTTACTGTGTTTTTTTGCTCAATCTCGATATACCCGAGTTTCAATAAAGCATCAGGCACTTTTGAGCTGCCCGGATATTTCTCAACCACGTCATTAAAAGCCTTACGCGCCGAATCAACATCCTGATTAACCCT
>JAURVK010000106.1 GCA_030655535.1 Methylobacter sp. | reverse complement strand
CGCCTTTTGAATTAATGACTATGTCATCGTTAAGCGTTGAAGGCGGAGTGCAAGTTTTGCTTGCGCTTGCAGGCGAAGCCTGCACTCCAGCAGCACAGTAGCGCCCTCGCTTAACAATGACATCGCCTTTTGAATTAATGACTATGTCATCGTTAAGCGTTGATCCGGAGTGCAAGCTTTGCTTGCGCTTGCAGGCGAAGCCTGCACTCCAGCAGCACAGTAGCACCCTCGCTTAACAATGACATCGCCTTTTGAATTGATGAAGAGTTGCTCAACTAGAAGATAAAACCGAAGCCTAGGTTGAAATCGTCCGGCACGCTGCCCCGTTTCGCGGTGAAATTGCGATAATCCGCTTTGATCACGACATTGGGAATGGGCTTGTATTGCAAGCCGAACTGATAAATTTTTCTGTCTTTGGTTTCATCGTCAGAAAAACCGGTCGGTGCGCTGGCGATAGTATCCATTTGTTCATAACGGAAAAAAGGCGCCAGATATTGGGTGGTGTCTTTGACCAACAAAGGCAATACGTCATAACCGAGTTCTGAATACCAACCGTAGTTTTCTGAACCTATGGTTTGTCCTTTGGCTGCACTGAGTACTTCCGCATCGTCGATATGTCCCCACGAACCTAAAGTACGAAATTCCAGTCCGCGATATTTCCACTGTAGATGAGCTTCATAAAGTTGGGTAAAGACATCGACTTGTTGATTTGCAAAAGTCTGATTTTGACCGGAGTTACCCAAATAAGCCGAGCCGCCAACAGTCACGCCCGGCAATGCTGAGGGCGTGTAATCCATGCGACCGACAAAAGCCAGATCTTCAGCAAGGGCTTGAGCGCCTTTTTGTCTGCCCGAGCGAATACCTGCACTACCAAAATCAGCAGCGTCCATACCATTGACGACATAAGTCGTATAAGTCAATTCAGGTGTTATTTGACCGAACAGGCCGACACCAATTTCACGCCAGGTGCTGGGAATAATCTGGCGTTCCACTTCCGGCCGGTTATTGCCGAAATAAAACGGCGGTTCGTGCATTTGGTTGAGAAAGCCCATAGGTAATAGAACCATACCGGCGCGAACATTAGCTATCGGATCGATAAAGAAATCCAGTGCCGCAAACTCAATCGACACATCACCGTTGCCATTACCGCTGCCTTCTACCGAGGCGTGTTCAAACTCAATCTCGCTATTGAACAGGATATTGTCGGTAAATTTATAGCCCACATACAGAACCAAACGTTCCAGGTCGGCATTGTCCGGGTTCTTTGGCTTGCCTTTATTGTCCCTTCCGCCTTGGTCATCGACACGAACCTGATAATTAGCCTCGCCATAACCGCCTATCGACAGACCTTTACCTACCTGATAGACCTTGGATGCCGCAGGCCCCAGGCCATAAGCGCTTTTATACTGCACTTCGTCGGGAATGCTCAGATTGGTGCGCAGTTTTTCAACTTCCTGGCTTAACACATCGGTTTTTCGTTCTAAGGTTTTTACGTCGGTACCGGCGGTTTTGACTGGAGCCGCCTGCATTCCCGATTTCATTTCGTCAATTTGCTTTTGCTGCGCCTGGATGATTTTCCACATATCTTCCATGGTTTGCGGTTTTTCCAATGCGCTGGCAGGCGCACTCAAAGCGGCCAGCGCTGTCAGTATGGCGCCTTTTAATAATTGTTTATTGTTTTTCATTTACAGGATCTCACTCAAATAATTTGGTGAGAGAAGTATAAATCAAATAGATGCGCTAATACAAATGATTCTTATTTAAAACTTAAAGTAGGGTTTTAATGCAGCCACTCACCCCCAGCGGCATAGCTATCTACGCAAGTTATTTTTCCCGTTGTCGCGATAAAGGTTGGCACGCGTTCTTATCGCAACGTGGGCGTCGCTCCCATTAAACGGACGAGACACTGCGCCACATCAGACTACGATGATAGTGGGCGACCTCGGCAACTGCTCCTGCGTTGCTCTACCTCCTGCATCCGTGTAGTCGTGCCGGATCGCCCCTACTATTTACTTGTGTAGATAGCGATGCCCTAACAGGAAACAACCTTGTTTTGTAACTGCGAGACCAGACGCTTAATCGCCGGTTCCTGCGCGATGATGCTTGCACATAAGCGGAATTGATCAACGGCACGACGCAAGTTTTGCTCGGGTTCGGTCACCTTGAAATACCGGTTGCCTTCCAGATAATCGGTATAAAAGCGGATGCCTAATTCAAAGGGGATCAGGCGGATGGCAGGGTATAAATAGTAATAATCGTGTTCGGTAAAAAACGCGCCGGCCTCGCTTAGGTAGCTTTTTAACAGCACGGCGCAAATAGCCATATCAAACCCGACCGGCTCAGCGCTGTAGCAGCAAGAGCGCAGACAATCGCCAATATCGTAATGAACCAGTCCCGGTTTGACGGTGTCCAGATCGATAATGCTGACGATTTGTTTTGTATGCTTATCAAACAGGAAATTGTTCAATTTGGGGTCGCCGTGAATAACCCGTAAAGACAGCAAGCCCTGATGTTTTGCGGCTTCCAGATCATCGGCGATAGCCTGAAACCGGGCGATAAAATCAGCGCAATAATGGTCTTTAGGCTGATCCGACTGCTGTAAAACCTGATGATAATGCTTTAAATATTGAGGCGTTATATGAAAGCCGGGCAGGGTGTCATGTAAAAGCACCGGGTTAAGGTCGCTAAGCAGGCGATGAAAATGCCCCAGCGCAAATCCGGCCTGCTCGGCATCGCTGATATTGCCTATGGCCTCTAAACTTTCGGTATCGTTTATAAAGCTTAGCGCCCGCCAGCAGTCGCCATTTTCATCCTGATAAAACGTGCTGTTATCGAGAGGTTTTAAAATTTCCGGGATTTGCAGCTTAACCGGCACGCTGCTTTGTTGCGCTATATGCCGATTAAACGTACTCAGGTTGGCCATGATTTGCTCGGGCGCAGCAAAAACCGTGCGGTTTATGCGCTGTAGAACAAAGGCTGATGATGGCGTTGCGACCCGGTAAGTATCGTTGATCAGGCCGTTGCCGAGCGGGGTTATTTCGGTAACGGTGCCGACGAATTGCTTGGCGATAGACAATAATGTGTTCATAAAAATAGGGGTGGGGGCGAATTTATTCGCCAAGGGCGACTAAAGTCGCCCCCACATCGGCTTGTTTAGCTTTGATTAATGCCGTTAGAGCCTTCAGCGCTTGGCCTCTGTGACTCAGCGCGTTTTTAACGACCGCCGGTAATTCTGCCGAGGTGCAATTATGGCTGGGCACCCAGAACACCGGATCATAACCGAAACCGTTTTCGCCGACGGCATGATCCAAAATCAGGCCTTCCCAAACGCCTTGGGCGATAGCAGGACAAGGATCGTTGGCATGTTCCATAAACACCATCACACAGATAAACCGCGCCGTACGCAGTTCAGCAGGTACGCCTTCAAGCTCGCGCAACAGCTTGTTGAGATTGTCCCGGTCATTGGCAATCGCTCCGGCATATCTGGCGGAAATCACGCCCGGCGCACCGTTCAACGCATCAACGACCAAGCCGGAATCATCGGCTATCGCCGGCAGTTTGCAATGCAATGCTGCATTTCTGGCTTTTAAAATGGCATTTTCTACAAAGGTAGTGCCGGTTTCTTCGACATCGACAACGTTCAACATGGATTGCGGCACGATCGGATGATCCGCCAGTATCGCCTGAATTTCCCTGATTTTGCCGGGATTGCCGCTGGCCAGGACGATTTTATTCAGGGTTGAAAAGGTCATTGATGATTTTCTATTGCGATGCACTGCTTTTCCAGCAATTGCCTGATGCCTAAACCTGCCAGTTCCAGCATGGCATCCAGTTCTTCTTTTCTGAACGCATGACCCTCAGCCGTACCCTGCACTTCAATAAACGCAGCCGCATCGTTCATCACCACATTCATGTCGGTTTCCGCATTGCTGTCTTCGGCATAATCCAGATCCAGCACCGGCACACCGTTATAAATACCCACGGAAACCGAGGCAACCTGCCCGTGTAGCGGATTGGTCTTGATTTGTTTGCGTCTGAGCATTTTTTGCACCGCCAGCGACAGCGCGACAAAACCGCCGGTAATCGCCGCGGTACGGGTTCCGCCATCCGCCTGCAACACATCGCAATCGATCATGATGGTATGTTCGCCTAGCGCCTTTAAATCGATGGCCGCTCTTAGCGAACGGCCGATCAACCGCTGAATTTCCTGGGTGCGCCCGCCCTGTTTGCCGTTACTGGCTTCGCGTCCCATCCGGGTATGGGTCGAACGCGGCAACATGCCGTATTCGGCGGTAATCCAGCCTTCGCCTTTGCCTTTAAGAAAGCGCGGTACGCTCCGGTCGACACTGGCAGTGCAAAGCACCCGGGTATCGCCGAATTCAACCAGGACAGAGCCTTCTGCGTGTTTGGTAAAACCGCAGGTAAATTTTATCTCTCTTAGTTGATCCGGGTTACGTCCGCTTGGTCTCATAGTTGTTCCGCTACATTGAAAAACCCAACAGTATACCTGAACAGCGGGCTGTTCGGATTTTCAATTGATCAACAATCAATTACCGGCAAGCGCTTGCTGCAACTCGGCAACCGATTGCGGGCGATTTTCCGGCAGCAACTCCATAGCCCAGTCGATGGCTTTTAACAGATGTTCCGGAAATTTTCGATTAAACGCCTTGACTGCAGGAGTCAGCGTGTCCTGTCGCGCTCTATCCAATGCAGGAACCGGCGTTTTATGCTCCAGGCAATTGCGCATACTCGCACCCACTGCATAAATATCCGTCCACGGGCCTAGTTGGGCACGCAAGTCATGCTGCTCTATCGGCGAATAGCCTTTGGTCAGCATTTTGCTTTGCTTGTTAAGGGATGATTTCGGAAAGCTCTGAATCGCGCCAAAATCCAGCAATAACGCATCATTGCCGGGGCGCACCAGAATGTTGGAGGGTTTAATGTCCAGATGAATAAACTGATGACGATGAATATGGCTTAATCCTGCCAATAAGGTGTTGAACAAGCTCAAGAAAAAATCTTCAGAAACAGGCAGTGTTTGCTTGCTTAGCAGCTTATCCAGGGTGACCCCGTAGTCATAAGTCATGACCATATACACCGTGGAATGGGCTTTAAAAAAACCGATAACCTCGACAATATTGGGATGTTTTAACGTCGACAACACCTTGGCTTCTTCAAAAAATAAAATCCTGCCGCGTTTGAATAAAGCCGCAGTTGCTTCGCTGTTGGCGACAACGGCATTGTTCCAGGTTCGGTGGGCAAACTTTCGGGGCAGATATTCTTTAATGGCAACTTGAACCTGATCGGCTGTTTGTCTGGCCAGATACACCGAGCTAAAGCCGCCGTGCGCCAACTCCCTCTCAATGACATACTGGTCTATAATAGTGCCGGTTTGCAGGTAGTTCCACTCTTTGGGATAAGTATCAGGATCGTAATATTCAGCCATTGTGTTGTTTTTCGGTACCAGAGTCCCTCAATTATAGGTGAAAAATGATTAGAAGTATGACCGCATTTGCCGGCAATGAGATAGAAATCGGTGACTTAACCCTCAGCTGTGAATTGCGCTCAGTCAATCACCGCTATTGCGACATCAGCTTGAGACTGCCGGAGCGCCTGCGTTTTGTTGAGGCCGAGCTGCGTTCAGCCATCGCCGCAAAAATCAGTCGAGGTAAAGTTGAATGCACATTGAGCTACAAAAAACAGGCTAAAAACGGACAAGGTTTTATCATTAATACCGATGCCGTTACCGCATTACTGGCCGCAGCCAATACCATAGAGCGGCAAATGCTAGGCCCTTTGTCCTTTTCGGCGCTGGATGTGCTGGCATTCCCCGGCATCCAGCAGGAACCGGATATTGACAAAGATCAACTCGGTCTGGGTATCAGTACCTTAGTCGATCAAACCTTGACGCAATTGCTGGAATCGCGGCAAAGAGAAGGCGCCCAACTTAAACTCCTGATTGAAGAACGCTGTACAAAAATGCTGGGTTTTATCGACTTAGCGGGCAAACGCATGCCGGAAGTGCTGTTGCTGATTCGCAATAAACTCAAAGACCGGATCGCCGAACTGGTAGCAGAGCCCGATTTCGACCGCCTGGAGCAGGAACTGGCGTTGTCGGCTCAAAAACTGGATATTACCGAAGAACTCGACAGGCTGGAAACCCATATCAATGAAGTGTTGCGGGTACTCAAGCAAAAAGACCCGGTCGGCAGGCGGCTGGATTTTTTAATGCAGGAATTGAACCGCGAAGCCAATACGTTGGGATCCAAATCGGCCGACAAGGAAATGACCCAGATAGCCATCGAGCTTAAAGTGCTGATCGAGCAAATGCGCGAACAGGTGCAGAACATAGAGTAACCCGAGGGTGGGTTGTTCATTTTTTGCCAAGCTTGACTAGCTATAAATTTGAACTATTCTTCAGATGTTACCCCAATTGAATAATCTGTAAGATTACAGGAACGTCAGCCATGTTAAAAAAAATAACCCCTTTCGTGTTGCTACTCTGCTCGACTGAGCTGTTTGCTGCCAGTATAAGATTAGCGCCGCAAGCTCAAGATGATTATGCTTCGGTGGTGGTCGGTATAAAGCCGACTGCCTCGGTAACACTGAGCGCCAATGACCGCTATGGCAGTATTGTTACTATGGAGGGCAATTCATCAGGTCAATATGGCTATGTGCAATTGTTAGGTAGTATCGCGACCTATACGCTATTCGATAACAGCACCAATGCAAATTTAGCTACCGGTCAAGTCGTCACCGATAGCTTTACTTATACTTATGCGAACGATGTGGGCCAAAGTTCCAGTGCCCGTTTGATTGTTCAGGTGGCGGGCAATCAGAAAACCCCAATAGCAATAGACGACAGCATCACACTGGTACCGACTAATACTGTTTTTTCGGTGATTGGCAATGTCATCACCAATGACAGTAACGGCAGCAGTGTTTTTATCAGCAGCAACAGCTCTCCAGTCGGATCTTACGGCAAGTTGGTGTTAGCCGCCGACGGCAGCTTTACTTATACCCTGAATAGAAATGCCCCTAATGTTATCGCCTTGAAAACCGGTGAAGTGGTTAATGACATTTTTTCCTATACGTATGTCGATCAGTTTGGGAAAAGTGCCGGCGCGAAATTGACCGTCACCATTATCGGCAACCCGGTAGATGCCAATGGCAATGCTATTATTGAACAGCTGGATAGCCATCTTGATAACGTGGATATTGAGTTTAATGACCGTTCCGCCCAAGCAACGCTTCTGAATAGCCGTAAAAATATTAGCGGGCATTTGTATAGTGGCAGTGATAAAGACTGGTATAAATTGCGTAGCAATGGCAATGAAGTTATCACCATTGATGTTTGTCCGCAAGGTAGCGGTTGCTTCGGCAAGAAAAGTTGGGTGGTTTATGTATTCGATGGCGCTAGATTAACGACAGATATGGAAGAGCGCAAATACCCATTTCAACGCTGGGCAGATGATACCGGCGACTTACTGCCTAGTCTGAGATCTTCAAATCACCTGTATCTGGCTTATGAGCAAGGTTATTTCGATAGCGCTCTTATCGGTATAGTCGACCCTTGTTTTGACACAACCAGTTCTGTTGACATCGGTGTGGGAGCAGGGCCAAGAGATTATTTTATTGCTGTTTCTTCACCGTTAATGGGAAGTGACGTTGAGGGTAAACCTACAGGCCAATGCGGAGACGGAACAACTATTTTGCGTAGGCCTGGACTTCCAGTTATAACAACTCAAGCAGTTGAAGCAGATCCCGCTGCTGTTCCACCTGTTCCAGCGGTTCCAGCCGTAACTTCCGACACTACGGAAGAATATATCACCGCTTTCCCCTACAGCGATGACCAGTACACCATCAAAATTACCGGCACCGGTCGCGATCCATTAGATCCGACCCTACCGACAACGACAGTCGCCAGATCAGCAACATTCAATGCGGCGTCCGGCGAGCTGAATATCCCTAAACTCCAGATTTTGGATAAGATGTATGCGGCACGCCTGAGCTTGCTAAATCAGGCGACTCCCGCTAGCGCACGTAGTCCCTTCAATTTTGCGCTGTCAGACATCCAGGCGCTTAGCCCTAAAGAAATTACCGCGTCTTTCCAGGCCGTCTATGACAGCGGAAATCAGCGCTTATTGATTCCTCGCCTGATCGATACCGTTACTGGCAACGCCTATTTTGTTGCTATGCAATATCATCAGGAAGTCGACGGCAAAGCCCAATGGCTGGAGCTTATTGATCTCACCCTCATTCGATAAGCGGGTTATCGGCAAGGCAATCCGCTATACGGTGACAAAATCAACTCCTTGTCTTCGATGGTCTTCCCGTTTAAGCCGGGACAGGTCTAAGCTTAACAATTTGTCCTGACTAAACCATAGCTATCTGCACAAGTTATCTCTCGTTCTCACCCAAGAGCGTCACTTAAGTTAAGACATGGACAGGATTGTGGAGGCGACGTTAGTCGCCCAAGCAGCTGTTCATCGGCGACTAACGTCGCCGCCACAACAACGATTATTTTGGTGAGTCTACCCCCCCCATTTCT
>JAURVK010000135.1 GCA_030655535.1 Methylobacter sp. | reverse complement strand
AAATCGATGACTAAAGGATGCAAGCTTTCCTGCCACTTCAACCAACCCTCTAGCGAATCAAAACGTATCATTAATCGATAATAATATCAGTCTTCCTGATCCGGGCGATGCTCATCGTCATCCGCTTCAACTTCAAGTCCTCCATCGCCTTCGGCTTCTCCCTTTGTCAAAGGGGGAGAGCTTGCGAGGGGGATTTGCGGTGCTGCAATGTCTCTACCCGCCATCAGCAGTGCCAAAATACCGGCAATCTTATCGCGCATTTCACGCCTGTCGATAATCATATCGATTGCGCCATGCTCCTGTAAAAACTCGCTACGCTGAAAGCCTTCAGGCAATTTTTCACGAACGGTTTGTTCGATGACCCGGGGACCTGCAAAACCGATCAAGGCATTGGGTTCGGCAACATTGATGTCGCCCAGCATAGCTAAACTGGCTGAAACGCCGCCCATCGTCGGGTCGGTCATGAACGATATATACGGAAGACCGGCATCGGACAATTTAGTCAATGCTGCACTGGTTTTCGCCATCTGAAACAACGAAAACAGCGACTCCTGCATACGTGCGCCGCCGCTGGCCGTAAACACAATAAACGGAACACCCAACTCCAGACTCTTGTTGACACCGCGAACAAATTTTTCGCCGACCACAGACCCCATTGAGCCGCCCATAAAGCCGAAATCAAAAGCCGCGGCAACAATATCCCGACCTTTTAGCTGACCTTTGATCACCACCAGCGCATCATTTTCTTTAGTCTGTTTTTGCGCCTGGGTAATCCGGTCTTTATATTTCTTACTGTCTTTGAATTTTAACGGATCGACAGGCTTAACATTTTTACCTATCTCTTCATGATCGCCCTCGTCCAAAAACATATTCAACCGCGTTCTGGCCGAAATCCGCATGTGATGCTCACATTTTGGGCAAACACTGAAATTTCTTTCCAGCTCCGTGTTGTAAAGAATCGCATTACAGCTCGGGCACTTATTCCACAATCCTTCAGGTACAGTGCCTTTTTTATTCGACCCTTCCGTTCTAATTGTTGAAGGGATTAACTTTTCAAACCAACTCATTCATATGCCCTTTAGTATTGCTGTTGTTTGATGGGCTTTCTTACGTCAGCCCATCCTACCCATCTATTCTTTTTAGCTATCCATTGCCTGGCGCATGGCGACCAACAAATCGACTATCTCTCTTTTGGCACGTTCCGGATCATCCAGATTCGCCTCAATTTTGCTGATCAGGGCGCTGCCGATAACCACTCCGTCACCCAAGCCGGCAACCGTCTTTGCCGTTTGCGCGTCCTTGACGCCAAAACCGATAGCCACAGGCAGGCGCGTATTCGCTTTGATTTGCTTAAGCTTGGCTTCGACATCTGCAACATTTAAATGCCCTGCACCAGTTACGCCCTTCAGCGAAACGTAATAAAGGTAACCGCTGCCTGCAACATCCATCTTTTTGATGCGTTCATCCGTGCTGTTAGGCGCCAATAAAAAAATCGGATCAATGTCGCGCGCCTTTAACAAGGCCACGCATTCACCCGCCTCTTCCGGCGGCAAGTCAACCGTTAAAACGCCGTCAATATCGGCGCGTTGCGCGGCATTGGCAAAATCTTCGTAACCCATGGCTTCAATGGGATTCACATAACCCATTAGCACCACCGGCGTTTGTTGATTGGTTTTTCTAAATTCTGTCGCGATGGCCAATACGCGTCTTAAGCTCATTTTATATTCTAAAGCGCGCTCACTGGCTCGCTGAATAACCGGCCCGTCCGCCATAGGATCGGAAAACGGCACACCCAACTCAATCGCATCGGCACCGGCCTCGACCATCGCATGCATCATCGGCAAGGTAAAATCGGGTCTCGGATCGCCTGCGGTAATAAATGGGATTAACGCCTTACGGCCGGATCTGGCTAACGCTTCAAATGTTGCAGCTAATCGACTCACAGCTCTATCCCCTCGCGTTGCGCCATTGTTTGCATGTCTTTATCGCCGCGACCGGACAGGCAGACTATGATAATGTCGTCTTTGCTCATGGTTGGCGCAAGTTTCATCGTGTAAGCCATCGCATGGCTTGATTCCAATGCCGGAATAATGCCTTCCATTCGGGTCAATGCATGGAAACCTTCCAACGCCTCAGTGTCGGTAATATTGACATATTCAGCCCTGCCGGTGTCTTTCAACCAGGCATGCTCGGGGCCTACGCCCGGATAATCCAGACCGGCTGAAATGGAATGCGTCTCGATGATTTCGCCGTCGTCGTCTTCCATCAGATAAGTCCGGTTGCCATGCAATACGCCGGGGCGACCCGCACATAAAGGCGCTGAATGACGACCGGTTTCAACGCCGTCGCCTGCCGCTTCCACACCGATCATCTTTACCGAACGGTCGTCGATAAACGGATAAAACAAGCCGATTGCATTCGACCCGCCGCCGACACAGGCAACCAGCGCATCCGGCAAACGCCCGACTTGATCCAAACACTGTTGCTTGGCTTCCCGGCCGATGATGGCCTGAAAATCCCTGACCATCGCAGGATAGGGATGCGGCCCTGCAACGGTACCGATAATATAAAAGGTATTATCGACATTGGTCACCCAGTCTCTGAGCGCTTCGTTCAACGCATCTTTTAAGGTTTTTGAACCGGATTCAACGGGTACCACTGTCGCGCCTAATAACTTCATCCGATACACATTTAAAGACTGCCTGACAACATCGACAGCGCCCATGTAAATCACGCACTCCAGACCCAATCTTGCGGCAACCGTCGCCGTCGCCACACCATGCTGACCGGCTCCGGTTTCAGCAATAATGCGCGTCTTGCCCATACGCTTGGCCAATAAAGCCTGGCCTATCGTATTGTTTATTTTATGTGCGCCGGTATGATTCAGGTCTTCGCGCTTCAGATAAATCTGCGCGCCGCCCAGTTCACGACTCCAGCGTTCGGCATGATATAAAGGCGAAGGCCGGCCTACGTAATGCTTTAAATCGGCATCCAGTTCGGCTATGAATTCCGGATCGTCCAAATACTGCTGGTATGCGGCATTCAATTCCTGAATCGGCAGCATCAATGTTTCTGCGACGAACATTCCGCCGTAGGGGCCAAAGTGTCCCCGCTCATCGGGCATATTATATTTTTCTGTCATATTATTATTCTGTCACCCTCATTAACTCCACGTATGAATGCCGCCATTTTTAGCGCATCCTTAACACCTTTTTCTACTTCTACACCGCTGCTGACATCCACAGCATAGGGTCTTACTGTCTGCACCGCCTGTCCGGCATTGTTCTGATCCAAACCACCCGCCAGCACGATAGGCAAGGCGCAATGCTCAGGAATCCTGTTCCAGTCAAATCGGCTGCCCGTACCGCCTTTAGCTCCAGGATGATAAGCATCCAGCAGCAGTCCTGCCGCGTCATGATATTGCAAAGCCAGACCTGAAATATCGATACCATCCTGCATCCGCACCGCTTTCATATAACGTTTGCCATACAACCTGCAAGCATCGGCAGGCTCATCGCCATGAAATTGCAGACAATCTACCGGCACCTGCGCCAAAACCTCGCGTATCCGTGACTCCTGTTCATCGACAAATAAAGCGACTACCGAAACAAACGCCGGCAAAGCCTTAACAATTTCAACCGCCTGCGCAATATCGATATTTCTCGGACTGGGCGGATAAAACACCAAACCGATTGCATCGACGCCTAATTGAGCCGCATAAACGGCATCTTCAACACGGGTAAAACCGCAAATTTTAACGCGAGTTCGCATAAAGTGATATGAGAATTTAACCAAAAAAGCTAGCCGCCTAGAATACCATAAAACAATGCGACTTAGGCTACCAACTTAAGCCGGGACAGTCGAAGGTTAAGCCGTTTTCGGCTGCGCTCAGGCGAACGGCTAAGCCTTGCTACTTGTCCTTAAGTGGGAGGCCGATTTCTGCAAGGCGTACTTCACGCCATTCGACTTCATTAATGCTGATGTCCATGCTCATGCTCATGAGCGTCAGGAACTTCAACCTGAAGCGTTTTAACGGCTGCACCGTATTGATAAACCATCAATCCGCCTAAATCAGCGCCCAATACCATTAATCCAAACAGTAACGCCGCTAATATCAGAAAAAACCAATTAGCCATACCTTCGATGACACTCCCACTTATTGCCCGCCAGGCTGATAATAAAATCGCCAAACAAAGCACGGCTACACCAAAATTCTTATGCCGTTCCATGATGGCATGGACCTCCTCCCCATGCGCTACGGAACCGGCGGCACTAAAACCGGCTATCACCGTAAAGACGGCGGCGACGGCGCCCAAATACAGCAACCAACCGGCAACGTTACGCCAATGTTGTTTTTTAGCCAGCGTACCGATCATGTCCAAAGCAAAAAAAGCCGACAAAAATGCAATAGGAAAATGCACCAGCACCGGATGGATATTATCCATGCTGGAAAGGCCCGGCATTAATGTCGAAAAAACATCCGCCGAATCATGAGTTGAAAGCCCCTCAAAAAAAGCCAGCAGACTAGAAACGCTGTCGGCAACACCACCGCCGTGATCGGCCCCACCATGAATTTGAAAAGACAAAAAATTATTCATATCAATCATCACTATTATTTACAAAGGGAAACAATCTACTTGATATTTGGGCAATTGCAAATAAGTAAGAAGCATTGCAATGCCGTTAAAAAAGGCTAAAGGCACAAGAAAGGCTAGAGGTCATTAAACTACCAAGCTGCTTGAGGTTCGCCGGCAGACGTTACGAACGCTATGGTGTGTTATTTTACACCATGTAGTTTTTTCGCCCTTCGCCTTTCGCCTTTTTTTTCGTGCCTTTCGTGGACTCATCGTTAATCATGCCGCTTGGCATCATCCGGCAATTTATCAAATACCGGATGCTTGCCAATGCCGTAATGCTCCGGATAATAAACCGCCCCCAGATACAAGCCGTCAGGCGGCGCTGTCACTCCACCCAGCTTGCGGCTCTTAACCTCAAGCAGCTCCCGAGTCCAGTTTACTGCCTGCTTTCCAGCGCCTATGTCCATCAATACCCCGGCAATATTCCTGACCATGTGATGCAAAAAAGCATTGGCGGAAATATCAATAATGACCTTATCATCTTCCCGATAAACATCAATAAAATACATCTGCCGACAAGGACTTTTCGACTGGCAACCTTGCGCCCTGAACGAAGAAAAATCATGCTTGCCGATC
This sequence comes from Methylobacter sp., assembly GCA_030655535.1. Taxonomy (GTDB): domain Bacteria; phylum Pseudomonadota; class Gammaproteobacteria; order Methylococcales; family Methylomonadaceae; genus Methylobacter_A. The sequence continues at coordinate 21,725 of JAURVK010000135.1, read as the reverse complement.
AGATGTTGCGCCGCCCCGTGCATTTTATCGACATCCAGCGGGTTATGGTGCCAAGTCACCTGCTTGCGCAATAAGGCCGATTTTATCGGCCGATTAAGAATAACATAGCGATAAAAACGGGCAATGGCGCTGTATCTGGCGTGGAAATCGCCTACGGCCTGCTTTACCCAGGTGATTCTGACATCATCCGGCAAATTACTGTTGCCGCCCAGCATCCAGGCATGAAGTTCGCGCTCTGTTTTTGCGTCAAAATGCACGACCTGCTCAAGCGCATGCACACCGGTATCGGTTCTTCCTGCACACTGCACGGTGACCTTATGGTTGGCGACTCTCGACAAAGCCTGTTCAAGCACCTGCTGAACGCTGCGTTGATCGGTTTGCCACTGCCAACCGCAAAAACCGCTGCCGTCATATTCGATACCTAAAACGATACGCATCATCCAAGTCCCTTTATACGGCCTAAAAAACAATTATTCATGAATATAAACTTTAACTCCAACCTCTACCCGATTAAATAAATCCAATACATCGGCATTTTTCATCCGAATACAGCCGTGCGATTCGGGGCTACCCTGCATGAGCTGATCAGGACAGCCGTGTATATAAATATATCGCCAGGTCGTATCGACTTTGCCGTAACGATTTTTATACGGTTCCAGTCCACCCAACCACAGAATCCGGGTTAATATCCAGTCGCGCTGCGGATATTGCCTACCCAGGTCAGCGCTGTATATTTCACCGGTCGCACGTCTGCCGACAAAAACCGAATTTAACAGCTGACCCGCGCCAATTTTAGCCCTGACTTTGTGCCAGCCGGAGGGCGTACATTCGCTGCCCATGAGTTCGCCTACGCCTTTTTTGGCCGTGGAAACCGGATAAAGCTGCACCGGCTTGCCATCCTCATATACAGTCAATTGCTGACTGGCGATGCCAATATCCAGATAATTTTGTACTTTGCCTGCCTCATCATTTTCCATAAGCGCTGAAACAATAACCCCTACAACAATTTAAAGCCTAAGCAAACTTGAATAATCTATAAAAATTTTCAGTCGATGACTCGGCGATTTCCTCGTTCCCACGCTCCTGCGTGGGAACGCATACTCAGCCTCAATTCGGCCCTTGTGCTCCACCAACAGCAAGGTACGCATTCCCACGCAGGGCGTAGGAATGCGTATATCGGCGACTAAAGTCGCCGCCACACCGGCAATTATTCCTGCGTGGATGGGCGATTATTTATTGCAGGTTGCCTGAATAACCGATAAAAATTTTCAGTCGATGTCTCTGCGATTTTATTGATCGTGGTGCCACGCAATTCCGCCAAGTGTTCTGCAACATACCGTACGTAGGTTGGATAGTTGGGTCTGCCGCGAAAGGGTACGGGAGCCAGGTAGGGCGAATCGGTTTCGATAAGGAAGCGGTCGGCGGGTACTTTTTTGGCGACCGCTTTGATTTCCTTGGCGCTGTTAAAGGTGACTATACCGGAAAAGGAAATATAAAAATTCGAATCCAAGGCTTTTTTGGCAAATTCCCAGTCTTCGGTAAAACAATGGATAACCCCCCCTACTTCACCGGCGCCCTCTTCTTCCAGGATACGCAGGGTATCGTCTTTGGCTTCCCGAGTGTGGATAATCAACGGTTTTTTCAACGCTTTTGCGGCGTTAATATGATTTCTGAAGCGTTGACGTTGCCAGTCTACATCGCCCTCGCTACGAAAATAATCCAGACCGGTCTCACCTATGCCTATGACTTTATCGCGACTCCCTAAAGCAATAAGCTCTTCGACACTGGGGTCTTGGCCATCCTGAACATTCGGATGCACCCCTACGGTCACGGATATTTGCGAATACGCGGACACCAAATCCAGCATTGCCGGATAGGCTTCCAAATCTATCGCGATACATAACAGGTGTTCAATTTGGCTGTTTTCCGCTTCGCGCATGAAACAGGCAAAATCGTTTTGATAGGGAGCCAGATCGATACGATCCAGATGACAATGGGAATCTATTAACATGGAAAATCAAGGTTCAAGGTTCAAGACGAAAAATCTAAGTTCAACACGTCCACTCTTAACCTTGAACCTCACATAGTATGCGTCGAACGGTCATTTTCTAAAGAACCGGCCAGATAGTTTTCAATTTTATTGCGCGATAGTCCGCCGTCCTGATCGCTAAATTGTACGCCGACACCGCTGGCTCTATAACCTTCCGAGCCGGGAGGCGTTATCCAGATTATTTTACCGGCTATCGGCAACCGTTCGGTTTCATCCATTAAATTGAGCAGCATAAATACTTCCTGCCCCATTTCATATTCACGGTTGGTCGGAATAAACAGTCCGCCGTTGGTAACAAAAGGCATGTAGGCTGCGTACAACGCGTTTTTATCTTTAATTGAAAGGGACAATATGCCTTGTCCGGGTCCTGCATCTGCCATGGTCATTTACTCCGGTTAAGTTCGTGCCATTGGATTAAAATTTCTTCAAACAATAACTGCTTGTTTATTTGGGTATCCAGTCGTTGCCGATCTGACAATAATAAATCATACAATTTATAAAGCCCTTTTAATTCTAGTCTCCGGGACAGTTCTTGCAATTGCTCATTCAAATCCGGATTATATAAATTTGCAACCTGGGCTTGGTAAAAACACTTAATCAAATCGATAACCCAGGATGTCATCCAGAATATTAACGGCGATGCCGGTAGCTTGTGCCACTCTTCGGCGATAATAACCGGAGATTTAAGCTGTTTTGCTATCGCCATCCAGGCATCGAAATATTCATTACGCAAGGTTAATGTTTGATCATTGGCATATTCCAATGCCAGTAAAGGCGCTCCCTGCGCTAAAGAGACGTTGCGCTGCAAAGTCTTATTCATGGCCGCATCGCATTGCAATATTTCTGCCAGCCACTTAACCGCGACTTCCTTATCCGGCGTAACTAGCGCCAGTTTTTGACAACGACTGATAATAGTTGCAGGCAATTTGGCCGGTTTTTCGGTAATTAATATAATACTGGTGCGTTCGGTCGGCTCTTCAAGGCATTTCAAGAAGGCATTAGCCGCTGCATTATTCATCTTGTCGGCTGGATTGACAATAACAACACGCTGAGTCTCAAACTGGGGCTTTAAGGTTAAGCGGGTAATCAGGCTCCGTATCTGCCCGATACCAATGCCTTTACCCGGTTCCTCCGGCTGTATCCGGATAAAATCGGGATGTGTATCGGCATTAACCAGCAAACAGCTGCTGCAATGCCCGCAAACTACACCGCTGGTCTGCGGTGTCGCACAAAGCAGGGCAACGGCGAACTGATGAGCTAATTGCTGCTTGCCCAAGCCTTTATTGCCGGTAATCAGTAAAGCCTGAGGAATACGTTTTTGCGCTATATAGCTGCACAGATGCTCCCACTGATGCTGTTGCCAGGGCAATAACCGGTTCGGCAAGGTCATTTTGCGCTGCCGTGCCTTGGAGAAGCCGGACAATTCAAAGAGCACAACCCGAGCAAAACACGAATGACATCGGTAATGACTCTTTGCACATCGGGTAACGGTTGATTGGCTTTTATAAGTTTGATGCGCTCCGGGTGCAATCCAGCCTGCAATAAATAGGCGCGCCTGACGTTTTCAAAAAAACTGATTTTTTCCGACTCGAAACGATCAAAAGCACCGCGTGCCCTGACTCTCTCTATGCCTATTTCAACCGGCGCATCCAGTAACAGGGTTAAATCGGGTCTTAATGTGCCTTGCACCAGATTTTCCAGCCATTCTATGGTGCTGATTTTCATGTTCCGGCCTCCGCCCTGATAGGCGTAGGTGGCATCGGTGAATCGATCGCAAAGCACCCATTTTCCATGCGCCAAAGCCGGCTCGATCACATGTTTGATATGCTGGGCTCTTGCCGCAAACATCATCAATAACTCGGCCTGCTCTGAAATAGCCTCGCTATTGTTTTCCAGCAACAATTTGCGTATTTTTTCGGCCAGTTCGGTGCCGCCGGGTTCGCGCGTAACCACAACAGAAATACCATGTTGCTGTAAGTAATCTTTTATAAAAACCATATTGGTGGTTTTGCCTACCCCCTCCCCGCCTTCCAGGGTAATAAACTTTCCTCGGATCATTTTTTGTTCCTTTGAAATTTATCAACGGCAGAATTGTGGTCTTTTAAGGTCGCTGAAAACACATGCGTACCGTCACCACGAGCGACAAAATAAAGACTGTCGCCCTTCGCAGGATGCAAGACCGCATAAAGTGCATCGCGTCCGGGCATCGCAATCGGCGTTGGCGGTAAACCGCTAATAACATAGGTATTGTACGGTGTGGCTGCGGTTAGATCTTTAGTTTTAATATCCCCCCGATAACTTTCACCCATGCCGTAAATGACGGTAGGATCGGTTTGCAACAACATATTCTGTTCCAGCCTACGGATAAACACACCGGCAATTAAGGGTCTTTCAGCAGCGACCCCGGTTTCCTTTTCTACAATCGAAGCAAGAATCAGGGCTTCGTAAGGCGTTTTAAAAGGTAGACTTTCTTCTTTATTGAGCCATTCTTGTTGCAACACCTGCTGCATTTTATCGTAGGCTCTTTTTAATAAAGACACATCAGCGGTGTGTTTTTCAAAAAAATAAGTGTCCGGAAAAATCAAGCCTTCAGGCGATTGAATGGCCATTTGTCTTTGGGAGGATAAATCCGCCCCTACAATTTTGCTCATTACATCTTTAAAATCGATACTGCTTAAGGTATGTTCGATATCGGGGTTTTTCTCAATTTCGAGCAATATTTCCTTAAAGCCCCAGCCTTCCGGAAAAGTAATAGCATGCTGCTTGGTTTTTCCCTGAACGAATAAGACTACTATTTCGGGCAAAGTTAGCCCGGAAGTTAGCTCATATTCCCCTGTTTTAAGTTTTTTGAATGCATTTTCCTGCAAGGCAATGACTTTAAACCAAAAGGGTTTAACAGCCAATTTCCGGGCGACAAGCTTGTCGATAATCCGCTTAAGCGAGTCGCCTTTTTCAATTTCTATATACACCGTTTCGCCGACCAGCGCCGGTTTACTTAACGCACTCTGGTAGTCCATCCACAGCCAGCCGCCTACAAAACTCAAGGTCAGCAAGACAAAGCCAATGATTTTATTGTTCATTGTTGATACCCCCACTGGTAAACCTGCTCAGCTGGATTTGAATACTCTGGGTTACCGAACCGACTGAGAAATACGTCGTTGCGATTTGCTTGATAGGCCAGATACCAATAACTGAATTACAGACGAATACTTCATCCGCCGATAACAGCTCGTCGCTCGTAAACATATGCTCAACAACGGGAAGACCTTGTTCGACTGAAAGCGTCATTATAATGCTGCGCATAATACCGGCAACGCCTGATTGGTCGAGTGCTGCGGTATAAAGGCTGTTATTTTTAATGTAGAACAGATTCGTCATTGTTCCCTCAATAACATGATCATTGATATCCAGCATCAGCCCTTCCTGAATCGCTGCATCAGTCCATTCCGCTCTCGCCATAACCTGTTCAAGCCGGTTCAAATGCTTAATACCCGCTAGAGTGGGATTCAAGCCTAGCCGAGTCGTGCAGAAACGCGCGACTATGCCCTGCTCCGAATAGCTTGCCGGGTAGTCGGGGTAAGGATGGAGACTTAATACGCGAGTAGCTTGAATGACATCCGGTTGACGATAACCACGCCCGCCTGAGCCGCGCGTGATTATAATTTTAAGTACAGCCCGGTTCGAAGACATACTGCGGCAAAGTTTTTCAGCTTCAAGGCTAATTAATTCTGCACCGGGAAAAGGGATATGAAGCCGAAGACAACCTGAATTTAACCGGTCTAAATGCCGCTGAAGAAAAACAACTTGTCCGTCTCTCACTTCAATGGTTTCGAACAATCCATCGCCGTATTGAAAACCGCGATCGGATATTTCGATATGCTCCTTGCTTTCACCATTGATGAGAATCATTTTTAAAGCCTGGTAGGCAAATGGTCACTGCCATTAAGTTAAGCGGAATAGACAAAACGATTGCTGATGTGGGGGACGACTTTAGTCGCCGATTGAGCAGTAGGTGGTTTACTTACTGGGCAACTAAAGCCGCCCCCACAATCTCATGACCATGTCTTAACTTAATGGGCTGTGAGGCAAGTAATGGGCAGAAAAGCGCTGCCCACTCTACTACTCGTACCGTTTAAAAATCAACGAACCGTTAGTACCGCCAAAACCGAAGGAATTTGACATGGCTACATCGATTTTCATATTTCTTGCGGTATTCGGCACAAAATCCAGATCACATTCGGGATCCTGATTTTCCAGGTTAATGGTCGGCGGAGCGATTTGATTTTTGATACTTAAGGCAGTCAAAACCGCTTCAATACCGCCTGCTGCACCTAATAAATGGCCAATCATGGACTTTGTTGAACTGACTGCAATTTTATAGGCGTGATCGCCCAATGCGGCTTTCATTGCCTGGGTTTCACCTACATCGCCGGCTGGCGTTGATGTGCCATGCGCGTTGATGTAATCGACAGCATCGGCATTTAAACCGGCATCGCGTAGCGCATTTCTCATGCAACGCGCCGCACCTTCGCCACCGACTGAAGGCGTGGTCATGTGATAAGCATCGCCGCTCATGCCATAGCCTACCAATTCAGCGTAAATTTTTGCGCCACGCGCTTTGGCATGTTCCAGTTCTTCAAGAACTACAACGCCGGCACCATCGCTTAATACAAAGCCGTCTCGATCTTTATCCCAGGGACGACTGGCGGTTTGCGGATCATCATTGCGGCGAGACAAGGCTTTTGCCGAAGCGAAACCGCCCATGGCTGTCGGTGATGTAGTGCAGCGTTCAGCGCCACCCGCGATCATGACATCGGCATCGCCATATTTAATTAAACGTGCTGCATCGCCAATGTTATGTGTACCTGTAGAACAGGCGGTAACAATGGCAAAATTTGGACCTTTTAATCCGTATTTGATTGAAAGGTTACCTGAAATCATATTGATAATGTTGCCTGGGACAAAGAATGGCGAAATACGTCGCGGGCCATTTTTATCATAGGTTGCATAGCATTCTTCAATACCGGTAATGCCGCCGATACCCGACCCGATAGCAACGCCGATACGTTCGGCATTCGCTTCGGTGACTTCAATACCTGAATCTTCAATCGCCTGACAGCCCGCTGCAATACCGTAATGGATAAATCCATCCATGCGTTTGGCGTCTTTTTCGGGGATATACTGACTGATGTCAAAATTCCTTATGACGCCGCCAAAAGTGGTGGCAAAAGAAGAAATATCGAACGAATCAATTGGGCCTATACCGCTTTTACCATTAATAATACCATCCCATGTTTCTGAGACCGTGTTAGCTAAAGGCGTGATTGCGCCTAATCCAGTTATTACAACTCGGCGTTTGCTCAATGTGATTTACCGTAAGAATGAAAGGCGGGAATAAAGGGTTAGTCAGGCAATAGTGCAACGTAACACTACAATCGAAGCACTAACTTGGGTTACGCTACGTTCGGCAATTTCTCTTGCATTGCTCTATCCCCTATCCTTGGGGAGCGGGCAATTGCTCCTGCATTGCTCTACCTCCTGCATCCATGCAGTCGTAACCCAACCTACAAAAATCAGTTTTTAAGAAGCGTTTTTTACTACGTAATCGATAGCTTGCTGAACAGTTGTGATTTTTTCAGCTTCATCGTCTGGAATTTCGCATTCGAATTCTTCTTCAAGAGCCATGACGAGTTCAACCGTATCAAGAGAATCAGCACCAAGATCATCTACGAATGAAGCATCGGTCGCGATATCTTCTTTAACACCCAATTGTTCTGCAACAATCTTTTTTACTCGTTCTTCAATGTTACTCATAATTATTATCCTCAAACAATGTAAGTTTCCCAGCGTCTAATCTGAGACCTACAATAGTATTGTTATTAATTTTATTTGAAATCCCGTCTCCGGAAATTCCAGACGGCGGGGGAATTATACTTTATATTGCAATAATGTCACGATAATAAGGCATGAACATACGGTTACGACCTATAGGCGACACCTCTTACGGCATGAACATGCCGCCATTGACATGAATGTTTTCACCGGTGATATAAGCTGCACCCTCAGATGCCAGAAATGAAACCGTATGTGCGATTTCTTCCGCCCTACCCAAACGGGACAAGGGAATAGACGACAGCAAGACATTCTTAATATCATCACCCAACTCCTTGGTCATATCGGTATCGATAAACCCAGGCGACACCGTATTGATAGTAATATTGCGCGAACCCACTTCTTTGGCCATGGACTTGGCAAACCCAACCATCCCGGCCTTTGCAGCGGCATAATTCGCCTGCCCTGCATTACCGGTAGCACCGACTACCGATGAAATATTGATAATACGACCTGTTTTGGCTTTCATCATGCCTCGCAGTACCGCTTTGCTCATACGGAAAACCGAAGTCAGGTTGGTGTTAATAATATCATCCCACTCTTCATCTTTCATGCGCATCAACAAATTATCACGGGTAATACCTGCATTATTAACCAGTACCGCAGGCGCCCCAAACTCGTCATTAATCATTTTCATGACTTCTGCGATAGATTCAGGATTGGCAACATCAAGCTTCAAGCCCTTGCCCTGCTCGCCCAGATAGGCGGAAATTGAATCAGCGCCGCTATCGGTGGTCGCAGTACCGATAACAAGAAAACCATCCAGAGCCAATCTTTCTGCGATTGCCCGACCGATGCCGCGACTGGCACCCGTCACTAAAGCTACTTGTTTAACCATTGAGTTGCTCCAATACTTTATTTAATGTTTCCGGGTCATAAATAGACCAATGTTCGGCGTCCTTGGCGATACGTTTATTCAATCCGATTAATACTTTCCCGGGGCCGCATTCGACAAAACAGGTAACGCCCTGATCATGCATAAACTTGATACTGTCAGCCCAGCGCACCGGTTTATAAAGCTGCTCTTTTAATGCGTTACGGATGACTTCAGGGGCACTGTGCGACGCGACATCTACGTTATGAATCAGCGTCATTTTTGGCGCACCAATAACCGTATTCCGCAATTGTTCATTCAGTTTTTGGGCTGCCGCCTCCATCAATGCACAATGCGAAGGAACGCTAACCGGCAACAATACCGCTCGTTTGGCGCCCGCAGCTTTTGCCGCAAACATGGCTCTTTCTACGGCAGCAACGTTACCCGCAATGACCACCTGCCCCGGCGAATTGAAGTTGACCGCTGAAACTATTTCATCCTCAGCAGCATCAACACAAACCTTAACGACTTGATGATCCTCAAGACCCAAAATTGCCGCCATCGCGCCAACACCGGGAGGCACAGCTTCCTGCATCAGCCGCCCCCTGGCAGCAACCAACCTTATGCCGTCTTCAAACGATAGAGCCTCCGAACAAACCAAGGCAGTATATTCTCCCAGACTGTGTCCGGCCATCCACGCGGGACGAACACTGCTGTGTTTACACCAAACCTCCCAAACGGCCACACCGGCAGCCAGCATTGCAGGCTGAGTATTATGCGTTTGATTAAGCTCTTCTTCTGAACCTTCTGCAACAATAGACCACAAATTTTTGCCCAGCGCATCGGATGCCCGTTCAAAAATATGTTTCACCTCAGGATAGTCGGCAGCCAAATCCGTTAACATGCCGACAGATTGCGACCCTTGTCCTGGAAAAACAAAAGCTAAATTATAAGTTTGGTTATTCATTTCAATACGCTCAGTATTTAATTAATGCAGAACCCCAAGTGAATCCCGCCCCAAATGCTTCAAGTAATACGACTTGTCCGCGCTGAATTCGACCGTCCCGAACACCTTCATTGAGGGCGAGCAGCACCGAGGCGGATGAGGTATTGCCCTGATTCTCAAGAGTCAAAATAACATGATCCATGGACATTTTTAATTTTTTTGCGGTCGCCGCAATAATACGCGTGTTCGCCTGATGAGGAACCAGCCAATCAATATCCGATTGCTGCATGTTGTTTGCAGCCAAGGTTTCATCGACGATACGCCCCAGCGTGTTGACAGCTACCTTGAACACTTCGTTGCCGCGCATGTTGATGTAACCGGCTTCATCTTTATTCGCCTCGGTAGCCGCCTGAGGATTTGGGCAATACAACAGATCCTCATATTCACCATCAGAATGAATATGCGTCGATAAAATACCGGCATCATCCGATGCACTCAGCAATACCGCGCCAGCGCCATCACCGAATAAAATACAAGTTCCCCGATCCGTCCAGTCAACAACGCGCGAACAGATTTCAGAACCCACCACAAGAACCATCTTGGCCGCACCCGATTTTATATATTGATCGGCAATGCTCAACGCAAAAATCGAACCTGAACATGCGGCCTGCACATCAAAGGCGACGCAGTTTTTAATGCCCAAGCGACGCTGCAATAAACAGCCGGTACTAGGGTAAACACGATCGGGCGTCCCGGTCGCAACGATGATCAAATCGATGTCTTCGGGATCACATGCGGCAGTTTCTATAGCCTGTCTTGCTGCGATTTCAGCCATGCTTGAGGCTGTTTCATCAGCGCCTGCAATACGGCGACTTTTAATACCGGTTCGTTCAAAAATCCAGCTATCGGAGGTATCAACAGTTTGCGATATTTGTTCATTAGTGCGAACTTCTTCCGGCAAATAACCGCCGGTACCGATTACTTTTGAATAACGAGTCATGCATTCTCTCTCAGGGCCAAAGTTCTTTCGACTTGTTCACTTATTTTTCTGATAACGTCTTTTTTTACTTCAATTTCAGCAAGATGAATGGCTGTTTTAAACGCCAGCACATCAGCGCCGCCATGACTTTTAATCACCAACCCGCGCAACCCTAAAAAGCTTGCGCCGTTGTACAAGCGCGGATCGATACGCTGTTTAAACGATTTAAGCACCGGATAGGCCAGCAATCCCGCCAATTTGGTGAAGATGTTCTTGCCAAAAGCCTCTTTTAACCCAGTGCCTATCATTTTTGCCGCACCTTCAATGGCTTTGAGTGCGACATTGCCGACAAAACCGTCGGCAACAATCAAATCAACCTGGATATCGCCCGCATTTAAAGAATTGCCTTCCACATAACCTATGTAATTTATCGATGAATTTTCCAGTAATTTTGCAGCCGCCTTAACCTGCTCATTACCTTTCATGTCTTCTTCACCGATATTTAACAAGCCAACCCTGGGGTTATCAATATTTTCAACCGCCTTAACCAGCTCCGCACCCATCACCGCAAATTGGAAAAGGTGTTCTGCCGTGCAATCCACGTTTGCTCCCAAATCAAGCACATGAGTATGTCCGTTAATTGACGGCAACGTGGAAATAATGGCTGGGCGATCGATACCGGGGATCATTTTAAGGACAAACCGGGCAGTCGCCATTAAAGCTCCGGTATTGCCGGCACTAACGCAGGCATCTGCACGCCCGTCATGAACCAGGTTGATGGCAACCCGCATAGACGAGTCTTTTTTATTTTTTAGCGCTTTGGATGGAGACTCATCCATTTCAACGCGTTGGGATGCGTGCCGAATGGTAAGCCTATCTTGATAAGTAATTAATGCCTGAGCTAACTGTTGTTTAAGAACAGTTTCGTCACCCACTAAAATCAGTTTTAAGTCTGGATTGTTCTTTAAACAATCCAATGATGCCGGAATGGTAACTTCAGGACCGTAATCCCCGCCCATTGCATCAATCGAAATTGTTAGGCTCACGCTTACGGATGACTCCTGAGTTATTATAAAGAAGCCGAAGCTGATGATCTATAACCTGATCAGCTTCGGCATGTCGTCATGCTACAAGGTGGGAAGATTGATTAATCTTCGCTGCCATTACTTACAATTTGACGACCTTTAAAGAAGCCGTCTGGAGTCATGTGATGACGAATATGAGTTTCACCCGTCATTGGATCCTGAGACAAGGTTCTACCTGTTAACGCATCGTGTGAACGACGTTGACCACGTCTTGAACGCGATACTTTACTTTTTTGTACGGCCATTATAAATCTCCAGTGTTTTTAAATTTGACTAGGATGGAAAAAGGGTTTTTGGTGGGCGACTGCTGCTCATTGAGTGCAAAATCCGCCTCTTTATTACCGGACTTATCAGCGAGACAATTGTGCGAGTGCTTGGGGAATGCAGGCAAAATAAGCAATAACTCGTCTTCGACAATATTTTTTAAAGGCATTTTACCCTCAACAACTATCAGCGGTTCATAATCCTCGGGCAATCTGTCTGCTTGATCTATTGAAGTAACAATACCCAGCTTAACGGTATGCTTGACAGGCCACTGCACTGCTTGCAGGCAATTTTGGCATTCAAGCTCCAGAACCGCTTCCATGTGCCCCTCAATTTTGGCCAACCTTCCTTCCCGACCAAAAAAAAGATCCACAGTTACAGCTCCCGTATCGTCAAACAGTAAATCTGCCAAACGATCCAAGCTACTTACAGGTATTTGCCCCTTCAATTCACCACGCTTATCAGCGAGGTGCAAGGGATCTATATATTCAGGTAATCGAGCTAACATAACCGCGTAATAATATATGGAAACAACAAATTCGTCAAATCCGTGTGCAGTGTCTTTATCAGCATTTAACAATAACGGGCTTATTGACAAGTTCATTGGGGTTATTGGTACCGGGCGGAAAATGGGCCGCCAGCAACAGCGTAATACGCTCGATGCCTTGCAGCGAACCGTGCAGAAAATCGCCGTGATGGAATGCTTGCTGCATCGTCTCGGCTATCGCATCCCACTCGGCTTGCGCCACGCGCTTGGCAATCCCCCGGTCTGCGATAATATGAACTTCCCGATCTGCCAGCAACAGATAAATCAACACACCGCTGTTCTCTTCGGTATCCCAGACCCGTAAATTTGAAAACACCTCTATCGCCCGCTGCCGAGCCGATATGCCATACCAAACCCTAGCCAATGCCAGCGTATTTTCAACAGCAAAACGAAGCTCGCCGCGGTGCCGAAGCTCGGACTGCTGTACTGCGTTTTCTATCTCGGTCAGTACCATCTTAGGAAACGACACGCGCCAGCGCCATGGCGGCATAAGAGCATGTCGAAACCACCGCTTAATATTTACCATGATCCTGATGCGCCTCCTCCGCCAAAGCCACCGCCACCGCCACTCCATGAACCTCCGCCACTGCCTCCGCTAAAGCCGCCACCGTTAGACAATCCGCGCCCACCCGTTGAACGGACGCCGACAATAAAAAAAATCATTATCCCGACAAATAACGCCACCGAAAAAGCTAATCCCAAAACCAGTACGGCCACGATAGCACTGCCCAATCCCGCCAGCATACCGCCCATGACTCGGCCCATCATGGCTGACAGTACAAAACCTGCAATTAAGCCGCCCATCAAAATGAACATGAAAGCCCCTTCACCCAGTCCTTCAGTCGAACTTTCAGACGGCATCGGCAAAGCCTCGCCTTCAATCAGTTTCATTAGCTGCATAATCCCCGCATCAATGCCGCCCGCGTAGTCGCCCTTCTTAAAATACGGGGTAATGGTCTCGGAAATCACCCGCTTGGCAACCGCATCGGGAATAACCCCCTCCAGGCCGTAGCCGACTTCCAGACGCAGCTTTCTGTCATCTTTAGCCACTATCAGGATAAGACCATCGTCGACACCTTTGCGACCAAGCTCCCATAAGTCAGCGACTTCTATGCCAAATTCGGCTATATCTTTAGGCCCAGTGGTTGGGACGATTAATACCGCAATCTGGCTGCCTTTTTTGGCTTCGAATGCCGCCAGCTTATTTTCCAGCGCAGCGATTTGCTCGACGCTGAGTGTAGAAGTAAAATCGGTGACGCGCTGCGATAACTCGGGAACGCCAACTACGGCCCAGGCCGTTATGCAAAATAACAACAGGAAAAATCCGAGTCCGTAGCGGACTCGGGGAAATAGCAGAGACAACATATTAATGACTATTCACCGTTGCAGGAGCCCCAAAATCCACTTTGGGCGGAACCGCAATGGCTTGTTCATTTTCTACCGTAAAGCTCGGCTTGGTCCGGTAACCGAACATCATCGCAGTCAGGTTGGAAGGGAAAGAGCGCACGGTAATGTTGTATTCCTTGACCGCAGCAATGTAACGATTGCGCGCCACGGTAATACGATTTTCCGTGCCTTCCAATTGAGCCTGCAAATCACGGAACAGACCGTCGGCTTTCAATTGCGGATAGCTTTCCGCCACCGCCAGCAGCCGTGAAATCGCACTGGTCATTTGCCCCTGAGCGGCGATAAACTTTTGGAACGCCTGCTCGTCATTGACCAATTCGGGTGTAGCCTGCAACGCCCCGACTTTGGCGCGAGCTTCGGTAACTTCGACCAGCACATCTTTTTCGTGAGCCGCGTAGCCTTTCACCACATTCACCAGATTAGGCACCAGATCGGCGCGGCGCTGATACTGATTCAGCACCTCCGCCCATGCAGCTTTAATACCCTCATCACCGGACTGTAGAGTGTTATAACCGCAACCGGACAAAACCATCATCGACAATAAAACAATCAGCCGTTTAAACATATCAACCTCTCAGCTTGAATTTTAAAATTTAGTAGTGGCAACTTACTCGGCAGTTAGAAAAATAGAACACGGATGTCAAAAGCAGGCGCCTTTAGGCGACGCAGATAAATATGACGAACACAGATAATTCAAAAAAAATCTTATTTAATCATAATTATCTGCGTCATCTGCGTTCCATTGTGTTTGATGGCACTGAGTAGTTACTTATTTAAAAACTAAGCAACCCAGAACCGAATGAAGTAGAAAAAACAAGACTGACTATAGTCATCAGTTTGATTAAGATATTTAAAGACGGGCCGCTGGTGTCTTTAAACGGATCACCTACCGTGTCGCCCACCACCGCAGCTTTGTGAGAATCGGAACCCTTGCCGCCGTATTGCCCTGTTTCAATCCATTTTTTCGCATTATCCCAGGCGCCACCCGCATTAGCCATCATTACCGCCAGCAAAAAGCCGGAAGACATGGTGCCGACCAGCATACCCGCGAGGGCTTCTTTACCCAAAACATGGCCCACAACAATTGGCACAATGACCGCCAATGCGCCGGGCAAAATCATTTCACGTAAAGCGCTTTCGGTACTGATACCGACACAGGCCGCGTAATCAGGCTTTCCTGTGCCGTCCATCAAGCCCGGAATTTCACGAAACTGACGACGCACTTCAACAACAATCTTGTGGGCCGCCTTACCGACAGCCATCATGGTAAGCGCGGAAAACAGATAAGGCATCATCGCGCCAATCAGTAGCCCAGGCAGCACGGTAGGCCCCAAAATATTCAAATTGTCGATTTTTGCGGCTGTCACATAAGCGGCTAATAGGGCCAGCGCCGTTAACACTGCGGAGCCAATCGCAAAACCTTTACCGGTAGCGGCGGTGGTATTGCCCAAACTATCCAGCGCATCGGTACGAAGCCGCACGTCACTGGGCAGGTGACTCATTTCAGCAATGCCGCCTGCATTATCTGCAACCGGGCCGTAAGCATCGGTCGCCAAGGTAACGCCCAAGGTGCTAAGCATGCCCACACCCGCCAAAGCGACCGCATAAAGACCGGCAGCCATAGTGCCGTCGGCTTTATGACCCAGCCATATACTCATCAAGATGGCCGTCGCGACTATCAATACCGGAAATACGGTACTCATCATACCCACGGCCAAGCCTTGAATAATGGTGGTTGCAGCGCCTGTTTGCGTAGCGTGAGCAATGCCTTGCGTGGGCTTTTCAGTGTAGGATGTGTAATATTCAGTCACATAAGCAATGGCGTTACCTGCCACCAAACCGACCAGGATAACCAATCCATAATTATAATTGACACCCGAAATATATATAGCAAGAAAAGAAAGCGCCAAAATGAGCGCTGAAGCCCCCCAAACTGAACGACGCAACACTTTCAACAACTCATCCAAACTGGCGATTTTGGAGTCATCCGCAATGGCTGCGTGTTTTATTTTTTTGCCGGTCACCATAAAAATACCGAACAGACTGGCAATAACGCCTACTGCGGCAACCAGAAAAGGCAGTCCGATAAAAGCCGGGGATTTTGCACCCAACGCCGCACCCAGAGTAGCCGCAGCAATAATTGAACCAGTATAGCTTTCAAACAAGTCGGCCCCCATACCGGCAACATCACCGACATTATCGCCCACATTATCGGCAATGACGGCGGGATTGCGCGGATCGTCTTCGGGAATGCCTTGCTCGACCTTACCGACCAAGTCGGCACCCACATCGGCAGCTTTGGT
Organism: Methylobacter sp.; assembly: GCA_030655535.1. Lineage (GTDB taxonomy): Bacteria > Pseudomonadota > Gammaproteobacteria > Methylococcales > Methylomonadaceae > Methylobacter_A. Next base: position 5,438 of record JAURVK010000135.1, on the reverse strand, counting down.
ATAAATACCGCCGCCGACCCTGGCAAACAGCGCAATACTGCTGGCGCCAAAACCAAAACCGGTAATATAGATCAACTGATTCGGATTACCGTTAAATATCAAAAACAGAACCGTCATGCCGATCAAACTAAAACTGACCACAGCCATGCCCATAATCGAGCCGCTACCAAAGGCAACGCGCAAGCCTTCATGCAGATTTCGACCGGCCGCCGCTGCGGTTCTGACGTTGGCGCGAACCGCCACATACATCCCCAAGTAGCCCGCGCTTGCCGATGCAATCGCACCGACCACAAAACAAAGCGCAGTCTGCCAATGTAAAAATGAAGCAATAACCGTAGCGACAATCGCAACAAAAACCGCTATGACCCGATATTCTCGCGACAAAAAAGCCGCTGATCCTTCCTGAATAGCCTTGGCAATGGCTTGCATGGTTTCATTACCCTGGTCATAAGCAAGAATGCGTCGCAACTCCCGACTCACGAATAAGCTCCCGACTAACCCCATCAATAATGCAATGAGAACTGATTCAGATGTTGTAAACATCATAACTTCCTCTCCTCTTTGGTTGACTTGGTTAAACCAAGCGCTATTTTTTTATTATTGATTTAGCTATCACACAAATATGCACAGCCATGACCATTAGAAGCGGCATTTACGCAAGACGCAACTGTTTAAGTTTAGCACAAGCTTCACCTCCACTGATGTCGGGAATTATTCTTAATTCCAGCGCCTTTAATTGATCAAGCCTGACCTCATAATGCTCAATTTCGCAGGTGGTGTTTGGCGGACTAAAGTGATATTGCTGGCGCAAAATCTCCCGGTAAGTATCCTCATTGTCCATCAGCCAAAGCAGCACGAATTCTTGAGTGCGCGACTGTTGCAGTTCCTCGAACATAAGAACAATATGCTCGATAGTCCGGGGTTGATCGAAAATAACACGAATGACTTGCTCACCTCCGTCTGCCGCCTGCCATCCTGATACCGAATCCTCCGTCAATAACAAGGCCGACTCAACCGGATGTTCCAGGCACTCCGAGGTAAACTCTACTTGGGCAAGATGCTCCAGATCCAGAAAATCCAGATCGGAAGACGGGAGGTTTTCAGCAGCCTGATTGATTATTGTTTTACGCATTTTTGCTCACCTGTTGCAGTGTGTAGCGCCGACTGGCGCTAACCTATATCAAAAAACAATGTTTGCCGGTTTTTTCGCGCCAACTTTTCACCTTCGGTTTGCAATAAACCATAACTGCAAACGATCAAATCGAAAGGCCCTGCCTCATCCAGCATCGCCTGCCGGTCGCCGCTGTCGAATTTGATGCCGTATTCAAGGTAGGCGCTAAAATCAGCGCCAACGGCTGCACAGTTTTACCCAGTCCCATGTCATCGGCCAGACGCACCATCCATTGATAACCTTCAACTTGATAATCGCGCAATTCGCCTTGCGGCGTTGACGGCAGTTTGGGATTTAAGTCGCCTGTTTCATTAGGGCGGCGCAACTGATGTTGAAACCGCATCACCCACAGTAGACGCTTTAGAAGCGCGACCTACCGTGCAAATACTCGCCCAATTCAGTCTTCTTTTTTAACGAGATAAAGCTCTTCAACCTGCGTTCTCGCCCATGGCGTCTTTCTTAAAAACTTCAAACTCGATTTGATGCTTGGGTCGTTATTGAAACATCTAATATCGATCAATCTGCCCAGTTCGGCCCAACCATACTCGACTACCAGCTCTTCTAACACTCTTTCCAAGGTGACGCCGTGCAAAGGGTTTCCTGGCTGTTTATCGCTCATAAGCTAATCTTCATGCTCATAGCGGCGGCGTATCGCCTCGTCTCTGGCATCATCAATTTCACGCATGATGCTGCCAACGTCAGCCGCTTTGTTGTTCGACTTAAATCGACCGGTCAATTCGACTTGTGGCGTCAAATCACCGCTCTCATAGAGTTTCCAGATCTCTTTGCCATACTCGGTAGTCAGCAGCTCCGGAGCAAAACGACCAAAATAATCGGCCAAATTGTCAACATCGCGTTCCAGCATTCTGGCCGCATTATTGTTGGCCGCCGCATCCACTGCCTGGGGCAGATCGATGATGACCGGGCCGTTGGCGTCAACCAGGATGTTGTATTCGGAAAGATCGCCATGCACCAGTCCTGCACACAGCATTCTGACCACTTCTTTAATCAGCAAACCATGGTATTCAAGCGCTTGCTTCCGACCCAATTCGAGATCGTTAAGTCTGGGCGCGGCGCTGCCATGTTCGTCGGTGACCAACTCCATCAACAACACGCCCTCGACGAAGTTATAGGGTTGCGGAACGCGCACACCGGCGGCGGCAAGTCGGTATAGCGCATCGACTTCGGCATTTTGCCACACCTGTTCCTGCTGCTGCCGACCAAACCGGCTGTTCTTCTCCATAGCGCGCGCTTGGCGGCTATTTCGCACCTTACGTCCTTCCTGATACTGGGCCTGCTTGTGAAAACCGCGCTGGTTAACATCTTTATAGACTTTAGCACACCGGATCTCGCCTTCAGACAATACCACGTAGACGGCCGCCTCTTTGCCGCTCTTTAATGGTCGAAGAACTTCGTCGACGAGGCCATCCCGCACTAGCGGTTCAATACTTTTTGGAGTTTTCATAGCCGCCCTTACACACTGCCCTGATAAAAATTAAAAACATTAGCGGCCTTTCTCTTCGACAGACTTTGATCCGGTAATTCTTTCGTTCATATTTTACTTTATTTGCAACTCTTCAGTAGATACTAATTTTCCAGCTGCAAAGTCGTCACATTGCAACCAGGATAACGCGCCCTCCCCTGCAACTCGCCCGCAGGCAAAACAGGCGGTTAACAAATAACCGCCTGTCGGCGCTTCCCAGTCCAACATTTCACCGGCACAGAATACGCCCGGCATGGCGCGTATCATTAAATGCGGGTCGAGCGCCTCAAAGGTAATGCCGCCCGCAGTACTGATGGCCTCGTCAATCGGCCTTGCCGCAACCAGTTTAACCGGCAATGCCTTGATAGCTTCGCAAAGGCGAACCGGATTATCAAAGTCCTCTTTCAATAAAACCTCTCTCAACAAGCCTGCCTTTACGCCATCGATACCGATTCGTTTGCGAAGATGATTTGCCATGGTGTGCTTACCGCGCGGCGCTGAGATCCTGTCGATCAGATACTGTTTGTCCTTGCCGGGCGCAAGGTCTAGATAAATCAACGCGGCTCCTGTTGACGCAATCTGTTCCCGCAACAACGCAGACATCTTATAAATCAAGCTGCCTTCAACACCGTCTGCGGTCACGATCAGTTCGCCCGGCTGGCAAAATTCAGCTTCTGCCGAAAGGCTAAAAGATGCCTGCACCGATTTCAAAGGCTGTCCGGCAAAACGATTGCGAAAAAACTCGCTCCATTCCACGTCAAACCCGCAGTTTGAAGGCTTTAGCGGATCAACCGCAATCCCTTGTTGAGCCAACAACGACACCCACGCGCCTGTAGAACCCAACCGCGCCCAACTACCGCCGCCCAACGCCAGCACCACTGCATCGGCGCTGACTTTATTTTCACCTTCCGGCGTTAAGAACCGCAGCAAGCCATCATCCCAACCCAGCCATTGATGCCGCATATGAAAGCTCACGCCGTCTACACGCAATCGATGCAACCATGCCCGCAATAATGGCGCCGCCTTCATATCGACAGGAAATACTTTGCCTGACGAACCGACGAAAGTCTCAACACCCAAAGCCTGCAACCATGCGCGTAAAGCCTCAGAGCCAAAGGCATCCAGCAGCGGTTTGATATGCGCTTTACCAGAGCCGTAGCGAGACAGGAATTGGTCGAAAGGCTCGGAATGCGTAATATTCATTCCGCCTTTTCCAGCCATCAGGAATTTTCGACCTACGGAAGGCATCGCATCGTATAGATCGACCTTCACACCCGCCTGGCTTAAGACTTCCGCAGCCATCAATCCGGCGGGACCGCCGCCAATAATCGCGACGGCTTTGTGCTTACATCGGCTAGATGTTATGTTTATCGGTGCGTTACTGATGGTCTTGTTCTCTACATTTTAGTGATTTATGGCTCGAAGTTTCGTAACTACTCAGCAATTAGATAAATGGAACGCAGATGCCGAAAGTAGGCGCCTCTAGGCGACGCAGATAAATATGATAAAAGCGGATAACCCAAGAAAAAATCTTATTTTCATCTTAATAATCAGCGTCGCCTACAGGGACAGATATTTGCTCCTCGGTAATTGCTCCTGCATTACTCTACTACACGCCATCCATGGCGTTATGCAATATCTGCATTCGCCACATCCATGTGGATTATGTAGGCGCTTAGCGTGAGCAGGAACGGAAGCTGCATCTGCGTTCTATTATAATGATGACTGAGTAGTTATACGACGCTTCTATTATTTGCAGAGCAGCTATATCCTCAACAATAAGCATTATACAATACCGTTTAGGCCTTGAATTCATAAAATCAAACCCACTGTCGACTCAATAATCAAATGAATCCTGTTATCCCCAATATTTTTAAAAACATCCCCGATCAACTACCGGAAGAACTGACTGAATGTATCTTCAAACAGGATAATATTTCTATTGAACGCATTGTATCCAAGGGTCATATTACGCCGAAAGGACAATGGTACGATCAAGATGGCGATGAATGGGTAATGCTGATTCAGGGACAGGCAACTATCCTTTATGAACAAGACAATCAAAGCCTTCATTTAATAGCCGGCGATTGCCTGCTGATTCCTGCACATACAAGGCACCGAGTCGAATGGACGCCGCCCGACCTTAACACCATCTGGCTGGCTGCGCATCTGCATTGATGCAAATCAGTGTTGTTGTCGATTAATCTCATGATAGTGGCCGCTCGTTCCTACGCACCACGTCACTGCAAGACTTAAAACAGAATTAATGCCCAGGTTACCGCTGCCCACGCCAGTGACATCATAACGGCAGCCGAACCGATGTCTTTAGCGCGACCCGATAATTCGTGATGCTCAAAACCCACTCTATCGACGACAGCCTCTACCGCCGAATTTAATAACTCAACCAGCATGACTAAAACGACACTACCGATCAACAGCAGTTTTTCAATCGTCGTTTCTCCCAGCCAGATTGCCAGAGGGGTGGTTACCACAAACAGGACAACTTCCTGTCTGAATGCTTCCTCATGCATCCAGGTTGCTTTAAAACCTGCGACTGAGAAAAAACACGCGTTTATCAATCGTTTAACGCCTTTTGCATTTGGATTTGCCATTGCTGTATTTAAAAATTAAAGTGAAATGTTTGGTTTGTTAATCTTGCACCTTTATGTCATTTTGCGCGACCGATGCTGCATGACAACATATTTAAGCAGGAATTTCGAACAATGCATAGATTGTCATCAAAACTTAACCATCCTGTCATTTGATGTTCATAAACTCGACACA
>JAURVK010000134.1 GCA_030655535.1 Methylobacter sp. | reverse complement strand
CATCCTGATTACAATGAGCCTTGGCTAGTATCGTCATGCCGGTATGACTGCCGGTTCCAGTCACATGGATATGAATGAATAATTCGGCATTACACCGTCAGTCGAGAAATAGAGGGCTTTACATTTTTTCGTGGCTTTCGTGGACAGTGCGTAACATCAGTTACTATCAACGTTTTACCGATGCTATCGATAGCGAATTTTGTGAGACCGTTAACATATGAGATGCATTTTGAATCGACAGGAACTATTTCCTGCAGGCTATTTTTTCTGCATTGCCGCTTCAATTTGCTTGCATAAGGTTTTCAAGATCTTGATCCGGGCAAAGTTTTTGTCGTTGGCTTCCACCAGCGTCCACGGCGCAATTTCGGTGCTGGTGCGATCAACCATATCGCAGACTGCATGTTCATAGTCATCCCATTTGTCACGATTGCGCCAGTCGTCTTCGGTAATCTTGAAACGCTTGAAGCCGATTTTTTCGCGCGCATTGAAGCGCTCAAGCTGTTCATCCTTGCTGATCGCCAGCCAGAATTTGATCACTACAATATTGTGACGCACCAGCTGCGCTTCAAAATCGTTGATTTCGCTGTAAGCGCGCATCCAATCGGCTTTTGAACAGAAACCCTCAATACGTTCTACCAACACGCGGCCATACCAGGAACGATCAAAAATCATCACCCGTCCGCGTCTGGGAATGTGCCGCCAAAAACGCCATAAATAAGGTTGGGCTCGTTCTTCTTCGGTCGGTGCGGCAACCGGAATGATATTGTAGTATCGCGCATCCAGGGCGCTGGTTATGCGGCGAATTGCGCCGCCTTTGCCGGCGGCATCATTGCCCTCGAATAGGGCTATTACGGTGATGTCCTTAAATTTGGCTTCGCGAGTCAGCAACGCGAGCTTGCCCTGATATTTTTCCAGTTCGGTTTTGAATGTTTTCTTGGTAATCTTCTGGTTGAGATCAAGTGTCTTTAGGATGTTAAGTTGGTCAATTGAGGGCAGCGGTGGCGGCGCAATAACTTCTATCGTTTTGTTGTCGACATCGTCCAGGCGTCTGCGTATCGCGTCGAGAATCACCTTGCCTATGGTCAAACTGCGGTAGTGCGGATCGTAGCCCTCGACGATAGTCCACGGAGCTTCAGCCGTGCTGGTGTGCCGTATCACGCTTTCATGCACGATACGGAACTTGTCGTATAGCTTGAAATGTTTCCAATCGCGATCAGTCACACGCCAGCGGGTTTCCGGATTTTTCTCCAGCAGTTTCAGCCGCTTTTCTTGTCTGTCTTTGGATAAATGCATCCAGAATTTAAGAATCAATGCACCTTCGTCGGTCAGCATCTTTTCCAGGCGTTTGGCGCGCTCCATACTTCGGTCAAGATCAGCCTCCTTGGTGCTACCAGTCACGCGATTGAGAATCGGCCAGGTATACCAGGAGCCTAGGAATATGCCTATTTTGCCTTTGGGAGGAAGCTCGCGCCAGAACCGCCACATCATGGGCCGATCGAGCTCTTCATCCGAGGGTTCGCCCATGCCGTGAGTTTGGATAAAACGCGGGTCCATCCATTCGTTGAGCAAGTTGACGGTCTCGCCCCGTCCCGCGCCATCCAGACCGCCAACCAAAATAATGACCGGAAATTTAGCCGGCTTTGCCAAATCCATCTGTGCATCCAGCAGTGCTTCGCGCAGTTTGGGCACTTCCAGATCGTAGGTTGCTTTATCTATTTTGTGTTCAAGCTCTGCCGATTCAAACATGACGATCTCCCGGGTGGTTTATCCTAAAATCAAATACAAAGATTATAGATGCTATAGCTTACGCTTGTTGGTAATAAAGCAACGGTTTTGCGATTGATTTTTCGATGAGTTGTTGCGGTGTTAACAGCATCATGAAGATCTAATCAAAACCGGTTCATATCCGCGATAATATTTCTTCAATCAGTTAAACCCTTTATAATACCTCGCATACAAGGACTATAGGGCATGCACCCATTCTATGACTAATTTGAATAACGCGCTTTCAGTACGCTTGGATCAACTGAACGCAAACGGCCAGCAGCAATTGCTTTGCGGAGGACTTAAAGGGATAGAGAAAGAAAGCTTGCGCATAGCCAAAGACGGATTTATTGCCCAGACACCGCATCCCAAAGCATTGGGTTCCGCGCTGACTCATCCGTGCATCACTACCGATTACTCCGAAGCGCTGATCGAATTGATTACCCCGCCGTTTGCCGATATAAAAGACTCGCTGGGTTATTTGCGCAACATACATCAATTTGTTTATCAGCATCTGGATAATGAAATGCTGCTGAGTGCCAGTATGCCCTGCGGTATTAACGGCGACCCAAGCATCCCCATTGCCGAATACGGATCCTCCAACATAGGCCGGATGAAGCATGTTTACCGGCACGGTTTATGGCATCGCTACGGCAGAACCATGCAGTCCATTGCCGGTATCCATTTTAATTATTCCGTGCCTGAAGCTTTGTGGCCGTTTTTGCATCAACAAGAAAACAGCCGGTTGAATCTGGAACAGTTTAAAGCCGATGCCTACTTTGGCTTAATTCGAAATTTCCAGCGTATGGGCTGGTTAATCCTGTACTTATTCGGTGCATCGCCGGCCATTTGCAAAAACTTTTTCAGCAGTCGACCGGCATTAATGGCGCAATTTGAACAATTCGATTACGGCACGCTTTATCATCCCTATGCGACCTCGTTACGCATGAGCGACATCGGTTACAAAAGTAAAAACCAAGCTAGCCTAAAAATTGATTACAACTCAATAGACGGCTATGTCAGCAGCTTGAGTGCGGCCATTAATACGCCTTATCCCGAGTACGAAAAAATCGGTACGCTGGTCGATGGGCAATACCGTCAACTGAACGGCAATATCCTGCAGATTGAAAACGAGTTTTACAGCACTATCCGGCCTAAACAAATTACCGAATCCGGCGAAAAACCGACCCTGGCGCTTAAACGTCGCGGGGTTCGTTACGTTGAAATGCGCTCCCTGGATTTGGATGTATTTAACCCTATCGGCATCGATGAACATAAAGCCCGTTTTATAGAGGCGCTGCTGCTCACCTGTTTATTGCAGGACAGTCCGAAAACCTCAGACCAGGAGCATCAAGTTAACAATGCCAATCAATTGGCCGTTGCCCATTACGGCAGAAAACCGGGGCTGGAACTTGAGCTAGGCCAGCAAAAAATACCGTTGCAAGAATGGGCAACTGAAATCCTGGAATCCATGCAGCCGGTATGTGCCATTCTCGATCAAAACGATGCGGACAAACCGTATAGTTCAGCATTGGCAAAACAGCAGCAGCTAGTCGAAAATCCCGATTTAACCGCATCTGCACGAATGTTGGAGCAGATGACGCAGCTTCAACAGCCGTTTGCCCGTTTTGCAGTAAACACCTCTGCCGAACACGAACAGTATTTTAAACGTAATAAACCGGATAAAAACAGCAGCCGACAATTTAACGAAATGGCCGCAGAATCCATTGCCAAACAGCAAGAAATCGAAAGTAAAGATCAACTGCCGTTTGATGAATTTTTGAAGCAGTATTTTTTGCAAGCGTAATTGGATCCAGTTACAAAGCCAGCTTTGAACTCCGGCATCCGTTATTTTCGGAGGCCAAAGCTTCCGCTCCTGCTCACGCCCCTTACCTACATCCATGTAGGCAAAGCTGGTTGGCCGCTTAAAGCCGTACCGCGTAGCAACAAGGAAAACACATCATGACGACCATCAACATAGAGCAACTACAAACCGAGCTGGATCATAAAAATCCGCGCGTTATCCTGAAAAAAGCGCTGGAGCTGTTCGATAATATCGCCATCTCCTTCAGCGGTGCAGAAGACGTGGTACTGATCGATATGGCTGTGGCTATCAGAAAAGACATACCGATTTTTTCCTTGGATACCGGACGCTTGCATCCTGAAACCTATCGTTTTATCGAAAAAGTCAGGAAACATTATCAAATAGATATTGAATTATTGACGCCGGACAGAGAGGTACTGGACAGCTTCGTTAAAAATAAAGGTCTGTTCAGTTTTTATGAAGACGGACACCAGGAATGTTGCGGTATCCGCAAGGTTGAACCGTTAAAACGCAAACTGGTGCATGTAGACGCCTGGATTACCGGTCAGCGCAAAGATCAAAGTCTGGATACCCGACAAGCAGTTCCTGAAGTGCAGATAGACACTGCCTTTTCCACCGCCGAGCATCAACTGGTTAAATTTAATCCCTTGCTTAACTGGAGTTCGGCTCAAGTCTGGGATTACATTGAGGCCTATCAGGTTCCTTATAACGAATTACATGAAAAAGGCTATACCAGTATAGGCTGCGAACCCTGTACCCGTGCCGTACTGCCCAATCAACATGAAAGGGCCGGTCGCTGGTGGTGGGAGGAGGGAACAAAAAAAGAATGCGGATTACATGCGGGGAATTTGAAAAAGTAATTTGTCGATAGATGATTGGGACGTTGTGGGTTGTGATTTGCGGGTAGGCTATAGTTGGTTACACTTTACGCCTGAAGTAAGCGCCACGGTGTTTTTTCTTCCACTGCTTTGGTGAAAATCCGGCTGGCCATTGCTTTCTTCGAGTGATGCCCAGCCAATTGAATTGCTGCCTAAATCCAGTCCTAAGATTTTCTTGCTCATTTGCGTCCTTATGTATAATTTATAATTATAGTGTAACCAACTATAGCCAATCTGCCTTTTCATACCAATGGAATTGTTTTCCGTAGGCAACGCTTTCAAGCGGCCATAGCCCTCGCAAAGTTAAAACTTAAGGGGGGGTTTATTGCCTATTGATTCAGGGCAAGCGCATATAAATTAACTTAAAAATCAGCGATACTAGCCAATTTTTCGTGAGTAGTTTTCATTCCATTAGGCAATGACCAGCAGCTTTTGGCAGAAAGCGGAAGTTCGTAGTTCGCAATTTTACCTTAAAAAATATTAATATGCTTTGAGAGAGGGTTGGGTAACACTGGATTTTTTGTGCTCAAACACTTTTTTGATGTTTTTTATAAGGGATCAGCAGAAATTACCGGTGATTTATTCAGCGAGGTTTAATGAACCGCCGCGCAAGGTGGGGCGGGGAGGCATAAAAAAACCGATTGTCTTTAAAAAACAATCGGTTATTTCGTGTATATGGCGGAGAAGCAGGGATTCGAACCCTGGGAGGGGATAAACCCTCAACGGTTTTCAAGACCGCCGCTTTCGGCCGCTCAGCCACCTCTCCATATCCGGAGTATTATATATACTGTTATATTTATTGCAATAGTAATTATTTATTTAAGGCCGATATTACGCTCTTTGAAGCCTGATTAGAGGAGTGCACTTTAAACGGTTTCTTAATGCACTCATCATCGGTGTTTGTCTTATCGGATTAGAATTGCGGTGTTCAGCTCTTGCGGTAATCAATATCAATGACGGTATACCGAGCTGCTTTAAGCGCGTTTTTAATGGCGACTTCATCATCAAAGGTTTTTTTAAGCAGCGCTCTTGCCAACGGCGAATCAAGGCTAATGTCGTGTTTTTTAGGATCAAGCTCGTCAGGTCCGACTATGCGGTAGGTCACTTCCTCGCCCGCTTCATTTTCCAGGGTCACCCAGGCGCCAAAAAAAATCCTGTCCTGATCGTCGGGGGGCAAGGATACGATATTAAGGTCGGGCAATCGTTTTTGCAGATAATGGATGCGCCGGTCTATGCCGCGTAATTCTTTTTTACGGTAGATGTATTCGGCATTTTCCGAGCGATCGCCTTCGGCTGCCGCTGCCGATAAAGCCAGAGTCACTTGTTTGCGTTTACTCCACAATGCTCTTAATTCAATTTCCAGCGCTTGATAGCCTTCAGGCGTGATGTAAGGGGATGACTTAGGCCCCGGCGGTTTCCAGCGCGACATGATTGATTTCCTGTGGATAAATTACGATGAATTGACATATTTTTTCAGACAAAAGAGTTGCGATTCTTTATCATAGTCGGCTTTTAAATGACGAAAAAGGTTTTATCATGCAAGTAGCTGACAATATGGCTGTCTCAATTCACTATACTTTGATTAACGATGATAGCGAAGTACTGGATAGTTCAATAGGTGATGAGGCTTTGGTTTACCTGCACGGCACAGGAAATATCATTCCCGGCTTGGAAGATGCGTTGCTCGGCAAAGCTGCAGGCGATAAATTTAAGGTGCGCATTGCGGCCAAAGATGCTTATGGCGAACAAAATGATGAGATGATTCAGGTCGTCCCGCGTGCAATGTTTGAAGGCATCGAAGAAATTGAAGTCGGTATGATGTTTCATGCCGATGTCAGTTCCGGCTCCGGCGAGGTCACCATCGTTAAAATAGAGGGCGATGACATTACTATTGACGGCAATCACTCGCTGGCAGGAATGGCCTTAACGTTTGATGTTGAGGTTGTTGATGTTCGACCTGCGACTAAAGAAGAAGCCGAGCATGGGCATATCCATGGTGCGGGTTGCCACCATTAAGTTGGCTGTGGCGGCGACTTTAGTCGCCGATTAAGCGATAGGTTATTGGTTGACTGGGCGACTAAAGTCGCCCAGTCAATCCTGTTCATGTGTTAACTTAATGGGCGGTCTTGCCTGCACTTTACCTAGCCTACAAAAACCTTCAGTAATTCAGCGGTATTCGCCATGCCTTTATGGAGATGCCGCTCAATTTCCGCCATGGTTATTTCACCTGCCGTTTTCCCAGCTGCCCAATTGGCGACTACGCTGATCGCGGCATATTCCATTTCGAGTTCTTTGGCTAACGCAGCTTCGGGCATACCGGTCATGCCGACCAGATTGCAGCCGTCTCTCTCCATGCGTTGTATTTCTGCGGCGGTTTCCAGGCGCGGCCCTTGGGTGCAGCCGTAGGTGCCTAGCGGGCTGATTTTTATGTTGGCATCGCGCGCCGCGCTAATTAAGCGGGAGCGCAATTTTTGACTGTACGGATAGGTAAAGTCGATATGGGCGACTGCTTCATCTTCAAAAAAAGTATGCAGGCGGCCATAGCTGTAATCAATAATCTGATCGGGGATGGCGATATGCGCCGGTATCATTTCGCTGGTAATTCCGCCTACTGCGGCAACGGCAATGATCTGTTCGACACCGAGTTGCTTTAGCCCCCAGATATTAGCCCGGTAATTTATTTTGTGCGGAGCAATGCTGTGCGGGTCGCCGTGCCGGGCCAGGAATATAATCCGGGTGTTGTTCAGTTCGCCGGTAACGAATTCGGCAGAAGGCGAACCGTAAGGCGTGCTCAACTGTTCGCGTTTGATGATTGTTAGGTCGCTAAGTTGGGTTAGGCCGGTGCCGCCGATGATGGCAAGTGTGGTCATGATGATTATTCCTTGCAGGCAAAAATGCCCGGTGCGTTGCGTAAATAGCCTTTGTAGTCCATGCCGTAGCCGAATAAATAACGGTTTTCCACGCTCAGTCCGACAAAATCGGCGGTTAAGGGTTTTTCATGGTCGAGGATTTTATCCACCAACACGGCGCTGTAGACGGCTGCTGCGCCTTGTCCCCTGCAATATTGATAGATGGCTTGAAGGGTTATGCCTTCATCAAGGATGTCGTCAATGATCAGTACGGTTCGGCCTTTAAGCGGCGTTTCCGGTTTAAGCAGCCATTCGATGCTGCCGCCCGAGGTCTGGTTTTGATAGCGGCTGGCGTTGATGGCATCTATGGTCAACGGCATGGTTAAGCGGGTCAGCAATTTACCGAAAGTCGGGATACCGCCGTTCAAGACACAGAGCAATAGGGGATTGCGGTCGGAAAGCGCGGTGTTAATCTCCTGAGCCATTTTATCGATAGCGGCTTCAACTTGCTGTTCGCTGTGCAGCAAATCGGCAGTTTCTCTGACGTGTTTTATTTCTTCAAGCATATTGATGAGTGTCGATTAGGGTTGATAGTTGGCGCCATTTTTCGCTATGCATCAGCTGTTCGCGGTTCATTTGCGGCTTGCCTTGCATACGCTTAAGGCGCTGTTCCCTGATGGGATTTCGGCTTGTCGGCAGAGAATCAAGCACCTGTTCGGCGGCAGCAGGATTGTTGCAAACCAGAATCATGTCGCATCCGGCAAGTTGCGCAAGGCGGGCACGTTCCGGGAAGTCGCCGACCGATGCCGCGCCTTCCATACTTAAGTCGTCGCTGAATACCGTACCGTTAAAGTTCAGTTCCTTGCGTAAAATCTGCCCAATCCAGAACGGCGAGAAACCGGCCGGATTCGGGTCGATTTTCGGATAAACCACATGCGCCGGCATAATGCCTTCCAGGCCTTCGTCGATCAGCTGTTTAAAAGGCAGCAGGTCTTTTGCCCTGATGCTGTTCAGGTCTCTTTCGTCTATCGGTAAGGTCAAATGCGAATCCAGCGCCACTGCGCCGTGACCGGGAAAATGCTTGCCGGTGGCGGCCATGCCTGCTGTATTCATGCCTTTTCTAAATAAGCTTGAAAGACGGGTTGCAAGCTCAGGATCGGTTGAAAACGAACGGTTGCCGATGATTTCGCTGACACCGCAATCAATATCCAAGACCGGCGCAAAGCTGAAATCGACGCCGACGGCCAGTAATTCGGCGGCCATTAACCAGCCTGCCGGTTCAGCCAGTTCCGGCGCTTGTGCATAGCTAGCCGCAGGCGGCAGGCGAGTGAAGCCTTGTTGAAAACGTTGTACTCTGCCGCCTTCCTGGTCGACGGCAATCAATAGCTTGCCGTTACGCGCGGCACGAATGCTGTTAATGAGTTCGGTAACTTGTTCGGGATTTTGATAATTGCGCGAAAAAAGGATCACCGCCCCGGTGTTGGGATGGTTTATTTTATCTTTTTCGTCTGCTGCCAGGGTTAAGCCCGCAACATCCAGCATTATCGGGCCGATGGGGAGATTAGATGTCATTACATGGATTCGTTTTAAAATTGATGGGCTTGGCCTATACTAGGCCATTATTTTTTAGCTAAGTAGTCGTTCAAAAGTCTTTTAACATTTTTGTTCGCCACGGAAAGCACGGACGACTGCAAGGATGCAGGAGGTAGAGCCATGCAGGAGCAATTGCCGAGAACATGAAGGTAATGATTTTTCTTCGTGATCTTCGTGTCCTTCGTGGTAAATAGTTTTTTCACTTTGTTAAAAAACTTTTGGATCCCTACTTTCACGGAGTCTGTTATGCGTTTATGGGTTGTGGTATTAAGTTTTCTGTTCATGTCTGCTGCTGTTGCGAATGAAGGAGAAAAAGCATCAGGTCTGGAATATCTGGAAATGGCTCCTAAGTTTATCGTTAATTTATCGGAACCCAAAAAATTTTTGATGATAAACGTACAATTATTGATTGAAGGCGTCGGAGCTATTGAGGCGGTAAAAAAACACATGCCTGCATTAAGACACGAATTAATTATGCTGTACAGCGGCAGGTTGTCTGATGAATTGCAAACCATGGAACAGCGCGAGGCGTTGCGGCAAAAAACGACGGCTGTTATTCGTCAGACGCTGAAGAAGATGGAAGGCAAGAAAGGCGGCGAAGCTCAGGGTAGTAGCGGTTTTAAAGACGCTTATTTTACTGAATTTTTGGTCGATTGATTTTTTCTCAGGCAAAAGACTAATGGCTAATGGCTTGGTGTCGATTTACATTTTTAACTGGTCTTTAACGCGGGCTAAATTGTCCCTAATTTGCTGTTCCGTGTAAGGCACGGTAGCGAATTTCCCCCAGATTGGGGCAGGCCAGGCTTTATCGGTTTGATAGCGGACGATATGGTGGATATGCAGTTGGGGAACCAAATTCCCTATTGCGGCAATATTCATTTTATCCGCTTGATAAAGGTTGGCCAGATTTTCGGCAAGATAGCTCGATTCCTCGGTCAGTAATTCACGTTCCGCTTTGTTTAGCTGGTAAATTTCCTGTAGATCCGCTCGTTCCGGTACCAGTATAAACCAGGGATACTGGCTGTCATTCATCATTAATAAGCGACATAATTCAAAACGGCCAATGGCTATGCAATCCTGCTCTAAGCGTGGGTGTAGCTGAAAACTCATAACACTATTCATCCTAAAAAAAATAAAAGCAATGCTTGAAAATGACTAAATAATCAGTTTAACTTAATAGCTCGGCTCAGAATATAACAATAATAATAGGAGGATAGTTTTATGTCGGCTAGAACCTTTTCAGATCAGGCCATTTCAGTTCAAGATAGTTCTGATGATAATCAGCTGGTTATTTCGTTTCGGTTGTTGTTGGGGCTGTATGCAATCATTCCCTTGTGTTTATTGCTGCAGTTGTTTGACGGTTGGTTTTGGAACGGGGTTTTACAGCAGAATTTACCGAGCAGTCCGAAACAGTTTTTATTGTTTCAAGTTCTTTTCGGAACGCCGCATATCGTCGCGAGCTCCATCTTGCTGGCGAGCAATGCCGAATACCTGAAAGTGTATAAGCTGAAAATCATGTTCATGACGGCGGCTATCGTCATGATTTTCGGTGTGGGCAGCCTGTTCATTCCTTATAAAGTGCTTTACCTGATAGCGGCTGCCTGGACGGTATACCACGTACTTAAGCAGCAAATTGGCGTGGGGCGTGGGCTGTATCGCCTGCCCGATTGGGCTTTTTATCTGCTCTTGTGGCTGAGTGTGACGGCGGGTATTTTTGTTTATATCGGCATATTTTTAAAAAACAGCCTGGATGTGCAGCAGTTGGAGTGGATAAAGCTGGTTGCGGGCGGATTATGTGTCGCGATGATTGGCAGTGCATTGCTATGTCAACGTTATGCGACTACGGCTATGGGAAGGTGGTTTTTGTGGTCGAATGTTTTATTGGTACTAAGCAGTTTTTATCTGTTTGTTCAGCAGTATTATTTCCTCGCGATTTTGGTGCCAAGACTGGTGCATGATGCGACGGCTTATGTTTTCTACGTGGTGCATGATTACAACAAGCACCACCGGCACCCGCAGAATTTTATCTATCGCTATGCGGCGCGTTGCCATCTGCCGGTTTTTATCGTGTTGCCGATAGCTTCATTCTTGCTGGCGTTTGTGTTGCAGTCCTACGGGGACAGTGCGGTCAATAGCGTCACCGAGCTGTTTTTCGGCGTAGAGATTCGTAAGGCGATTACCCTGGGTTTGCTGGGTTATCTGGCGTTAATGCATTATTACACCGAGTCCTTTACCTGGAAGCACGGTTCGCCTTATCGTCGGTTTATTGCGTTTTCTAAATAGCGATTGTTGTAGTGTGGGCGCGAATTTATTCGCGCATATACATAAACATAACGCCACGAAGAACACGAAGAAAAGGCTATGATAAAAACTTTGAGTCTTCGTGGATTCAATCAATCTTATCAAGTTGATGCCTATGGGGCGCGAATTTACAGTATTTTAAAATGCGCGAATGAATTCGCGCCCACAACAGACTTAATCCTTAACTTAATAGCAGCAGCTCCCTGACCGCATCTTCAGTATGAAAAAATACCTTGCCGGGTTTTAGTTGCTCGATAAAATCGGTTTTTTCAAGCTTATCCAGTACCGGGCCTTTTGCTTCCGAGATATGCAAGGTCATATTCGATGCTTGCAAGCTTTGGTTCAGGTTTTCCAATACTTCCAATGCCGTGGTGTCTATGTCGCTGATTGAGGTAAAAATCAGCACGATATGCTGAATGTCCGGCTGCCGTCTTAACTCGGCGTTGATGAATTCTTCGATATAATTGATGTTGGCAAAGGTGATGCTTTCATCGACACG
>JAURVK010000110.1 GCA_030655535.1 Methylobacter sp. | reverse complement strand
CGCTCAACGTCCTTGAGCGGCGCGCCCCTTACCACAACGTTAGACAACACTAGGTGAGGATAAAAAATGTTTGCTACTTTAGTCGGAACTAATACAGAAGAAAACAGACACCTATTTTTGTTTGATCGTTTAGTTGCTATTACCAATGATTGTGGCTTTATTTCCCCGCAGGTTATTGTACCCACCCTTCAACATCCCATTGATAGGTACAAGCCCAGTTCTATTTGGTCGTATGAGCTTGATATTTAGGGGGATCTTTCACCACCCATCCGGGTAGGGCGTGCCGTGCACGCCTTTTTCAAAGTTGCAGGCGGGAAACGCCAGTTCTCGCTTTCGCTCAAACAGGCTTATTTCGACCTACATGGGTGCTATTTTGTCATTTCCTACGAAAGCAGCGAAGCCAATAAAGGCTGCAAATTAGGCAACTGGCGTTGCCTGGTCAAGCGATTGGCGATGATGATGCTTTTTAATTCAGTCAGCGCCAGCCCAAAGTCATCATTAACCACCAGATAATCGAACTGGTCATGATGGCGGATTTCGGTAACCGCGTCGCGCATACGGCGGGCGATGATTTGCTCATCATCCTGACCCCGGTTCCTAAGGCGCTGCAATAGAACCTCCGTCGATGGCGGCAGGATAAAAATCGACAGACTGTCGGGCAGCAGTTTTTTGATTTGCTCGGCGCCTTGCCAGTCGATCTCAAGAATCACATCCAGACCTCGACGCAAATTTTCTTCTACCGTCTGCCGTGCCGTGCCGTAAAAATTATCGAAAACCTGGGCATGTTCAAGAAACGCCTGTTGCGCCTGCATGGCTTGAAAATCTGCGACAGAGACAAAGTAATAATCCTGTCCGTGGACTTCGCCAAGTCGCATCTGGCGGGTGGTATGGGAAATTGAAACGATCAGCTCATCCAGATCGGTAACCAGTTGTTTAACCAGACTGGTTTTACCGGCGCCGGAGGGAGCGGAAATGATATAGAGTTTGCCGATATTCATAAATCTTAAGGTTCAAGGTTCAAGGTTCAAGGCCGAATTTATGGCTTATACGCATCGCTATCAATATAAATATCGACAGGGTTTTCAGGCACAATGCTTGCAACCGGCAAATCCTGACCTGAACGCCACTGGTTGACCGCTTGCTGCTTATTCGCGCCGGTGATTAAAAAGATCAGTTCCCGGGTATTGCTTAATGCCTTGGCGCTGATCGAAACGCGCTCCGACGGCGGTTTGGGCGAATTATAAACCGCATGCACCAGCTCGTCTTGTTGATGTTGATGACCGGGAAACAGGCTGGCGGTATGGCCGTCCTCGCCCATGCCCAGCAACACCATATCGAACATGCCGGCCTCGGCGACGGTTTGCCGATAATGTTCGGAGGCAACTTCCGGCCCCAGTTCGGCGGGCATGGTAAAAATCTGCCCGGCCGGAATAGCCACTTTATCCAGTAAAACTTGAGTTGCCATCAGGCTGTTGCGGTCTTTATGATCGGCAGGCAAGCAGCGCTCATCACCGTAATAAATATGCCAGTTGGCCCAGTCCGCATTGGACGCGGCTAATAGTCGATAGACTTTTTCCGGGGTGCTGCCTCCGGCTAATACCAGTTTGAATTTGCCTCGCGCTGAAATAGCCGAGTCGGCGGCGTTAAGAATGTGCCGACAGGCGGCAAAAGCTACGTCTTCTGCGGTTTCAAGAGTATGCCAGCGGTTGTTTTGTTGCATTTAGTTACACTCCGGGGTTAATGAGCTGCGCCAATATTGGTTGTTTTTGTCGAATAAGCGGCGGCTGTCTTCAGGCCCCCAGGAACCGGCGGGATAGGTGACGATATGGTCACGTTCTATTGCCCAGGTTTGCAGGATCGGATCGACAATGCGCCACGCATATTCTACTTCATCAAAGCGCAGAAATAACGAGCGGTCGCCTTTTAATACGTCCAGTAACAAGTCTTCGTACGCATCGATGGGTTTTTCATTCTCCTGGCGGAAACTGGCATCGAGACTGCTGGAGCGGGTGCGCATCTCCAGGCCGGGTTCTTTGACGGTCATTTCAATACGGATAAATTCTTCCGGCTGTATGCCGAGCAACACCCAGTTTGGGTTCATGCACTGCACCTCGGTGCCGCGAAAAAACTGTAACGGCGGATGGCGAAAACAAATCGAAATAGTCGATTGCGCCTTGGCCATGCGCTTGCCGGTGCGCAGATAAAACGGCACGCCGCGCCAGCGCCAGTTGTCGATATACAGCTTCATCGCGGCATAGGTTTCGGTGATGCTGTTGGCCGGTATGCCGTCTTCCTGAAGATAGCCGTCGACCCGTTCGCCGCCGATGTTGCCTTTGGCATATTGGGCGCGGAAGGCATGACCGTGTACGGCTTCTCTGGGAATAGGGCGGATGGATTTCAGCACTTTGACTTTTTCGTCGCGTAGCGATTCGGCTTCCATCGACACCGGCGGCTCCATGGCGACCAGCGTCAGCAATTGCAGCAAATGGCTTTGCAGCATGTCGCGCATGGCGCCGGCGTTGTCGTAGTAATCGGCGCGACTGCCTATGCCTATATCCTCGGAGTGGGTGATCTGGATATGATCGATATAATTGCGATTCCATAACGGCTCCAGCATCACATTGGCAAAACGGAACACCAGCACATTTTGCACCATGCCTTTACCCAGATAATGATCGATGCGGTAAATTTGCTGTTCCGTCAAATAGCGGCTGATGCGTTTTTGCAAAGCCTGGGCGCTGTCCAGATCGTAACCGAACGGTTTTTCGATAATCACCCGCCGCCAACCGTATTCTTCATCGAATAACCGGTTGTTGCTAATCATCTCCATGACTATGCCGAAGTCGGAGGGACTGATTGACAGATAGAAAGCGATGTTTTTAGGGAATTGGTTTTTTCCGTTAAGCAATTCAGCCAATTCCGTATAACAGGGCGACTGTGTTATATCGCCCTGATGGTAATGCAAGCGGGCGCTAAAACGCTGGAACACGGTTTCATCAAAATCGTCTGGAACTTTGTCCTCAATCATCTGCCGGACTTCGGCCAGCCATTTTTCCTGATCCCACGGCCTGCGACCGATTGCCAGAATACGGGTGCCTTCAGGCAAGCGATTGGCGACATCCAGATGATACAACGACGGCATTAATTTAATCCGGGACAAATTTCCGGTGGCGCCAAAAATAACGTAGGTACAGGGTTCGGCTTTCAGCATCGGTAGCGCCTCGTTTATGCATTCTCACGCGGGAGAGACTGTGAAAGTATTATCCAAATCGGGCTGAAAAAATGTTTTACCACAGAGAACACGAAGGACGCGGAGAAAATAACAACGTTAATTCAATGCATTAAAAACTTCGTGCTCTCCATGTTCTTCGTGGTTATTCTTTAATTTTTCTAAATACGAATACTTTCACAGTCTCGGGAGCGTGGGAACGAGAGAAAACGCGGATAACTCAAGAGAAATCTTATTTTTTATCTTAATAATCAGCGTCATTTGCGTTCTATTGTGCTGATGGCTAAGTAGTTACAACTTTATTTAAACCGTATAGGTCGTCGATGCGGTTTTGCCGCCCTGTCCGGTCCAGTCGGTATGAAAGAATTGGCCTCTGGGCTGATCGACCCGCTCATAAGTATGCGCACCGAAATAGTCCCGTTGAGCCTGTAGCAAATTAGCCGGTAATTTTTCACTGCGATAGCCGTCGTAATACGCCAGGGCGGAAGACAATGCCGGGGTTGGGATGCTGAGCTCGATGCCTAAAATAACGGCTCTACGCCAGCCTTCATCGGCTTGTTTCATCGCATCGACAAAGAAATCGGCCAGCAGCAGATTTTCTAATTCAGGGTTGCCATCATAGGCTTGCTCGATGTCGTTTAAAAACCGGCTGCGAATAATACAGCCGCCGCGCCACATCAGCGCAATATCGCCATAATTGAGCGCCATGCCATATTCTTTCGAGGCTTCGCGCATCAAGCGAAAACCTTGTGCATAAGAAATGATTTTGGCCGCATACAAGGCATCGCCAATGGCAGTAATCATGGCTTTCTTGTTGCCGATAAGTTTCAGCGGTCGTTTAGGCAATACCGACGCCGCTTTTAGCCGTTCCTCTTTTTGGGCGGATAAACAGCGGGCAAATACCGATTCGCCAATCAAGGTTAACGGGATACCCAAGTCCAGGGCATTGATACCGGTCCATTTACCGGTACCTTTTTGCCCGGCAGTGTCGAGAATTTTTTCCAGCAAGGGCTGACCGTCTTTATCTTTGTACGCCAAAATAGCGGCAGTAATTTCAATCAGGTAAGAGTTTAAAGGCCCCCGATTCCACTCGGCGAATATCGCCTGCATGTCGTAAGCGCTTAAGCCCAAGCCGTCGGACAGCAGTTGATAGGCTTCGCAGATCAATTGCATGTCGCCGTATTCAATACCGTTATGCACCATCTTGACGTAATGTCCGGCGCCGTTATCGCCCACCCATTCGCAGCAAGGCGCGCCATCCACTTGCGCACTGATGGACTGGAAAATGGTTTTAACGATAGGCCATGCGTCCTTGTTGCCGCCGGGCATGATGGACGGCCCGTGTCTTGCGCCTTCCTCGCCGCCGGAAACGCCGGCGCCTATGTATAGGATATTTTGTTCTTTTAGGGAAAGTGTCCTGCGGCTGGTGTCGGTGAACAGTGAGTTGCCGCCGTCGACAATAATATCGCCGTCTGATAACAGGGGCGCTAACTTGTCGATATACAGATCGACAACCTCTCCCGCTTTGACCATCAACATGACGATGCGCGGCGATTCCAGGCTATCAATCAACTCTTTCAGCGAGTGTGTGCCGATAATCTGCGTGTTTTTGCCAGGGCCGTCCAGGAATTCATCGACTGTACGGGTCGTGCGGTTAAATACCGCCACGGTAAAACCATGGTCGTTCATATTGAGAACCAGATTTTGTCCCATGACGGCCAAACCGATTAAACCGATGTTTGCTTTCATAGTTGTCTTCTGTAATTAAGTGATAGGGAGAGAATGTAAGTATTCTCGTTCCTGCTCGCTACGTCACTGCCATTAAATTAGGATTTAATAAATTCGCGCCCACGACATTTAACCATAACTATTTTCGGCCATTCATTTAATGGCAGTGACGCGCGTGTCCAGAAGCACTATAACCCTGACAGAATTTTTTTCGTGCCTTTCGTGGACGATTGATTTTTCCAAGTTAAATCAATGCTTGCCCGGCTCCAGTTTTATCCCCCGTCTTTCATAAGTGACATAGGCCTGCAGCGCAGTCATTTTGGGATCGTCGGCGGCTAACGGTTGTCCTTCCAGCGGATTTTTAAGACACCAGTTGATCATTTGCCAAAGCGGTACGACTTTGCCCAGCTGTTTTTGAAATTTCGGATAGGTTTCGGGGTGAGTATTGGCCGCATTGGGATGGCACTGGGCGCAGGCAACGCCGTTGGTGCCCAGCTTGGGACTGGTCCATAACTCGCGGCCTTCAGAGGCAACCTCCATAAACTGCTGCTGCCAGCGTTGTATATCGGCATCGGTAAATTCATCCGCCAATGCTGATCCGGCGGTCGCAAACGCCAAACACAATGCTAGGGTTGTTTTTTGATAAGTCGACATGATTTTGCTCCGGTGCGGTGGCTAATAGTGTGTTTGCGGGACAATCCGCGCTTTTTCGTTCTGATAGACAACATCTTCCGGGCGTTTTTGTTTTTGGTTATAGCGGACAACCCGGCTGGTATTGTCATACAGCGTAAAGTTCAGATCGGCATTGCCGTTGGCCATGTTGATAAACTGCCAGCCGGTGGCGTCGCGTTCGAAAAACGGATCGGCCCGGTTCATCGGCACCGTCAACTTGGGCAAATATTGCTCAGCCTGGGCATAAGATTGCGGATAAGGCCACGGCCAGGCGGTTGCCATCACCGAGTTGAAGCTGATATTGCCGATCTGGTTGTACTGTATCTGGTGGACGTGACCGTAGATGACCGAAACTTTTTTGAACGGTTTCAGCAAGGCCTGAACCTGCTCGGCATCTTCGGTCCAGAAATTCCAGCCTTTATAAATTTTCTGCAACGGCGAATGCGAAAACACCACCACCGGCGTGTCTTTGCTGACCTTGTCCAGATCGTTTTTCAGCCACAGCCGCTGCTCGTCGCCCACCATGAACGGCGAGCCGTTCGGGTTGTCGAGTCCGGCCATTTCCAGCATCCGTTGTTCGGCGGTCGGCCAGCGCTTGAAGGTCCAGTCGTCATAGGTTTTGATGCTGTTCAGCACCACGAAATGCACGCCTTTATGGTCGAAGCTGTAGTATTGCGGGCCGAACAGTTTTTCCCAATATTCGCCCAGATCCAGGTAATAATCGTGTTCGCCCATCACATGATGAACATCGCCATGCAGTGCCGACAGGATTTGGGCGCCATGGTCCAGTTCGGGTTTGCTGCCCAGCTGCGCCAAATCGCCGCCGAACATCACAAAATCCGGTTTGGGTACCAGCAGATTGGTTTCCGCGACGGCGCGAATCAGGCCGCGATCCCAGTTTCTGACGAAACGGTTGTCTTTAATATGCTGAATATGGGAGTCGGAAATATAGGCGAAGGTGAAATTCTGGCTGCTTTCTGCAAAAGCCAGTTCGACCAGACTGATCGGCAGGGTTGTGCCGACGGCTAATGCACCTGCGCTTTTGATGAAATTCCGGCGGCTGTTATTGATAGTGTTCATAGTGAATGCCTCTTTCAGTTGGCCGCTTGGGTCGGCGTAGGAACAGCAAATTTCGAGCTAGTCAACGCCTTCATAAAGTCCACCAGATCGTCCAGCTGCGGGTCGGTCAGATTAAGCGGACGGATGCCGCCGCTCAGAAAATCGTTGACCGGTTCGCCCGCGTTGGTAACGCCGCCGTTGTTGTAATGAACCATCACTTCTTTCAGGGTTTTCAGGCTGCCGTCGTGCATATAGGGCCCGGTCAATTCGACATTGCGCAAGGTCGGCGTTTTGAAAGCGCCGATTTGGCTCAAGTCGTCAGTCACGGCAAAGCGCCCCAATTCCGACGACTTTTTATCGGTCAACACCATCACATCGACCTCGCGGGCTTTGTTTTTAGCTTCCAGAAAAGCCTGGGTCAGCGCAGGAATGTCTTGCTGGATCCGGTTAATGCCGATGCCGATATTATGAAAACGGCCGTCGGTAAAGAGAGAGTGATCCTGCTCAATGGTATGACAGGAAATACAGCGGCCTTGCCCGACGAACAGTCCGAATCCGCGAATCTGGGCCTCGGTCAGCGCATTAGATTGATCTTTGAAATAATAACGGTCGAATGGCGAATTACCGGCAACCAGGGTGCGTTCGAAGCTGGCAATTGCTTGGGCGACATGGTCTATGGACAACCTTTTACCGCTCACCTCAAATACGGATTGAAAAGTGGCAAGATAATCGGGATCGGTACGGACGATTTCCAGCACCTGTTTATGGTCGGTTAAGCCGTGTTCAACCGGATTGATCAGCGGCTGTTTGGCTTGGCCTTCCAGATCCGGTTCGCGTCCGTCCCAGAATTGCGAGGGGTTGTATGCGACATTGAGCACGGTGGGGGCGTTGCGCGTTCCGGTCAGCCCGTGATGCCCGACCGAGACCGGCAGGCCGTCGGTAAATGCCAGTTTTTCATTATGGCAATTTGCACAGCTGACGGTGCCGTCGACAGAAAAGCGTTTGTCGTGAAACAATTTATCGCCCAAGGCAATTTTGGCCGGGGTTTGCGGATTGTTTGCCGGTATGGGAACCGGCGGCAATCCGAACAGATTATTTTCGTCGCTGTCTGAAGATAGATAGACGGCGTCTGGCTCGGCGCCAACCTGCTGATAGGCGAACAAAGCGGACAGAGCAAGAGTTAGCAATAGAAATCGCATGGTAGATCTCCTGATGAATCGTAGAGAAGAGAGTGCTGCTTTTATTATCATCCCGGTTTAATAATGAGCTAGGATAATAAAAATAGCAAGAAATAGGAGGTTAGAGGAAGCGGGTCGTTCAAGCAATAAGTAGAGTCACTTAATTTGATGGTTGGCAAGTCTTGAGATACGCATGACGTACCTTGATTGATCTGGGTGTGGCGGTATTAGTGCATTGTGGTGTGGGCGTGAATTTATTCGCGCTTTTTAATCTACAGCGCGAATAAATTCACAGCCCACATTATTATTCGGCGCTGGCTTTTCCCATCCGAACTCTGGCGCGAACCAGCGCGGTAATGACCGCTATCAACAGCGCCGCCAGCGAAAGCTCCAGTACCACGAATGCGGCAATTTTAAAGTAGGCAAAGAGCGGATCGACAAACCTGACCAGCCAGCCGCCGGCTTCATCGGCCAATGCTCCCCCGTAGGTCAAACAGCTCAGCCAGATTTTCAGCCGTATCGAGAACTCGGTCATCAGCATTAAATGGGTTAAGGTCAGCACCAGCATGCCCATCGAGAACAGATGAAAATGCGAGATTTCCAGCATGCCCTGATAACTGCGCGGCTGGGTAAATTGCTGTTCTGAACCCAGATAATAGGCGATCACCGAATCCGGCGTTAAGTCCATATGATTGAAATACATCATGCCGTTACTGAACCATAATAAGGCGATATACACCAGGAACATTAACACCAGCATGTTTAACAAGGATTTACGATGCTGTTCGCCGGTCACAAAATAACGCATTAATTTTTACCCCGATCTTTTACCAGTACCTGATAAATCGCCATGATTTTACGGACGCTGCTGACGGTCGCCCTTGTGCTTAAGGTCGCGCCGCTGATGCCGTCAATACCCTTATTAAAATCCATCTCGGCTAACGGACGTTTATATAACAGTTCAAACCAGCGTTCCGGCGGCATATATTCCGGCGGCTCATGGAAGGCGAGGGTAGTGACGTTGCGTAATTCGCCGTCCGGGTTTAACACGATCATCAAGGTTTCCGGTTTGGTTCTGACTGTGACGGTTTCAATCGCGGCATAACCTAGCACTTTGCCCTGATTTTTACCGACATAGAAAGTAAATAAGCCGGAATCGAGTTTAACCTTGGCCAGCTGCTCTATTTTGGCGACTTGTTGTTCATCAGGGAATAACGCTAACTGCTCGACTTGCGCATCTTTGCCGAACGCCAGTTCCAGCGCTTCATTCTTACTGTAAAAAATGGTGGCGTAGCTCGGGGTTACTACGCTGAACAGCCATAAAAAGAGTAGAAAAAATCCCCATTGCCTGGTTGTTTTCATAGTGACTCGTGTGCGGAATTAAGTGGATAAATGTAAATAGTTTAACACCACTAACAAACATTAGAGTAAAGAACGCGGATGACACGGATAAAACTGATACGCATTGATAAAAATCCATTTAAATCTGTCTTATTCGTATCATCCGCGTCCTATTTTTTAAATGACTATGTCATCGTTAAGCGTTGAAGGCGGAGTGCAAGTTTTGCTTGCGCTTGCAGGCGAAGCCTGCACTCCAGCA
>JAURVK010000094.1 GCA_030655535.1 Methylobacter sp. | reverse complement strand
GGTTCCGGCAAGTAAACGCAACAGATTTGTATCTTTGTCACGCAGAGCGTAAGAAGTTGTGGGGGCGACTTTAGTCGCCCAGTGTTTTCAAAGGGCGACTAAAGTCGCCCCCACAATGAGTCCTACAGTGATAATTACACCTCAGCTTAATGGCAATGACGCAAAGCTTGGGAACGATAAAACTTTTAAAACACGATCTAAGATTGGGTAAATTTGAGATTACTCCCTCGCCTTGCCAATAGCAGCGGTTGTGTTATCGTGTTCCCATTTTACCGGTATAAGCATGAGACTATGCAATGAATGTATTAGCTATCTATAGTATCAAGGGAGGTGTTGGTAAAACCTCAAGCGCAGTCAATCTGGCCTACACAGCCGCCCGCAACGGTTACCGTACCTTGGTTTGGGATCTTGATCCGCAGGGAGCCAGCAGTTATTATTTTCGTATCAAGCCCAAGATCAAAGGCGGCAGCAAAGACCTGATCGCCGGAAAACGCGAACTGGACGGCCTGATTAAAGGCACTGATTTTGAAAATCTGGATTTATTACCGGCCGATTTTTCTTTTAGAAATCTGGATTTGGTTCTGGATGCCAAAAAAAAGCCGACCCAGCAACTTAAAAAACTCTTAAAGCCCTTGGCAGAAGAATACGACTTTATTTTTCTGGATTGTCCGCCCAACATTTCGTTATTATCCGAAGCCGTTTTTGAGGCCGCAGATATTTTGTTATCGCCGATAATTCCTACCACGTTATCGTTAAGAACACTGGAACAACTGGAAAAGTTTATCGAGGATAATGACTTGAATAAGCTGGCGCTGATTCCGTTTTTCTCGATGGCCGACCGGCGCAAAAAAATGCACAGGGACATCATGGAGAACCTGAGTGAGAGCTACCCGGAGACTTTAACAACCGCCATTCCTTATGCCAGCGATGTTGAACGCATGGGTCTGGAACGTATGCCGCTGGGAGGCTATATCAAGAAAAGCCAATCCCTGGCCGCTTACGATGCCTTGTGGCAAGAAATTCTGGCTCGCGTTACCAAAAAATAGAACATAGATAACGCGGCTTTGGCTGATGAATTTTAGTCTTTTGATAAGAATATTATATGCACAGGGCCGAAGGCAAAGGGTTAAGGGTGGTTTTTTCGCCCTTCGTCCTTTGCCTTTTTTATCCGTTTAAATCCGCCTAATCAGCGGTCCATTATTAAAATCAACGGACAAATGGGCGTCGACTAATAAACTAATATCTTATTCGCTCAATTTTTTTTGGAGTAAACCATGCCTAATAAGCGCTTTGTTACGAGCAAGCCTATATCTTCAATTACAGATGTCCCTAAATTAGGAGTAAAAAAAGAGAATTTTATTGATGACTTTAAACGGTATTACGTTCACTCTCTGGGGCGGAATGAGGGTTTTCGATCATCGCCGTTCTATGCTTGCGAGGCGTTGTCGCTGTCAATTCGCGACCGGTTGGTGGAGCGCTGGAAAGCCACGTATAAAACCTATATGAAGATGGATAGTAAACGAGTATTTTATCTGTCCATGGAATTTTTGATGGGTAGAACCTTGAGCAATGCGATGCTGAATCTTGGTGTAATAGATGAAGCCACCAAGGCCATGCATGATTTGGGCATTGAAATCGAAGAACTGATTGACCGAGAACTCGATGCCGGTTTGGGTAATGGCGGTCTGGGGCGATTGGCCGCCTGTTTTATCGACAGTTGCGCGACACTGCAATTGCCGGTCATAGGCTACGGTTTACGGTATGAATACGGCATGTTTACCCAAACCATCGTCAATGGCGAACAGGTCGAAAAGCCCGATCACTGGCTGCGTTACGGCAATGTTTGGGAAATTGAGCGGATGGAATATGTGCTACGCATTAAGCTTGGCGGTCATACCGAAATACAGACCGACGAACAAGGCAGGCAGCGGATATGCTGGATCAGCACCCAAGACGTGCTGGCCGTCCCCTTTGATACGCCGATACCCGGGTTTAAAAACAACACCGTTAACACCTTGCGTTTATGGAAAGCCGTGGCGACCGAGGAGTTTGATCTGGATGACTTTAACGCGGGCGATTATGCCGAATCGGTGGCTTCCAAAGTCACCGCCGAGCACATTACCATGGTGCTGTATCCGAATGATGCCAATGAAAACGGCAAGGAATTGAGGCTACGCCAGCAGTATTTTCTAGCGTCGGCCAGCTTGCAGGATGTAATTTCCTTCTGGACTCGGCAACATGGGCATGATTTTAGCAATTTTGCCGACAAAAGCTGTTTTCAGTTAAACGACACTCATCCGAGCATCGCCATTGCCGAATTGATGCGCCTGTTAATGGATGTGCACGGCCTGTCATGGACTAAGGCCTGGGAAATTACCCGGCAAACCATGGCTTATACCAATCATACCTTGCTGCCTGAAGCGCTTGAAAAATGGTCGGTCAAACTGATGCAACGATTGTTGCCAAGATTGATGGAAATTATCTTTGAAATCAATGCTCATTTTATGTCGGAAGTCGCAGCGCATTGGCCCGGCGATAAAGCCAGATTGAGCCGAATGTCGATCATCGAGGAAGGCGCCGAGCAGCAGGTGCGCATGGCTTATCTTGCGATAGTCGGCAGTTTTTCGGTCAATGGCGTCGCCCAATTGCATTCCCAGTTACTGCAACAGGGCTTGTTTTGCGACTTTTACGCATTATGGCCGCACAAGTTTAACAACAAGACTAACGGCGTAACCCCGCGTCGCTGGCTGGCCTCGTGTAATCCCGAGTTAGCCGCATTAATAACCGAAACCATCGGCGACGGCTGGATAACCCATTTGGGCGAATTAAAAAAGCTGGAGCCTTTTGCCGAAGATGCCGAGTTTAGAAATCGCTGGCGCGCGATAAAACAAAACGCAAAGCAGCGTCTGATTGAACACAAAAAACAATATCAGGAGAACCATTTAAATCCCGATGCCCTGTTTGATATACAGGTTAAACGTATCCATGAATACAAGCGGCAGATTTTAAATGTGCTGCATGTGATTCATCTTTACGACCGCATTAAACGCGGCGAGACCGAAAACTGGGTTGCGCGCTGCGTGTTGATTGGCGGCAAGGCTGCGCCGGGTTACGCGATGGCGAAAAAAACCATTAAACTGATTAATAATATCGCCCATGTCATCAATTCGGATCCCGAGGTCAGCGACAAGCTGACTCTGCTTTTTCTGCCCGATTATCGGGTGTCGGGGATGGAAATGATCTGTCCTGCCGCCGATCTTTCCGAGCAGATTTCTACCGCAGGCAAAGAGGCGTCCGGCACCGGCAACATGAAGCTGATGATGAATGGCGCACTGACTATCGGAACGTTGGACGGCGCTAATATTGAAATAAGGGAAGAAGTCGGCGATGAAAACTTTTTCCTGTTCGGTCTGACCGAAGCACAGATCGAAGCAAGGCGGGAACATTACAATCCTGTTGCGATTATTGAAAAGGATGAGGATTTGTATCGGGTGATGAATCTCCTCGAAAGCGGGCATTTTAATCAGTTTGAGCCGGGGATATTCGACGACCTGATTGCATCCGTTAAAAGCAGGTACGACCCATGGATGACTGCTGCGGATTTTAGAAGCTATATCGATACGCAAAAACGGGTGGAAGCCGCCTATCAGGATAAAGAGAACTGGACCCGGATGAGCATAGTAAATTGCGCAAACAGCGGCAAATTTTCCACGGACAGAACCATCAGCGAATATAACCGGGATATCTGGAAGCTGGAACCTGTGGCTGTGCAATATCCTTAAACCTGGAAAAGTCATTTCGTGGACGAGCTGCGGTTTTTAGGCGTATTGTTGATGACAATCAAGCTTGCGCTGTACTATGCAGCACCCGATTAATTACTTGGAGCCATTATGAAGCCAGACAGTGCCGCAATTAGAAAACGATACGACCGGATCGCCCCGTATTTTGAGGGCATGGAGGCGGTGATGGAAGGACTTGTTTTTAAAAGCTGGCGGAAAAAATTATGGGCTAAGGTCGAGGGCCATCATATTCTTGAAGTCGGTGTAGGGACGGGCAAGAATTTTGACTATTACCCCCAGGATGCCAGAATAACCGCGATCGATTTTAGCGAACAAATGCTAAAACAGGCGAAAGGCAAGCGCGACAGGAAAAATATTCATGTTGAGCTGGAACTGATGGATATTCAGTCGTTAAGTTTTGCCGATAATAGTTTCGATACGGTTATTTGTTCCTTCGTTTTTTGTTCGGTGCCGTCGGCAGTCAAGGGATTAAAAGAGCTTTACCGGGTATGCAAACCGGGCGGGCAGGTCTTATTGCTGGAACATGTCGTCAGTTCAAATCCGGTGATTGCCGCCGTCATGAACCTGCTTAACCCGGTTGTTGTCGGGCTGTTTGGGGCAAACATTAACAGAAACACCGTTAAAAACGTTAAAGCCTGCGCATTTACCTCGGTGCATGTCGACGAACGTAGCGGCGATATTATCAAGCTGATTGAAGCCGGAAAATAGCGGCTTGATAGGTTTTCGCACGCCAAAATTCGGCGACTTTATCGATCCTCTCCGTCGACGTAGCGAGTAGAGCAATGCAGGAACAATCGCCAAGAGCACCAGGGAAAGGAGAATTATTTAACGGCTTAGCCGTTGAATTAGGTAAAATAGAATGAATTTTTGGATTAGTTATTTACGTGAAGCCACAATTAGAAAACCTGGTACAGACGCCGATCCCGACCAAACACGGCGAATTTATCCTGCATTACTACAGCAATACTATCGATGAAAAGGAGCATGTCGCCCTGGTCAAAGGCGATGTTGCGGACAAAGAAAATGTGCCGGTACGCATTCATTCCGAGTGTTTTACCGGCGACGTCTTAGGTTCAAGGCGTTGCGATTGCGGCGAACAGCTGGATATGGCGCTGCAACTTATCGATAAAGCCGGTTTCGGCGTATTGATTTATCTGCGCCAGGAAGGACGCGGTATCGGCTTGTTGAAAAAACTACAGGCTTATAACTTGCAGGATCAGGGCATGGATACCGTTGATGCCAATATCCATCTGGGGCATCTTGCCGACGAAAGAGAATACAGCATCGCCGCTTTAATACTGGAAAACCTGCACATAAAGTCCATCGAATTGATAACCAATAATCCCAATAAAATCGAAGAGTTGAAAAAACTCGGCATTAACGTGGCAGGCCGAATTCCGGTTGAGTCCGTGGCTCACGATGACAACGTCGGTTATTTAAAAACCAAAGCAAAAAAAATGGCGCACATGCTGTTTGAGTCAAAAAAATAATCAAGGGGCCAGTCTGTGTCCGGTCGATGCGATATTCGGCGCGGCAAAATTCATGCACACGGTTATATCCTCGAAATGTAAGTAGGACGCCAAAAGGTTTTTAACAAAGCGAAAAAACTATTTACCACGAAGATATCACGAA
This sequence comes from Methylobacter sp., assembly GCA_030655535.1. GTDB lineage: Bacteria > Pseudomonadota > Gammaproteobacteria > Methylococcales > Methylomonadaceae > Methylobacter_A. The sequence goes on along the minus strand of JAURVK010000094.1, from coordinate 3,603 downwards.
GAAAATCAGTAACTTCGTATTCTTCATGTTCTTCGTGGCGAATAAGAAAAGGGGTATTAAGGGTAGGGTAGAGAATGTTAATCGGAGCCTAAATGGCTGGGTGAATTATTTCCATTATCGAAATTCGAATCAGGTCATGGAAAAAGTCAAGACCCATACGGAACAACGGCTGCACAAGCACTTGATGAAGCGCTATAAGGTGAAAGACAGAGAAATCGGCGAAGGCCGTTTCCCAAGTATTGATCTGTACCGGCGTTATGGGCTGTATAAAGTTCCGACGGCAGCGGGCTGGCGCTCGGCGCATGCCTTGGTGTGAAGAACGTCGGAAAGCTGTGTGCGGGAAAACCGCAAGCACGGTTTGATGAGGGAGGGTAGTCGTGAGCCTGTTCTCTACTCTACCGATTGCTTCATATTACTTCAAAACGACCTTCGTTGCCATGACTAACATAAACAATCAGTTGCTACTACAGTAGATTAAGCGTATATAGTAACTTAATTTTTAATAAAAAAAGTGGATAAGTTTATGAATAAATATACTGCCGTCGTCCTGTATTTGCTTGTTTTCGCCTCGTCTGTCCATGCAGTCGATTCCTTTGACGATGCCACCGGTGTTCTTATCATACCTTCAGTTATTGTCGGTCCGGTAACTTATAAGGATGTTACGGTTCGATTAGATAATTTTACTGTTCTTGACTATGATCAAAATCCTAGTAATGGGATTGACCTTAATACTGATAGCCGTATTGGCATTAATCTGGGTAACACTTCAAGAGGAATTCCAAGTCTGAATGATGGACGAGTTTCCTTCTCGGTCAAGGTGACTAACAAGACCTCAGCAAGGATGTATATATCAGCTGCTGCCTCCCCGAATCTGTCAACTTTGTCGGATAACAAAGGCAATGTATGTGATAACTATAATGACCCTTTCAATGGATTTGACGATAAAAGTGGGGGCTATCTTTACATTTCAGGCGTTTCATATGTTGGAAGGAATCTGTTTGATAAAGACGACATCAATAACTATACGGTAATAGAACCAGGAAAAACAAAGATATTAGGCGTTAGTAGCTTCAATCCGGCTCCTGTTGACTCTTCTGCGTGCTACTTCACCGGCGATATCTTCACCTTCCAGTCCTACCTATGGCTTTACAATGAGGCTACCGACTCGGCGACGGCCTCGGCGGAGCTGATAAGCTATTCTTATAATGACGTTGTCATTCTGGCTAATGACACTCCGACTATTGTTGCTCCGCCTGTTGTATGTCCGATTGTTACTCCTTTACCTATTGTTGCTCCGCCTGTTTGTGTTACTCCGCCGACATCACCGACAAATTATTGGAACTAAGCATCTAAAAGCCAGGTGGATCGGGTTAGCGGTAGCGTAACCCGACATTTTCCATGTGAAGTTGGGTTATGGCTAGCGCCTAACCCACCTAGGGTGCTTATCTTATCAACCAGATACCTCATTTCAGCCACTTTCAAATCCCCATCAAAACCCCGACCAACATATCATCCTCAAGCCCCAACAACTCAACAAATAACTCCCTCTCCGCCTTATCCGCAACCAAATACCCCGTTTCCAAATACCGATTCAACAGAAAATCCAACTCCTTAGCCCCTCGCCGACACTGCCATTTTAATCGAGCTAGCTCGCCCATCACCCCAGCTTTCTCTGCACCAACATTTTCTTGGTTTCGGCAATGGCCTTGGCCGGATTCAAGCCCTTGGGACAAGTATCGGTACAGTTCATAATCGTATGGCAACGATACAATTTGAACGGGTCTTCCAGTTCGTCCAGCCGTTCGCCGGTGCCTTCGTTGCGGCTATCGACCAGCCAGCGGTAAGCTTGCAGCATATATATTGGGAGGGCAGGCGTGAGCCTGTTCTCTACTCTACCCTGTTTTCCCGGTTTTAAATCCCTAGTCGCAGCCAGTAAAATATGAAAAGATATTTTCTTATAATAATAGTCTGCATACGACTATCACCGGGCTTGTCCAACAACCGGTTCAGATTGTGGCTCGCTATCGCTCACACAATCTAACCTTATTCGTTAGGCTTGAACGTCAATGAATGAGCTTGAAGAATGCGGCACTGGAATATGCTGACCTTCTTCTTTAAGCCCCTCAATGTGAAACTCGATAGCTTCTTGAATAAGTTGCAGAGCCTCTTGTGATGACTCGTCTACAGCTATGCAGCCTGGGAGATCAGGGACATAGGCGCCAAAGCTTGTTGGGCCTTCTTCAATAACAACCATATAACGCATATAAGCCTCCACTACTTAAGTCCCGCTTGTTTCAAAACATTGAGAAGTGTTCCAGGCGGGACATCCACGCCGGACACCCCAGTCAACGCCAGGCGCTGGCCGTCATGAAGCCTGTCGCACCTCGCAAAGTCCCGTCATGCTGGCGCAATGCGATGACTGCTCCCAGCAAGTCTACGTTCCTCATTCCTGCGGTCATCGCAGCTGCCCACATTGCCAACAGCACGAGAGCCAACAATGGTTGGAGCGCCAACTCAAAAAACAGGTGCCCGCCGAGTATTTTATGGTGACCTTCACATTGCCCAAGGAACTCAGGGCGCTGGCCTGGCAACAGCAACGCACGCTTTACAGCTTGATGACCCGTTGTAGCTGGGAGACCCTGAAAACCTTCACGCAAAACGACCCGCAGCTCAAGGGCAATGCCGGCGCCATCTCGGTACTGCACACCCATTCTCGCCGCCTCGATTATCATCCGCATGTGCATTGTGTGATACCGGCGGCGGCCATCGATACGGAAAAACGTTTGTGGCGGACCAAACGTGGCAAAAAAGGGCAAGACAAAAACCAAACCGGCTACTTGTTCAATCACAAGGCATTAGCCAAGGTCTTTCGGGCCAAATTGCTTGAGGCGATCACGCAAGAAGGGCTGGAACTTCCGGCCCGCTACGACCCACAGGGAGGTGGGGAGTGCAGAAACCGCAGGGAGCGGGTTTCTGTCCCCGAAAACTGGGTCGTCGACGTCAAGTCCGTCGGCAGCGGCGACAAAGCGCTGGTCTATCTCGGACGCTATCTGTATAAAGGCGTCATCCAGGAAAAGGATATTATTGCCTACCGGGACGGCCAGGTGACGTTTCGTTGCCAAGACAGCAAGACTAAAAAGATGCAGACCCGAACGCTACCTGGAGCCAAGTTCCTGTGGCTGATCCTTCGGCATGTTTTACCGAAAGGCTTCAGGCGCACTCGCAATTTCGGGTTTTTGCACCCCAACAGCAAACGCCTGATCGGCTTACTGCAATATCTGCTCGGCGTGAATCCGAATCAGATTTTGGCCTGGTTGAGAAAACGTCCGCCCATCAAGTGCCGGTGCTGTGGGGGCGCGATGAGCATTGTCAAAACATGTATTCCATCGCCGTTCGCCTTCGGAACACCGATACCAACCGGCTAACGAAGAACCGGAAAGAACAGGTTATGTAAGCTCAGCATTCACCCCGGCCAAGCCTGAAGCGGCATTTTTGCGCCGACAGTTTCGCTCGGCTCAAATCCGGGGCATCATGCGCCTAAAAGCATCCATTTCCGGAGGGTGTGCCGCAATGGCGACCCTCCAAGCTTGTCGTTAAGCCTTA
>JAURVK010000081.1 GCA_030655535.1 Methylobacter sp. | reverse complement strand
GCCGGAAGGCGTTGAAATGGTGATGCCTGGTGATAACATTTCAGTAAAAGTAAAGCTGATTTCACCGATTGCCATGGAAGATGGTTTGCGTTTTGCAATCCGTGAGGGTGGTCGCACAGTAGGTGCGGGCGTTGTCGCATCAATACTTGAATAATAATATTGTTTAGTATAACATAGCAGTTTACGTAAGGCTTGTCTGAATAGGTCAGTAGTTCAATTGGTAGAATAGCGGTCTCCAAAACCGCGGGTTGGGGGTTCGAGACCCTCCTGGCCTGCCATTCAGATTAAAGCATATCAAATCTATTTTCATAGTAAATAACACATGAATACTCAGGTAGAGGCATCGGCATCGGTTTTTGATGTTGTTAAGCAAGTATTTTCCGTCGTCTTTGTGGTCGCTGGCGTGGCTGCATTCTATTATTTTTCAGAAATATCACTTTTATACCGGGTTCTTGGGTTGGTTGTGGTTGCTCTTATTGTTGTGGGTCTGATACTCACTACGGAGCTGGGGCAAAATATTTGGGGTTTCGTTTTGGAGGCCAAACAGGAAGTCAGAAAGGTTATTTGGCCAACGCGAGAGGAGACTGTCCGTACTACATTGCTGGTATTTGCAATGGTTTTCATTGTTGGTTTGATTCTGTGGCTGCTGGATATGTTCCTGTTTTGGGGCGTGCGGTTTTTAACTGGTCAAGGAGGATAAAGGAATGGCTCTGCGCTGGTATGTTGTTCACGCCTACTCAAATTTTGAGAATAAAGTTAAGCAAGCATTAGAAGAAAGGGTAAAGCGAGAAGGCCTGGAGCAATATTTCGGAAAGATTCTGGTGCCTACCGAAGAAGTTGTGGAAATGCGGATGGGGCAACAAAGAAAAAGTGAGCGAAAATTTTTCCCGGGATATGTCTTGGTTCAGATGGATCTAACCGACGAAACATGGCATCTGGTCAAGGATGTTCCTAAAGTATTGGGATTTATAGGCGGGACGTCTGATCGTCCGGCACCAATATCAGAAAAAGAAGCATTGGCAATTCTCAATAGAGTAGAGGATGGAGTGAATAAACCTCGTCCTAAGACTATGTTTGAGGCTGGTGAAGTGATTAGGGTTATTGACGGACCATTCAAGGATTTCAATGGTGTTGTTGAAGAAGTTAATTACGAGAAAAGTAAAATAAAAATTTCAGTGCTCATTTTTGGGCGGTCAACATCCGTTGAACTTGGGTTTGGGCAGGTAGAAAAAAGTTAATTAAGTTTAGGTACTTAGTGTTTACAAAATCACTGTCTGAATAAGGCGGTGATTTTTTGTGTCTAGGGGAGCTGAAAGGCGTTTGCACCCATATTTGGAGTAAATAATGGCTAAAAAAATAACTGCGTATATAAAATTGCAGGTTAAAGCGGGCGAAGCAAATCCAAGTCCACCGGTCGGTCCAGCATTGGGTCAGCGAGGTGTTAATATCATGGAGTTTTGCAAGGCTTTTAACGCTAAAACACAGGATACAGAAAAGGGTTTGCCTTTGCCTGTGGTCATCACTGTTTATAGTGATCGTAGTTTTACTTTTATTACAAAAACCCCGCCAGCTTCAATTCTTTTGAAGAAAGCGACGGGTATTAAAAGCGGAAGCAGCAATCCCAATACCAAGAAAGTGGGTACGGTAACCCGTGCACAGCTGGAAGAAATTGCTAAAACAAAAATGGAAGATTTGAATGCGGCAGATTTGGAAGCGGCAGTAAAAACAATTGCAGGCAGTGCGTATAGCATGGGCCTGAATGTGGAGGGATTATAATGGCTAAGTTGTCAAAAAAAGCGAAAATTATCAAAGGGAAAGTTGATAAAACTAAACAATATTCAATCACCGAAGCGGTTAAGTTATTGAAAGAATTGGGTACTGCAAAATTTAATGAAGCTATTGATGTTAGCGTCAATATGGGAGTTGATCCTCGCAAGTCCGATCAAAATGTCCGTGGCGCAACAGTGCTTCCAAACGGTACCGGAAAAACAGTCAGAGTTGCAGTTTTTACCCAAGGACCCAATGCAGATGCAGCAAGAGAAGCTGGCGCTGATATAGTCGGTATGGATGACTTGGGCGATCTAGTAAAAAAAGGTGAAATGAATTTTGATGTGGTCATTGCCTCTCCGGATGCTATGAGGGTGGTTGGTCAGTTGGGGCAAATTTTGGGGCCTAGAGGTTTAATGCCTAACCCTAAGGTTGGAACTGTGACCGCTGATGTTGCCACGGCAGTAAGGAATGCCAAATCAGGGCAGGTTCGGTATCGAACTGATAAGTCAGGGATTATTCATTGTACGCTGGGTAAGGTTGCATTCGATGAAGCAGCTATTCAGGGTAATTTGGAAGCGTTGATTGCAGATTTAAAAAAACTAAAGCCGACTGCTGCAAAAGGTATATACATTAAAAAGATAACCTTATCTTCGACGATGGGGCCTGGTTTGTGTATAGATCAGAGCAGTATTTCAATTTAACGTTCGACTGCATGGACGCAGGAGGTAGAGTAATGCAGGAGCAATTACCGAATAAAAGACTTTGGGTTGCCGACCCGTTCGGTAACCGTCAAAGACCGCAGGAGTTGTAAAACTTAATATGTCCTGCGTAGACGGAAGCTGGAACCTAAAAAACTGGGGAAAGGGACCGTAAGGGGTATTCGAATGAATGCTTTTTATTAATTCTGGGGATAAATTCCGGAGGTAAGCTGTGGCACTAAATTTAGATAGCAAAAAAGCTGTCGTAGAAGAAGTCGCTGTATTCGCCGCTAAAGCTCATTCTGCAGTGGCAGCAGAATATCGTGGATTGACAGTTTCGGAATTGACCGAATTGCGCAAAACTGCGAGAGAGACAGGCGTTTATCTGCGTGTAGTAAAAAATACGTTGGCAAAACGAGCGGTAGCAGGGACGGAATTTGAATGCATGCAGAGCGGGCTGGTAGGTCCGTTATTGATTGCGTTT
>JAURVK010000080.1 GCA_030655535.1 Methylobacter sp. | reverse complement strand
GCCGGAAGGCGTTGAAATGGTGATGCCTGGTGATAACATTTCAGTAAAAGTAAAGCTGATTTCACCGATTGCCATGGAAGATGGTTTGCGTTTTGCAATCCGTGAGGGTGGTCGCACAGTAGGTGCGGGCGTTGTCGCATCCATAATCGAGTAAACTATATGTCTAATCAAACTATCAGGATCCGTTTGAAATCATTTGATCATAAATTGATTGATCAATCGGCTGGTGAGATAGTAGAAACAGCAAGAAGAACAGGTGCTCAAGTTAAGGGGCCTATCCCATTGCCTACTAAAAAAGAGCGTTTTACAATTTTGATTTCTCCGCATGTCAATAAAGATGCGAGAGATCAATATGAATTGAGAACGTATAAAAGATTGCTGGATATCGTCGAACCAACAGAAAAAACCGTAGATGCATTGATGAAGTTAGATCTTGCAGCCGGTGTTGATGTTCAAATAAAGTTGAATTAAGAAGCAGGGGAATTGGCAGATGTCAATAGGTCTTATAGGTCGTAAATGTGGTATGACCAGAGTTTTTTGTGAAGATGGTTCGTCAGTACCCGTTACTGTACTCCAGATTGACTCAAACAGAGTTACTCAGGTTAAAGGTATTGAAGTTGATGGATATCGTTCGATTCAAGTAGCGGCGGGCGATAAAAAATCTTCTAGAGTCAATAAAGCAATGGCTGGTCATTACGCAGCAGCTAATGTGACAGCTGGACGCGGCCTTTGGGAGTTTAGGCTCGAAGATGGTGAAGGCGAAGATTTGTCTGCTGGAGCTCCATTATCTTTAGATATTTTTTCTGCTGGTCAGGTTGTTGACGTTCAGGGTAAAAGTATTGGTAAAGGTTTTGCTGGAGGTATAAAGCGTCACAACTTCAGCATGCAAGATGCTACTCATGGTAACTCACGCTCACACAGGGTTTTGGGTTCTATCGGTATGTGTCAAACACCTGGTCGTGTATTTAAAGGCAAGAAAATGGAAGGTCATATGGGGGCTGAAAAAGTTACAGTTCAGAACCTGACTATTCATTCCATTGATATGGCAAGAAATTTAATTTTAGTAAAAGGTGCGGTTCCTGGTGCTAAAGGCGGTGATGTTGTCATTACTCCCGCTATGAAAATGCGAAATAAAGGTTAAGCCATGAGTATTCAGATACCAGCTTTAAACGAACAAGACTCTTCTGGAAGTGTAGAAGTGGCTGAGGCTATATTTGGGCAGTCATTTAATGAGACTTTAGTTCATCAATTGGTTGTTAGGCATTTAGCTGGAGCTCGTGCCGGAACTAAGGCGCAGAAAACACGCTCTGATGTGAGTGGCGGTGGTGCAAAGCCTTGGAGACAGAAAGGAACGGGGCGCGCAAGATCGGGTACAACTCGTAGCCCAATCTGGAGAACAGGCGGTGTTTCATTTGCTGCAAGGCCTAGAAATTACGAGCAAAAACTAAACAAGAAAATGTTTCGTGTTGGTGTTCGGTCAATATTGTCTGAGTTAGTTAGGCAAGATCGATTAGTTGTTAGTAATGATATTTTGCCGTCCAGTCCTAAAACAAAGGATTTGAATGCAAGAATAAAAGCTATTGAAGCAAAGCGTATTCTCATAGTAGTTGAGAGCGTGGATGCGAATTTAGCTTTAGCATCACGAAACATACCTTATGTAGAAGTAATTGAGGCAATCAATTTGAGCCCGGTGTTATTGGTCTCAGCCGATAAAGTTATTGCTACACCTGGTGCGTTGAAGCAACTAGAGGAGCGCTTGGCGTGAGTTTAAATAAATACCACTTAGCAGGTGTGCTACAAGCTCCGATTGTATCTGAGAAGAGCACTATTGCTGCAGAAAAAAATAATCAATTTGTTTTTAAAGTGCAAAAACAGGCAACGAAAAAACAAGTTAAAAATGCAGTGGAACTAATGTTTAGCGTTGAAGTTGATTCAGTTCAGGTTTTAAACGTTAAAGGCAAACAGAAAAGATTCGGCGGTTCATTGGGGCAACGATCTGATTGGAAGAAGGCTTATGTAAAACTTAAGTCTGGCCATGATATAGATTTCTCAGCTGCTTAATAATTTAAGTTTTAAAAGATCAATAGGAAACGGTAGAAAGCATGGCTATTGTAAAGTCTAAACCGACGTCACCGGGTTCACGGTTTGTAGTGCGGATCAAAAATGATGATTTGCATAAAGGTAAACCTTATGCGCCTTTGTTGAGTAAGAATAGCAAAAGTGGCGGGCGTAATAATAATGGGCGTATAACAACGCGTCATGTGGGTGGTGGTCATAAACAGCACTACCGAATCATTGATTTTAAAAGAAATAAAATTGATATTCCTGCTGTTGTTGAGCGTCTGGAGTACGATCCAAACAGAACTGCCAATATCGCTTTGATATTGTTTAAGGATGGCGAACGTAAATACATCATCGCCCCTAAAGGGCTTGTGGTTGGTCAGGAGATTCTCTCTTCGGAAACTACAGCTGTTAAGCCAGGTAACTGCATGCCTTTGAGAAATATTCCAATGGGTACTACAGTGCATTGTGTGGAAATGAAGCCAGGCAAAGGAGCGCAAATTGCTCGTAGCGCCGGTACGTCCGCGCAATTGGTTGCGAAAGACGGGGCTCATGCAACCCTTAGATTGCGGTCTGGTGAAATGCGTAAGATTATGGCTGATTGTCGTGCTGTGATTGGTGAGGTTTCGAATTCAGAACATAATTTGATATCTCTTGGTAAGGCTGGAGCATCGAGATGGCGTGGGGTTCGACCTACCGTTCGGGGTGTTGTAATGAATCCAGTGGATCATCCTCATGGTGGTGGTGAAGGTCGTACATCTGGCGGTAGGCATCCTGTATCTCCGTGGGGCATGCCAACTAAGGGTTATAAAACCAGAAATAACAAACGAACTGATAATATGATTATCAGACGTCGTAAGCTCAAATAGAGAGGAATTAGCGTGCCGCGTTCAATTAAAAAAGGTCCTTTTATTGACCATCATCTGCTTAAAAAAGTTGAAGATGCTGTAAGTACAAATAATCGGAAACCGATTAAAACATGGTCAAGAAGATCAATGATTATTCCAGATATGCTGGGTTTGACTATTGCAATCCATAATGGACGACTGCACATACCTGTTCTGATTTCTGAGAATATGGTCGGGCATAAATTAGGTGAGTTTTCGCCAACTCGTACATATAAAGGCCACGTGGCTGATAAGAAATCTAGATAGGTTGTGTTATGGAAGTTTCAGCAAAATTAAAAAATGCCCCGCTATCTGCGCAAAAAGCGCGGTTAGTAGGTGATCAGATTCGTGGGTTGCCAGTTGAAAAAGCACTGAATATTTTGAAGTTCAGTTCAAAAAAAGCAGCAGCGATTATCAAAAAAATTCTTGAGTCTGCTATCGCTAATGCGGAACATAATGAAAGCGCAGATATTGACGAATTAAAAGTGTCAACCGTTTATGTAAATGAAGGGGCGACCATGAAAAGATTCAAGGCAAGAGCTAAAGGACGTGCGAATCATATCCTTAAAAGAACCTGCCATATTACAGTTAAAGTCGCAGAATACGAGTAGGGGCAGAAAATGGGTCAAAAGGTACATCCAACAGGCATACGCCTAGGTATTGTAAAAGATTGGAATTCGCGATGGTATGCGAATAGTCAGGATTATTCGGTTTTCCTGCACCAAGATCTAACAGTCAGGGACTACATTAAGAAAAAATTAGCTCATGCTTCTGTAAGTCGTATTCAAATAAATCGTCCTCCGAATAATGCGCATATTACAATACATACTGCAAGACCGGGTATTGTAATAGGTAAAAAGGGCGAAGACATAGAAGCGTTGAGACAAGCAGTGTCTAAAATAATGGGTATTCCCGTTCAGCTTAATGTTGAGGAAATAAGAAAACCTGAATTAGATGCTCAGTTGGTAGCTGAAGGCGTTGCTCAACAGCTCGAAAAAAGAATTATGTATCGTCGTGCAATGAAGCGTGCTGTAACTAATACAATGCGTTTAGGTGCTGAGGGTATAAAAATTAATGTGGGCGGTCGACTAAACGGCGCTGAAATTGCTCGTAGTGAATGGTATAGAGAAGGTCGGGTTCCTCTTCATACATTAAGAGCAGACATTGATTATGCAACTGCTGAAGCGCATACTACCTATGGAATTATCGGCATCAAGGTGTGGATATTTAAAGGCGAAGTATTCGATATGGATGCGCATATAGCATCTATTAATTCAGATTCTAAGAAATAGTTGAAGGGATAGAGAAAATGCTTCAACCTAAAAGAACAAAGTTCCGTAAACAACATAAAGGCAGAAATAACGGTACTGCCGTACGTGGTTCATCCGTGAGTTTTGGTGATTTTGGCCTTAAGTCAGTTGAGCGTGGCAGGTTAACAGCTCGTCAGATTGAATCGGCTCGTAGAACAATTACTCGGCACGTCAAGCGTGGCGGTAAAATCTGGATAAGAATCTTCCCAGATAAGCCAATTACTAAAAAACCATTAGAAGTTCGTATGGGAAAAGGTAAAGGTAGTGTAGAATACTGGGTTGCTCAGGTTAAGCCGGGAACCATGTTGTATGAAATACAAGGTGTTTCTGAAGAATTAGCTCGTGAAGCATTCGCTTTAGGTGCGGCCAAGTTACCTTTAAAAACACTTTTTACTGCTCGGACAATAATGTAATGAAAGTAAGTGAATTACGCCAAAAATCAAAAGATGAATTAGGGTCAATGTTACTCGAATTATCGCGTGAACAATTTAATCTTAAAATGCAAAAGGGTACTGGGCAGTTGTCGAAGCCGGATCAAGTGAAAAAGGTTAGGCGCGATGTGGCACGTATTCATACCATATTAAACGAAATGGCGAGCGCATAAAATGAGTGAAAATGTAACTAAGTTGCGGACGATCACTGGTCGGGTTGTTAGTAATAAAATGGATAAAACCATTACAGTATTAGTCGAGCGGGTTGTTAAGCATCCTGTTTACGGTAAATATATTAAGCGTTCTACTAAAATGATGGCTCATGATGACCAGAATGTATGCCAAGAAGGCGATGTAGTATCCATTACATCATGTAGGCCTATGTCTAAGAATAAAACGTTCAGGTTGGTTCAGGTCTTGGAAAGTGCCAACAAATAGCATTACTAAGCTATTTAATAAACATATAATTAGGAATAAATCATGATTCAGATGCAAACTAACCTTGACGTCGCCGATAACAGCGGCGCAAAAAGGGTCATGTGTATCAAAGTATTAGGTGGGTCACATAGGCGTTATGCTGGCATTGGTGACATCATTAAAGTCAGTATTAAAGATGCTATTCCACGAGGAAGAGTTAAAAAAGGCGAAGTGTACAACGCATTAGTTGTAAGAACCCGTAAAGGTGTACGTAGGCCCGATGGTTCGCTTATTCGTTTTGATGGTAATGCAGCAGTCATTCTGAATAATAATTTACAGCCACTAGGTACGCGCATTTTTGGCCCTGTAACGCGTGAGTTGAGAGGTGAGAAATTCATGAAAATAATTTCACTGGCTCCTGAAGTTTTATAAGGTAGGTTTCAAATGCAAAGAATTAAACAAGGCGATGAAGTTATCGTTCGTACCGGTAAAGATAAAGGTAAGAGTGGTAGGGTTAGTAAGGTTTTAAAGGATAATAAGGTTTTGGTTGAAGGAATAAACCAAGTTAAAAAGAACCAAAAACCAAATCCAAATGCTGGGGTTTCGGGTGGAATTGTTGTCAAAGATATGCCGATTAATATTTCCAATATAGGATTGTATAATCCTGAGACCAAAAGAGCGGATCGTGTCGGCTTTAAGTTTCTAGAAGATGGAAAAAAAGTCAGATATTTTAAGTCAACAAATGAAGTTGTTGATGTTTAAGGTGTAGATAAAAATCATGGCTAGACTAGAAACCGTATATAAAGAAAAAATCCTTCCAGCATTGGTAGAGCAATTTGCTTACAATTCTGTGATGCAGGCTCCGCGGATCACAAAAATCACCCTGAATATGGGTGTTGGTGGTGCTGTTGCCGATAAAAAGGTCCTGCAATCTGCTGTTAGTGACATGGAAAAAATTTCAGGTCAAAAACCAGTTGTTACGTTGGCAAGAAAATCGATTGCGGGTTTCAAAATCCGTGATGATATGCCTATTGGTTGCAAAGTAACGCTGCGTAGCGATAGAATGTATGAATTCTTAGATCGTTTAATAAGTATTTCTATTCCTCGGATTCGAGATTTTAGAGGATTGAGCCCTAAAAGCTTTGATGGGCGCGGTAATTATTCCATGGGTGTTA
>JAURVK010000076.1 GCA_030655535.1 Methylobacter sp. | reverse complement strand
CGTTCTATAATCCATAATATCCCCACACAAAAATCATTAACGTTAGCGCCAATGATGCTGCCAGCTCAAGCATCGCGTATCGGTTTAGCGTATCCAGTTCAAAACTGTTGCCGGAATCCCAAATCAAATGGCGAACGCCGTGGCACAGATGAAAAAACAGCGCATAAATAAAGCCCCAGCACACCAGTTTTAACGCCCATAGATTCATGACCGCCTGCATGGCAGCGTAGGAATCCGCACCGCCTGCCAGCGCCGAAATAACATAAACGAATAAGATCAAACCGGCGGTAAGCATCACGCCGGTCATTCGATGGGTAATGGAAATAATGCCGGTTAAAGGCAGCTTGTAGACTTGCAAATGAGGGGATGTGGGTCTGTTGGTATTTATCGCCATAGTGTTATCCGGTAGTTGTATTTATCCAATGATCTTCCAAATCAAAAGTCGATGCAATAGATGTTCTGTTCCCAGCCGCCATAGCAGGCAGAATCAGTTAGATTATGTTGTACCACATATTATGAATGCCCGCTAAGGTAAAAAAACCGGAAGAATACTTCAACATGAAAGACAAGCAGCACGGGCAAGATGCGCCAATGCCTACATCAGAGCAAGAGCGAATTTTGATGATAAACAAAATAGATGATATCTTTATTACAATATAAACGGAGCAAAAAAATGATCAGTTACGAAAAAGACTTTTACATCTGTATACATGGAATCAAATCATGACCTTAAAAAAACTTATCCCATGCTTGGCATTTATTTTTTTAAACGCTTTTAATATCCCGGTACAGGCAGATCCGGCTGCATTCACCTCAGGAAGCTATCGGCAAATATTGGCAAATAACCTCAATCAGCCGTTCATGCTGGTGGTCTGGTCGATAAATTGCCCTTCCTGCCTGAAAGACATGGAGCTGTTAAGCAATATTCATAAGAGCAGGCCTGAACTTAAAATGATCATGCTGGCGGCGGATGAGCCATCCGCAACCGAACAAATTCAGTCGACACTTGAAAAACATCAATTATCCGATATTGAAAACTGGGTTTATGCCGATGACAACACCAAGAAATTGCAATTCGAAATCGATCCTAAATGGTATGGCGAACTGCCCAGAACCTATTTCTTCGATAAAGCACATCAACGTACCGGGGTCAGCGGTGTATTGTCAAAACAAGATTATGACGAGATGTTCGCCAAAATCCTGAAGCCTGAACCTAAGTAACTGATGTTAGGCACTGTCCACGAAAAGCACGAAAGCCACGAAAAAATGTAAAGCCCTCTATTTCTCGACTGACGGTGTAATGCCAAATTATTCATTCATATCATATCAATGTGACTGGAACCGGCATTCATGCCGGCATGACGATACTAGCCAAGGTTCCTTGTAATCAGGATGCATTTTCGACAGGCTTCTATGTACCCCGTTTGTTTTTCGTGCTTTTTGTGTTTTTCGTGGACTACGATTTTTTATAGGTACGCGCGTAACATCAGCAAGCAAGTACATTTTTAAACCCCGGATAAAAAGTTACGTTAAAATGACCGGTACAACTGAAACTACCGGCCATTTTTTATGTTAAAAAAAATATTCCCAGCTCTGGTAACTGCCTGCCTATTAAGCGCCTGCATCACTAGCCCTACAGGTAGAAGCCAACTTGTTTTCATGCCTGATACGCAAATTGATCAAATGGGCTTGCAGGCTTTTGATAACCTGAAAAAACAAAAACCTGTCAGCAATAACAGCAAATATAATCGGGTGGCAAGCTGTATTGCCGGGGCCATTACCCGGGAAACAGGCGGCAACTGGGAAGTCGTGGTCTTTGAAGATGCCTCGCCTAACGCTTTTGCCTTGCCCGGCAATAAAATCGGCGTACATACCGGAATGCTCACGCTGGTCGACAATCAGGATCAATTGGCTGCGGTCATCGGCCATGAAATCGGGCACGTACTCGCCAAACACAGCAATGAACGAGCCTCCCAGGAAATGGCGGTCAGTTCGGGCATGGGCATCATCCAGGCAGTCAGCGCACCGCAAACCGCATTAGGCCAAACTGCGCTAGGTCTGCTGGGTGTGGGCGCGCAATACGGCATACTGATGCCTTACAGCCGCGTCCATGAAAGCGAAGCCGACATGATCGGCGTGGATTTAATGGCGAAAGCCGGCTTTGATCCAAGACAAAGCATCGCTTTGTGGCAAAAAATGGAACAGGCATCGAAAGGCCAGCAACCGATAGAATTCATGTCCACTCACCCTTCGCATGCCACCCGCATTCAGGACTTGGAAAAGCGCATGCCGCAAGCCATGGGGCTATTCCAGCAAGCTCAATCACTGGGTAAACAACCGCGTTGTAACTGATCGATGACCCCCAACTTAAAATACCTGCATCCCTACCCATTCGAGAAACTGGCGCAACTCAAACAAGGCATAGTTCCGCCTGCGAACAAGCCGCACATCGCCCTGTCCATGGGCGAGCCGACCCATGCCACGCCGCACTTGATTCAGGAAGCGCTGTTAACCCATTTGCACGGCTTGGCTAACTATCCGACCACCAAAGGCATACCCGAACTCAGGCAAACGATAGCCGAATGGATCTGCCGACGTTTTCAGATTCCGGCTGATGCAGTTAATGCTGAAACCCAGGTCTTGCCGGTTAACGGCACACGCGAAGCGTTGTTTTCGTTCGCCCAATGCCTGATTGATCCGACTGGCGTAGCGCCTGTTCCCGTCGTCATCATGCCGAACCCGTTTTACCAGATTTATGAAGGCGCGGCCTTGCTGGCAGGAGCTGAACCCTATTTTCTGAACACGCTGGAAGACTCCGGTTATTTGCCGGATTTCGATGCGGTGCAGGATGAAATATGGCAACGCTGCCAGTTGATTTATATCTGCTCGCCCGGCAACCCGACCGGCTCGGTGATCGATCAAGCCAGCCACGAAAAGCTGCTCAATTTGGCGGAAAAACATGACTTCGTAATTGCCTCGGACGAGTGCTACACCGAAATCTATGACGACGAAACCAACCCGCCGCCGGGTTTGCTGCAAACCGCCTATAACATGGGCAACACGGCATTCAAGCGCTGTGTCATTTTCCACAGCCTGTCCAAACGCTCCAACGCGCCGGGCTTGAGGTCAGGCTTTGTCGCTGGCGACGCCGGGCTATTG
>JAURVK010000074.1 GCA_030655535.1 Methylobacter sp. | reverse complement strand
AGGAGTGCAAGCTTTGCTTGTGCTTGCAGGCAAAACCTGCACTCCAGTAATCAGCCGTTTTCACCATTAAAGGTGACATCGCCTAATTTTATGAAGAAGTTACCATGATTCAAGAAACCCTAGTCATCACCCAAAACAGTTCAGGCAAGGCGCATATTGCGCCGATGGGCATACACATACCCTCCGGATCGCCAGACGAATTCATCATCCTGCCGTTTCGCCCCTCAACAACACTCAATAATCTGTTGGCAAGCAAAACTGCAGTGATCAACTATTGCGATGATGTGCGGGTGTTTGCCGGATGTTTGACCGGGCGGCGCGACTGGCCGTTAAAACCGGCGGAAAAAATCGATGGCCAAGTGCTTGATTGTGCGTTGGCACATACCGAAATTGAATTGGTTCGTATTGAAGAAGACGAAACCCGGCCCAAACTATTCTGCAAAGCCGTGCATAGCGTCAATCACGCACCCTTTAGAGGCTTTAATCGCGCCCAGTATTCGGTACTGGAAGCGGCTATTTTAATCAGCCGGTTAAACATGCTTCCGCTGGAAAAAATACAAGCCGAAATCGACTATCTGCGTATCGGCCTGGAAAAAACAGCCGGGGACAGGGAACTGGAGGCCTGGAGTTGGTTGATGACGGTAATTGAAAACTACGCAGCAAACCGGCAGAGAGATGCTGCGGTAAAGACCGAGGTCGGCCAATGACCGGAATGCTCGCCAGCGTTAACAGCGTAGAAGAAGCCTTGTTGGCTTTAAGCGCGAATGTCGATATTATCGACTTGAAACAACCCGCTTTAGGCGCCTTGGGGGCGCTGGAAACCGACATTGTCAAAAACATTGTTGTTGCGATTAACGGTCGTTGCCCCATTAGCGCAACCGTTGGCGACCTGCCGATGCAGCCTGAAATTGTTTACCAGGCAGTAACAGAGATGGCCGAAACCGGCGTCGATTACATCAAAATCGGTTTTTTTCCCGGCGGCGACTGGCAGAGAACCCTAAAAAAACTCGCTACGTTCCCGCGAACGATGAACTTGATAGCGGTATTATTCGCCGATACCCAACCGGATATTGCCATTATAGATGCGATAAAAAATGCCGGGTTCAAAGGCGTGATGCTAGACACCATGAACAAAACCAACGGCTCCTTAACCCAGGCGATGGCAAAAGCCGACATTGCGCAATTTGTCCGGCTGGCAAAAGACCGGTCTATGCTCTGCGGACTGGCCGGTTCGCTCAGGCTGAACGACATAGCCGAATTGATACCCTGCCAGCCGGATTACTTGGGTTTCAGAGGCGCATTATGTCTGGATCACAACAGAACAGCGCAATTAAACGGCTCGTCAATCAGGCAAATAAAACAGGCTATAGATCAATCGAAAACCGCATCTTAATTGCCGACGGTAGCGATGCACAAGCCTTGCGATTCATCAGCAAAAATCACTATCAAATGGCGCTTATCGATCCAGTTAAAGCTTTGCGAGAATTGTTTGGCCTTGGTTCAGAAATGTGTCAAGGGTATTCGGAGCCGCGACTTCAGGCGCGCACGAAATCCAATAACAACTCTTAAAAACGATACTTTCAGCATCGTGCGCGACTGAAGTTTACCTATAAGGCATAGGTATCTACGCAAGTCTTACTGAATTTTGGCATCTGGAGCGCAAGTAAAGTTCGCACTCCCGTTGCACGATTGAAAAACTGTCAGGCGCGGATTCACGCCTAAATGAAAGCAATGAGGAGTAGACCCGACAAAATAGTCGCCGCCACAATCCTGTCCATGTCTTAACTTAATAGCAGTGACGCTCTTGCGTGAGAGCGAGAAATAACTTGTGTAGATAGCTATGCCTATAAGGAAAGGGTGATGTTTCAGTAAAAATGTTACGTAAATCACTCGGCCCGCAAAGCCTCCAACGGCTCCAACCGTGCGGCTTTCACAGCCGGAGCTACTCCGGCGGCTATGCCGATCAACAACGAGACCACAAAGGCCGCAACGATATAGGCCCAGGCCAGCTCCACCGGCAAGGCGGGCAACGCGGCATCGAGAATCTTGACTATGGCTATCCCCAACAACACGCCGCACAGCCCGCCTGCGGCGCTTAGCGCCAGGGCTTCGCACAGGAACAGCTGAAAAATGGTTCTGCGTTCTGCGCCTACCGCCCGCAGCAAGCCGATTTCGGAAATGCGTTCGGAAACGGCGATGGTCATGATGGTTAATATGCCGACCGAACCTACCAGCAAGGAAATACTGCCTAATGCCGCTACCGCCAGCGTCAGGATGTTCAGGATGGAATCCATGCTTTTCAGCATCTGGTTCTGGGTGACGATGGTGAAATCTTCCCTGCCGTGCCGGGCAATCAGGTTTCGTTTGATCGCTTTTTCTACGCCGGCAATCGCGGTATTGCTTTTATAGAGCAGGTGAATTTCCATCAGGCTTTCCCTGTCGAACAGCTCCAGCGCCTTGGCGGCCGGGATGTAAATGGTGTCGTCCATGTCAAAGCCGACCATCTGGCCTTTTTTTTCCATCACGCCGATGACCCGGAAACGGTCGCTGCCGATCCTGATGCGTCGGCCTAAAGGGCTGGCTGTGCCGAACAATTCGGTCGCCAATTTGTTGCCCAGCACCGCAAAGGCGCGCGGATTGCTTTCTTCTTCCGGCAAAAAACGCCCGTTGACGACCTTGATTTTCCAGATCTCCGGCACCGCAGAACCGACCCCCAGCACATTGGTGCGCCGCTGTTTTTCCCCTGCTTCGATTCGCGCATTGCCTTGCACCATGGGGGATGCGGCAATGATGTTTTCCACTTTGCTTAAGCTGACCGCATCGGCTAGAACTAACGGCCTGACCGTGCTTATGGTTGCGCCCGACATGCCGAAGGTGGTGGTTTTTCCGGGATGAACGCCGACCAGATTGGTGCCGAACTGGGTGAATTCCGTCAGCACAAAGGTATGAATGCCGCGACCTATCGAGGTTAATACGACCACCGCCGCGATGCCGATAATCAGCCCCAACGCGGTCAGCGCCGAGCGCAGTTGGTGACTGATAACCGTCCGGTACGACAATGAGATCAGGTCGGCGTAGCGCATGGAATTATATTTTCAGTAGACATTAAAAGAATAACCACGAAGGACGCGGAGATCACGAAGAGTACGAAGTTTTCAACACATTGAATTAACATAATTATTTCCTTCGTATTCTTCGTGTCCTCTGTGGTAAATAATTCTTCACAGTCCCGCACGTTACCGCTTTGCCAAGGCGGCGATGGGATCGAGATTGGCCGCTTTTCTGGCCGGCAATACGCCGAACAATAGCCCCGTAAACAACGAAACCGCCAAGGCGGCGAGCAATGCCCAGCTTGGCAATTGCATCGGAAAATCCGGATAAAAAGCCTGCAACACCCCAAGGGTTAGGTAGCCCAACATCACGCCCAGCAAGGCGCCTGCCAGCGACAACATGGCCGCTTCGATCAAAAACAGCCATAGCAGCTGTCGCTTGGTCGCGCCTAAGGCTTTCAGCAAGCCGATCTCGGCAGTACGTTGCGTGACGCTGACCAGCATCACATTCATCACCAAAACACCGGCCACCGCCAGGCTGATTCCGGCGATACCGGCAACAGTCAGGGTCAACGCGGTCAATATTTTATCGAAGGTGCTGACCACGCTGTCCTGGGTAATCAGCGTCACGTCGTCTTCGCCCTCATGGCGGGTCTTGATGATGTCCCTGATTTCATCGACCGCCTTGTACATGTCCGACTTGGATTTGGCTTCAACCAGCACCCTGAATAACGAATGGGTATCGAACAAAGCCTGTGCGGAAGCCACCGGAATAATCACGATTTCGTCAAAATCGGTGCCGATAGATTGCCCTTCCGATGCCAGCACGCCGATTACCCGGAAGCGCCGGTCGTTGATGCGCAACCATTGCCCCAGCGCCGGTTGATTGGCAAACAGTTCTTTGCGTATGGTTTGGCCGATCACGCACACCGACAGGGTCTTATCGATCTCGGTTTGCGGCAGGAAACTGCCTTGCGCCACGGTCAAACGGCGCACCCGTCTTAGTGCGTGGGTCGAGCCCAGAACATTGGTTTCGCGCTCCAGTCCTTGCGCTGAAACCGGCGCGGAACCGACAGTCAGCGGTGCGATGGCGGCAATATGACGACTGCGTAACAAGGCCTCGGCGTCATCCAGCGTCAAGTCCCTTGGCGTTTCGCCAAATAGCGGCGGCTGTCCGCCCGTGGTTTCGGTGCGCCCCGGCAGCACGATAACCAGGTTTGTGCCCAAGGCTTCAAACTCGTTCACCACATAACGGCGGGCGCTTTCGCCCAGGGCCGTCAACACCGAAACCGAAGCGATGCCGATGCTCATTGCCAGAACAATCAAGCCCGCACGCAAGCGCTGGGTGCGGATGGCGCCTAAGGATTGGGTTAATGTGTCTTTAATGAGCATGCTTTATCCTGATTCGGCGTAATTACTCTGCATCGCTGCCGTTATAATGGAAAACAGAGCAACCGGAGTGCAGGCTTTGCCCGCCCTTGCAGGCAAAGCCTGCACTCCATCTTCCATATTTAACTGCTCATACGATGAACACGGGTTAACTGAGCTGCCCATCGACAATGCGAATTTTGCGGTGCGCCCGGTCACCCAAACTTTGGTCATGGGTAATAATCATCAACGTTACGCCCTGCCGGTTAAGCCCTTCCAGCAACTCGATAATTTCCTTGCCGGATTTGCTGTCGAGATTGCCGGTCGGCTCGTCCGCCAATAAAATCGCAGGCCGCATGATCATGGCCCTGGCAATGGCGACGCGCTGTAGCTGTCCGCCGGAAAGCTGATCCGGCCGGTGGTAGCTCCGATCCTGCAGGCTGACCGATGCCAGCGCTTCCAGCACCCGTTGTTTGCGCTCCTTGACCGCTACGCCCGCCAGTATCATCGGCATTTCAATGTTTTCAGCCGCCGACAGACGCGGAATCAGATGAAAAAACTGGAACACAAAGCCGATGTTTTCGCGGCGAACTTTGGCAAGCTCATCATCGCTAAGCTGGGTAACCGGCTGATCGTTCAGCAGATAGCGGCCTGAGCTCGGCTGGTCTAGCAGGGCGATGACATTTAATAACGTCGATTTGCCGGAACCCGACGGCCCCATAACCGACACATATTCGCCTTTTTCGATAGTGACGCTGATGTCATTCAAGGCATGAACGCATTGCTCGCCTACCTGGAAATAGCGGTGGATATGTTCCAGCCGTATCATTTTTGTTCGCGGGCATAGGCGCCTGCAACGACGCCTTCCCGGCCTACCGACAACACCACTTTGTCGCCGACATTCAGGCCCGACAGCACTTCCACGGTATTCCAGTTGGCCAGACCCGGTTTAAAGCGGCGCTCTTCCAGCAAGCCGTTCTCTTGCATCACCAAAACCCGGTTATTTTCCAGCACCGCTTCGGCAGGCACCCTGAGCGCCTGAGCTTTACTGGCTAACAACACTTCAATATCGGCGCTGTAGCCGGGCAGCAGCCCTTTAAGATCTTTCGGATCGGTTAATTTAACTTCAACTTCGACGGTGCGCGCCTGCTTTTCTTTTTCCAACACGTAGGGGGCGATGCGGCTTACCGTGCCGGAACAACGCTTTTCAGCAAAAGCATCCAGCGACACGCAGGCGCTCATGCCGGTTTTGATCTGCGGCGCGTCCACTTCATCAATCGGCGCTGACACGTACAAACAGCTGACATCCAGCAAATCGATGGCGGGCAAAGTCGGAATGCCGGGCGGCGACGGCGTGATAAATTCCCCCAACTCGGCATTGATTTCAGCCACGGTGCCGTCGAAAGGCGCAATAATCAGGGTACGCTCGACGGCGGCCTGAACCGCGCCGCGGTTGGCCTGACTAACGGCGATGGCCTCAAGGGCTGCGTTGCAGGATGCGCGTTTGGCGCGTGCGCCGGTCGTTTTAATATCGACCTGTTCTTCGGAAACGATATGATCGAATTTTTGCAAACGCGACAAACGCT
Organism: Methylobacter sp.; assembly: GCA_030655535.1. Lineage (GTDB taxonomy): Bacteria > Pseudomonadota > Gammaproteobacteria > Methylococcales > Methylomonadaceae > Methylobacter_A. The sequence goes on along the minus strand of JAURVK010000074.1, from coordinate 45,510 downwards.
CGGCCTCGCGTTCAGCGCCTGCGCCGAGTTGGCAGGCTTGTTCGGCCGATGCCCGGTTGGCCCTGATTTGAGCGTCCTGCAATTTGACTTGCGCTTTCAGGTCTTTATTCCAGACCTCCAGCAGCAACTGGTTTTGTTTGACGCTGTCGCCTTCTTTGACATGCAGCATGGCAACCTGTCCGCCTGTTGCAGGCGCCAAATAGGCGCGTCTACAGGCTTTAACCGTACCGACGCGGGTATTGGATACCGTCGCCCTCACCTCGCCTTGTTCAAGCGTGACGATTTCAACATCAACAAAATCCGGCTGTTTCGTGAAAAAATAAACGACAACCATCAGCGCAATGCCGATGATGATAATGAGGGGTTTTTTGCCCGGTGAATTCATAGTTAGCTATCCGGAAAAATTCTGTCCTGTTTTTTCTGATTGTAACAGGGACAAATCAGTTCTGGATAACTATCGGAAGACGACGTTACCTTAGCAAAAATCGGCTGTCTAAAGCAGGCGTCAAATCGCCAAGATCAGCATGACGAAAAAGAATTTCGAATGACACATATAACGTTATACCATAGAGACTCATGGTTACCTGTACCGGAGCATCCCCTTGAAAAAATTTTTAGCATTAATTTTCATAAGCCTGCTGGGCAATAGCGTTTTTGCCGCTGACACTATTATTGAAGTCATCCCCTTAAGCAATCGACCGGCATTCGAGATACTGCCGTTGCTTGTTCCGTTGCTTGGCAATACCGCCCAGTTGATTGATAACGGCTCCAATCTACTGGTCAAGACCACGCCTGACAAGCTGGCCGAAATCAAATCCATCGTCAAGCAACTGGATGTGCGCCAAAGCAATCTGATCATCACCGTCATGCAAAGCAAGCAGACTACCGCCGATGAACTTAACGCGACCGCCAGAGTTCAACTGAATGTTCCGGTTGATGATCCGTCAAGATTCGGCGGCAGAATAGGCGGCCACCTTTATCAGACCCAAGAGAAGAACGCCGATCAAAACACCCAGACCATTCGAACCATGGAAGGCGTCCCGGCTCATATTAAAGCGGGCAATGTTTATCCAAGTCAATATTCTTCCAGCTATGGTTACTCTACGGCAACCGAATTTACCGAAGCGACCACCGGTTTTGCGGTAGTCCCCAGACTGGCCGGACAGCAAGTCATTCTTAGCGTTTCGCCCTGGTCGGATAAACTGAACAACCGAGGCCGGATCGAAGTCCAAAATGCGCAATCGACACTCAGAATCAATCTTGGCGAATGGGTAGAACTCGGGGGAGTTGGCGAAAACAGTAACAGCAGTTCAAGCGGTGCGTTTGTTAATACGCGCCAGGTTGGCGAAAGCCGGATGCGTATTCTGGTTAAAGTCGACCGGGTGAATTAATCGACCGGGGATTTCAATTAATCCGCCAGCGCGTCCGGCCCCTGCTCAAGTTCCGTATAAAGAACTTTATATTTATCCCAAATTTCTGGGCTATCAAAATGGGGGCATTATCTAAAATCACCACCAAGGGCGTGGACGCCCTTCCCCGTACACAGCTGCTTTCACCGGTAATTTCCCGTCCCCAATAGGCATAGTCCCCTCGTGAAATGGACAATAACCGCCTAAATCTGGCATCATGTCGCCTCAATACACCTTGTACCCCGCAAGGTTGAGACAACCCTACATTAGGTAAAAGCAATGAGTAACCTCCCAAAATGCCCCGCATGCGGCTCAGAATTCACCTACGAAGACGATCTTATGTACGTCTGCCCTGAATGCGCACACGAATGGCCAAAAGATGGGACAGCCGAAGATAACTCCGATGTCCGTATCATTAAGGATGCAAACGGCAACGTGTTACAAGACGGAGATACCGTCACCGTAATCAAAGATCTCAAAGTCAAAGGCTCATCATCGGTTGTCAAAGTCGGCACTAGAGTCAAAATCATCCGTCTGGTCGACGGCGACCATGATATTGACTGCAGAATCGACGGCATTGGCGCAATGAAACTTAAATCAGAATTTGTTAAAAAGGCCTAATATATAAGAGTGTGGGAATGCTATATCAACACACTAAACGGCTCAACAATGACCTTGTCGCCTGCTTGTACGCCACCACACTCTCTTGGCAAGACGATATAGCAGCCGCTCTGACTCATGGAGCTGAGGATATGCGAGCCTTGCCGACCCGCTGAAGCGACAGAAAACTCGCCACGCTCATCTTGACTGAGGATGCCGCGCTGATATTCCTGCCGTCCGGGAGATTTTTTTAATACCGAGGTGCAAGTCGCGGTAAATCTTAACGGTTTGGCAAGCGGCGCACCGGAAAGCTGCCTAAGCGCGGGAGCCACTATCTGCTGAAAGGTTACCGCTACGGCAACCGGATTGCCGGGCAAACCGAAAAAATAACACCCCCCTATTTTGCCAAAGGCCAATGGTTTTCCGGGTTTTATCGCCATTTTCCAGAAATTGACTTCCCCGCAGCTTTGCAGGATTTCTTTGACATAATCGGCCTCACCGACTGAAGCGCCGCCGGTAGTTATGATCACATCATGGTTTTTGGAAGCTTCAATAAAACCGTCTTCAAGCAACTGCTTATTGTCGGGAATGACACCTAAATCAGTAACGCTGTAGCCGGGGTCTGCCAATAATCCGCCTAACATAGCGCGGTTGCTATCGTATACTTTCCCAGGCTCCAGCGGCCGACCTAATGAGCTTAGTTCGTCGCCGGTAGAAAAATGAGCGATTTTTAACTGTCGCTTAACGATAACCTGATCAATTCCGGCAGAGGCCAGTAAACCCAGATCGACCGCTGTCAGCTTTTTAGGTTCGGCTATTAAACAGGCGCCTTGTTTTACATCTTCGCCGATTTCCCGGATATTTTGCAGTACTCGTGTGTCCGCCGGAAAACGTACGGTTTGTTCCTGAACTTGCACATGTTCCTGCATGATGACTGAGTCGGCATGTTCCGGCACAACCGCTCCGGTAAAAATCCTGATGCACTGACCGGCTTGCAACTGACCTTGAAATGGCCGTCCAGCCCAGGAAGTCCCCACCAAACTAAGCATGAACGCTTGCCCGTCAGCCTTATCGCGACCGGCAAACGCATAGCCATCCATAGCGGCATTCCTGTCATGGGGAATATTGATCGGCGAATAAACCGATTCCGCCAGCACTCGGCCCAAGGCATTTTTTAACTCCAATTTGTCTGTACCGCTTACAGCTTGTATAGCGGCTTTGATGTTATCCAGCGCGTCTTCCGCAGACAATAGCGGCCTGGATTCCCGACTGCATGAGTCAATCATAGTTTTTCATAACATGGTGTTGGATAAATTCGGCAATCATTTCGGGATGGTTCAATTCCAATTGCATCAAATAGTCTGGCGTTTCCAGTGCCGCATCGGTCGCTATCGCAATGACGTCCGGGTCGTTTGGGTAAAGCAGGGGCTGTCTAAGCGCAGGTCGATGCAATTCAATTTTAGGAAATTTTTCCGACTTAAAGCCTTCCACCAAGATCAGGTCCAGTTCAGATTGATCGAATTGCTTCAACTGATCTTCCAGTCGGAGCGCTTGTTCCGGGGCCAACTCGGTAATAATCGCGCGCCGATACCGGGATACCAGCATAACTGGCGAGGCACCGGCTTCCCGCAAGCGAAAACTGTCTTTTCCCGGTTGGTCAATTTCAAAATTATGATGACTATGCTTGATCAAGCCGATGCGCAAACCGCTTTGTTTTAAAATCGGAATCAATTGGGTCAATAGCGTGGTTTTACCGGTTCCGCTTGCGGCGACAAAACCTAAAACTGAAACTTTGACATTTAACATATCAACCAACATTAAATTGTTATCATAAGATCTCATATTTTAAGGTATTATTTATTCAAATACTATGGATACGTGGTCGTGAACGCTCTAACAGTCTTACGGCATTCGCACCATCCATGGCCGCCGCAGATATAGGTAAGGGGAAAAGCCTTGAGAGCGGCCTTAAACAGATCATTAATCCAGGAGTAAACCTTGATTCGAATTTATCTGATGTTGATATTGATCATCATTGCATTTTTCGGGGTACGTGCGTTTTTAAAAACCTCGCCAGCTGTATTGGCTCGTTACGCCAAGTTTTTGTTTCTACTCGTTACGGGACTGATCGTGTTTTATTTAGCCGTAACCGGACGTTTGAACTGGTTTTTTGCTCTGGCAGGTGTGGCTATTGCTTTTATATTCCGCTTAATGCCTGCATTGTTACGTTATGCGCCCTATTTACATCGACTATGGTCGCAATTTGATTCTGCAAAACGGAACACCTCGCAACGACCCAACAAAACGACCACTAAAGGCGATATGTCGATTGAAGAAGCCTATGAAGTGTTGGATTTGAAGATGGGCGCATCGGAGGCTGAAATTATCGCCGCTCATCGTAAATTAATGCAAAAAATTCATCCTGATCGTGGCGGATCAAATTATTTGGCCGCAAAAATAAATCTGGCTAAAAAGATTTTATTAAAAAAATAACCTTCTATGACATCCACTAATTCAAAGCTTGTTTTTATTGCAATACTGCCGGCTTTACTGAATGGCTGTGCGGAAATACCGCAAAACTATGCCCCTGTCAGCACAAATAACCCTGATATTGCAAAAGACGATACAAAATATCATCAGGTAAAAAAAGGCGACACCTTGTATGGAATAAGCCTGATTTATGACATGGATTATCGGCAATTAGCGCAATGGAACCGGATCGCCTCCCCTTATACGATAGAAATAAATCAAAAAATCAGACTCTCCGACCCGAACTTGGAAAGCATATCCACGTACGACCACACGAATGCAGGAAGCACAACCCCGATAGAGCGACACATGGAACGGCCGCCAAAAGCAGAAACCGTTACCGACGACTCCATGGACGGAGGAGGTACGACCCCACGGACGGGGGAGGTAGAGCAACGCATGGAGCAGTTGCCGAGAGCAATGCATGGAGCAATTGCCGGGACAAATAAAAAAATCGTAACGGCAACTGTAATAAATAAAATGAACTCACAGAATACAAATGCCATTCCGTTAAATAACAAACCGAATCCGACTGATAAAATCCAGTCGATTAAAAATATCGCGATTAAATCCGGAACAAGATCACAAAAAAAATCAATTATTTCAATTGATAATAGAAACATGTTAAAGTTAAACTTTCAATGGCCAATCAAAGGAAAAGTTTTAAAATATTTTTCTCCAGCCCATAACAAAGGCATTGATATAGCCGGAAAAACAGGACAAGACGTGAGTGCGGCTGAAGCAGGTAAAGTTGTCTATAGCGGACAAGGCCTGATTGGCTACGGTAATTTGCTTATTATCAAACACAACGATTTGTATTTAAGCGCTTATGCCAATAACAGCCAACTGCTTGTTACAGAGGGCCGTACAGTGAGCAAAGGTGAGGTTATTGCAAAAGCAGGCCAAGCGGGATCAAACCAAGCGTCGCTGCATTTCGAAATAAGAAAAAACGGAAAACCGGTAAATCCACTTAACCTTTTACCGGGCAAATAATAAAAAACCATTTCGGCTTTGGTCGAACAATGTAGAGGTTATCATGAAAGCAGAATTAGTTGAGCTATTGGACGATGATGTTTGTATGTTAGACGATGATGTTTGTGTGTTATTTGATGATTTGTCTTTTGACGATGAACCTCAGAAAAATTCCGCTATCGCTGAGGTATTCGACTGCATGAATACAGGAGGTAGAACAATGCATGGCGCACAAACCGAGGATACTGACGAGACAATTACCAATACCTCGCAGCAAGATAAAAGCATTGATGCGACACGGGTTTATTTAAACGAACTATCTCGATCACAATTACTGACTGCCGACCAAGAAAAACTTTACGGATCCAGGGCTTTGCTAGGCGATGAAGCTGCCCGCAAAATCATGATCGAAAGCAATTTACGCCTAGTCGTTAAAATCTCCCGTCGTTACCTGAACAGAGGCTTGCCGTTACTGGATTTGATTGAGGAAGGCAATCTGGGCTTGATGCACGCAGTTGAAAAATTTGATCCTGAAAGAGGTTTTAGATTTTCAACCTATGCCACTTGGTGGATCAGGCAAACTATTGAACGAGCCATTATGAATCAAACGCGAACCATCCGTTTGCCGATTCATATTGTCAAGGAAATGAACACTTATCTTAAAGCTCAACGTCATTTGGCACAGTTACTCGATCATGAACCTAATGCCAGAGATATTGCAGTTCATCTGGACATACCGGTTAATAAAGTCGAAAAAATGCTTAAACTCAACGAGCGGGTTACATCAATAGACATGTCGGCCGGCAAGGATTTTGATAAACCCTTGGTAGAGTCGATTTCTGATAGCGACAGCTTATCGCCCGCTGAGAAAATACAAGAAGACGGTATCAGACATAACATTGCCAAATGGGTGTTTCAACTTTCTGAAAAACAACGCGAAGTTATTTGTCGCCGCTATGGGCTTTGCGGTTATGAAGACTCTACCCTTGAGCAGGTTGCTCAAGAGTTGGGCGTAACCCGAGAGCGTGTCAGACAAATCCAAATGGATGGATTAAAAAGAATGAAAGAAATCATGGAATGCAACGGCTATTCTTTCGAAACTATTTTCAATTAAACCAACTTGCCCGGATCAAGACTGCAACCAAAAGTTTGCAGCAGTACAGAAAACCGGCTATCCAATTAAGACGGGGTAGCGTGAATAGACTATGACAGGCGGAGTGCAAGCTCTGCTTGCGAACAGGCAAAGCCTGAACTCCTGATTTGCCCAGTTTTACGTTGGTAAAACTAAAATGAAGCAAGGCAATCGACAAAGCCGTTTTTACCTTAAATACCTACCTATTAAAATAATGAATCGATTAAGAGATAAAATCCGCGACATCCCCGATTTCCCAAAACCCGGTATTATCTTCAAAGATATTACGCCACTGGTAAAAGATCCCGCTACACTGAGGCTTTCCGTCCATCAACTACTACAGCCTTTTTTAGGCAGAAATATTACCGCAGTTGCAGGGATGGAGGCGCGCGGTTTTATTTTCGGCTCTCTGGTTGCCTGGGAACTGGGGCTTCCATTTGTGCCATTGAGAAAACCGGGAAAACTGCCTTACGATGTGCAAAGTGTATCGTATGACCTTGAATATGGCTCAGCCACACTGGAAGCGCATATCGACGCCTTCGATGCGAACGATCATGTTTTACTGATTGACGACCTACTGGCTACCGGCGGAACAGCAAAAGCGAGCTGTGAATTAGTTGAACAATTGGGTGCAAAGGTAGAGGCATGCGCCTTTGTGGTGGAATTGGATTTTCTGGAAGGAAGGGAAAAGCTAAGGGGTTACGAAGTTCATTCGTTATTGCATTATTAATTGAGGTTCGAGGTTCAAGGTTTCACCTTTCACCTTTCACCTTCTTTACCTACGTCTTCTTAATTTTTTCAATTCATCCAGCTTGTTACCGGCCTGTTCAAATGACTTGGCGGTAGCATCAAATGATTGAGCGACACTGCTAAATGAATACGAGACTTGCTCAATCTCTTTAGTCTTTTCGTCTAGGCGCAGAGCAAAACCTGGTTTGTCACTTGCATTGGCATCGCCAGACGAGTCTTGACTAAAAGCCGCGCCATTATCACCCTCAAGTGACTCGTCTTCAAGACCATCTATATCGAATGACGCCTCCGCCTTTCCATCCGTGGCCAGATGATTACGCCACTGCAAAAAAGATTCACGCGTAAATACATAAGGATCCAACGCAGCTTCATTAATGAATTTTAATGCCCCTTCCGCACTAGCTCTGGCATTCAGCATAGACAACAACTGCACAGGCATGCCTATGTAACTGACCGGATTTGCCGCCGTATCGAATACCGCTCCTGGAATACCACGCGCAGTTGACGGCCCCAGAATAGGCAACACCAGATAAGAACCTTGAGGCACACCCCATACCGCTAGGGTCTGTTCAAAATCCTCCTCATTTTGTTCCAGTCCCACATGCTTGGCCACATCAACCAGACCACCCAATCCTATTGTTGAGTTGATGGCAAAACGCCCGGTATCTTCAGCGCTTTGTGAAAATTTAGCCTGTAAAACATCATTAATAACTACATTTACATTTTTCAGATTATTAAAGAAGTTGAAAACACCCGTTTGCATGAACTGCGGAGTTATCCATTTATAAGCATTTGAAATAGGTTCAGCGACATAATTATCGACGCTATCGTTAAAACCAAATATTTTTCTATTAAAGCTTTCATAAGGATCGGTCTTGCTCACTACAGTTTGTTGTTCAACATCACCTGTTGTTGCACAACCGCCCAGAGTGAGCGCAATTACAATCAGGAACCCTGAGAATGTATATTGCATTTTAACGCTACGATTGCCTTTGTGTAGTCTATTCATCGGCATGAAACCTATTGTTTTGAATAATTATTAATTTTTTCGTTAATCTTGGTTATTAATACATCAAAGCCTTCACGCTGCAAAATAGTCGTGTATTCCGACCTTTTCAAGGCTAAATCACTGACACCGTTGGCAATAATATTAATAATACGCCAGCTATTGCCATTTTCCTTTAACATGTAATCAAATTTAACGGGCTTGTCATCAGGAATAACCAGGTGAGAATGCACAACAACACCGCCTCTCGTCGTTTCTTCTTCCGAATCGAATACAAATGATTCCCCCGAATAATCTTTAAAGTTGTGCGCATAAGAGGCAATACTCAACTGACTGAACACATCGACCAGCTTCTGCTGTTGTTCCTCGGATAACTTCTCCCACTCCTTACCGACAACAATACGGGCGATTTTTGTCAGTTCGTGGCTGTTGGAAACAGACTCCTTGAGCTTCTCATATCTTCCGGCATAGCCCAATTTCTTACCGTCCTTCATCACTTCAATAAGATCGGCCTGAAATTTTTCTACAACTTGTTTTGCAGTTGCGCCGCCTTCATCCAGAGCGAAAGCATTCATTGTCCCAAACAAAAAGAACATGAAAACAACAGTTAACTTCATATTTTTTAAAATCATAATTAAAAAACCTCGCAAAAATTAAATCAGGTAAAAGGTGCAAGGCGCAAGGCGAAAAAACCTTGCCCCCTGTGCCCTGTGCCGTGAACCTAAATAAACTTTAATCGGCAACCTCTACTCTTACAGGAATTCCTGCAATGGTTGCTGATGCCCGTTCTTCTTTTGCATACTCAGGAGTTGCCACAGGCACCATTGCACCCTCGGTTTTCGGGCCTCTAATGGACGTCCACAAGGCCTTCAACGGATGACTTAACATGTCTTCAACCGCAGTCGCTTCATAACCGCAATGCGCCATGCAGCTTGCACATTTAGGATTATTAACCGAGCCGTATTTTTCCCATGGCGTAGTATCCAGAAGCTCTTGAAAACTTGAAACATAACCTTCATCAGCCAGCAAGTAACAAGGTTTTTGCCAGCCGAACACGTTACGAGTCGGATTACCCCAAGGGGTACAATCGTAATTTTGGTTGCCTGCCAGAAAGTCAAGATATAGCGACGAATGATTTAATTTCCAATTGCGCTTTTTACCGATTCTGAAAATACCCCGGAATAAATCCTTAACATCGCTACCTTTAATAAACACATCCTGCTGGGGCGCATGCTCATAACTGAAGCCGGGGGCAATAGTCACACCTTCGACACCAAGTTCCATCGCATAATCCAGAAAATCGGCAACTTCCTGAGAGTTTTCACCCTGAAACAGCGTACAGTTTATCGTAACCCTAAAGCCTTTTTCCAGCGCCAATTTTATCGCTTCAACGGCTCGCTCAAAAACACCTTCCTGGCAGACGGAGGTATCATGCCTTTCATGCATGCCATCTAAATGGATAGAAAAGGTTAAATAAGGAGATGGCTTATAATCGTCAATTCTCTTTTTCAACAACAGTGCATTAGTACACAGGTAAACGAATTTCTTCCGCTCGATGATACCCGCAACAATTTGCGGCATTTCTTTATGAATAAGCGGTTCACCGCCTGGAATGGACACCATAGGCGCATCACATTCGTCCACCGCCTGCATACACTCTTCAAATGAAAGCCGCTGATCGAGAATATCATCAGAATAATCGATTTTACCACAGCCTGCACAGGCCAAATTGCAACGAAACAAAGGCTCAAGCATCAGCACCAAAGGATATTTTTTAACCCCTTTCAACTTTTGCTTAATCAAATAACTGCCTACAGTCAACTGCTGACGTAAAGGAACTCCCACGAGCAAACCCTCCAAAAAAACTTCGATAAACTTAATGACGCCCACATAAAAATGACCGCCCTGAAACCACATACACTGCAAGACGACAAACCTGTATTAATAAAACAACAACCAGACAACACCCGCCATAATACAAACGTCTACTGCATTTGCACAACGAAAATCAGGGAATACCGGCAAGCCCATTATATAATACAATCGCTTATCTATTGCCGACTAGAATACTATCTTTTAACTGACGACTCCAGTTTTATAGCATGTCTGTGTAGACGCCCACACAGAATGCAAGCTCATACTGCCCACACAAATACGCGACAAACGCAGCTAACTTACTATTTTAATTAATAATAAATTTATTACCTGAATTATAGAGTGTGCATATTTGCAACAAAACAACATTGCTTTGCAAAATACCAACAAACAGTCTATTATTATAATTAACCAACTTAAATTTACCCTGTACGTCGACAACAAAATATCATGAGTGAAACTCAAATATCCCTTGATAACCCAAAATCACTCAACAAATGTTCTGACGATGAATTCCAGGCATTATTACTTGAAGGCGTCTCCAGAACATTTGCGCTAACTATTCCGCAGTTGCCGGAAAAATTATACGGTGCAGTCGCTAACGCCTATTTGTTATGTCGCATTGTCGACACTATAGAAGATGAAATTTCCCTGTCCCCCGAACAAAAAAAATATTTTTGCTCGGAGTTTATTCGTGTCGTAAAAACCGGAAGTAATTCAGAGCCGTTTGCTGTAGAACTTGCACCGCTGCTTTCTGAGCAAACCATTCCCGCCGAGCACACCTTAATTCATGTATTGCCACGAGTTATTCAAATTACTCATAAATTTGACCCCGATCAAATCGAGGCATTGGCTACCTGCGTAGAAACCATGGCCGAAGGCATGCCGATCTTTCAGGCCATGGATCTGCATGGCGGCCTTGAAACACTTGCCGACTTGGACAGATACTGCTATTACGTTGCCGGTTGCGTAGGCGAAATGTTGGCCAAGCTTTTTTGCCATTACTCGCCGGAAATTGCTCGACACAAAGACGAACTGCTTAGCCTGTCCGTGTCTTTTGGCCAAGGACTGCAAATGACCAACATATTAAAAGATATATGGGACGATGCCGAACGTGGCGTTTGCTGGTTACCGCAGGATATTTTTACCGAAACAGAGTTCGATCTTAAAAACCTGACACCGGAAACTCATTCAGAAAACTTCAGCTTAGGTCTGGAGCACTTGATCGGCATCGCTCACAACCATTTACATAACGCGCTGAAGTACACACAACTGCTTCCCGCTCATGAAACCGGCATTCGTAACTTCTGTCTTTGGGCGTTAGGCATGGCCGTTCTGACCTTAAAAAAGATCAAACAAAATCCGGATTTTCACAATTCCGGCCAAGTCAAAATTACTCGCACCAGCGTTAAGGCGACTATTCTTGCGACCCGATTAACCGGACGCAGCAACACCCTGCTTAGTTTACTGTTCAATTTAACAAGCCGCGAACTCAAAACACCCGACTGGACATACTCAACACCATCCTCAAAAGCCAAGACAAACCTTTAAGGACGCAACCTATGTTTAACGAAGCAAATTCAGAGATCAATACCGGCACTATTTCGAGTTCCTCGAATACCGTTAATCACTACACAACCGATCTCAATCGAGCCATCAGCAAAGCGCAGGATAAATTATTAAGCCTGCAGGACAAAGACGGCTATTGGGTATTCGAATTGGAGGCAGACTGCTCGATCCCGTCAGAATACATCATGATGCTGCACTACCTAGGTGAAATTGATCAGCCGCTACAGGCCAAAATTGCCAACTATCTAAGATCTCGTCAAGCTGAAAATGGCAGCTACCCGCTGTTTACCGGCGGTGCGGGCGACCTTAGTTGCAGCGTTAAAGCCTATTTCGCCTTGAAAATGGCGGGAGATTCTGTCGACGCACCGCACATGACCCGATTAAGAAATTATATTCTCAACCAAGGTGGTGCGGCAAAAGCCAACGTATTCACACGCATTGCGCTGGCAACCTTTGAGCAATTACCCTGGCGCGGCGTTCCGTATATTCCTGTCGAAATCATGCTGCTTCCCAACTGGTTCCCCTTCCATTTGGATAAAGTATCCTATTGGTCCAGAACCGTTATGGTACCGCTGTTTATTCTTTGCACCTTAAAAGCGACCGCAAAAAATCCAAACAACATTGATATACTGGAACTGTTCACCACCCACCCGGATGAAGAACAGCACTACTTTCCTGAAAGAACAACATTAAATAAGATTTTTCTGGGCTTGGACAAACTGGGCCGAGCAACACGGCCGTTAATCCCCAAAAAACTGCACAATCTCGCCATCGAAAAAGCCAAAGACTGGATTATCGAACGCCTGAACGGCGAAGATGGCCTGGGTGGAATTTCTCCGGCGATGATGGCCGCTTACGAGGCTTTACTGCTGCTTGGCATGCCTAAAGATCATGAGTTCGTCGTCACCGCGCGTAAAGCAATCGACAAATTATTAGTTATCAATGAACATGACGCCTACTGCCAGCCCTGTTTGTCCCCGGTTTGGGATACAGGGCTGGCCGCACTGGCTTTACAGGAATCCGACAAAATAGGCAACAGCCAAAGCCTGACTCGCGCCTACGACTGGCTTAAAAGCAAACAACTGTCCGACGAGCCGGGTGATTGGCGAATTTCCAAGCCTGATTTAGCAGGCGGCGGCTGGGCATTTCAATTTGAAAACCCGTATTACCCCGATGTCGACGACACGGCAGTTGTCGCCTTCGCCATGGCGGAATCGAACCTGCCGCATCTGGATGAATCGATACATCGTGCTACCCGTTGGATAGTCGGCATGCAATCTAAAAACGGCGGTTACGGCGCATTCGATGTCGATAATACCTATTATTACTTGAACGAAATCCCCTTTGCCGATCATGGCGCGTTATTAGATCCGCCTACTTCCGATGTCAGCGCACGCTGCGCAATGCTGATGGCTAGAGTAGCGCAGAATCATGATGAATACCTGCCTGCGCTAGAGCGTACTATCGACTATATCCGTAGCGAACAGGAACAAAACGGTTCATGGTTTGGCCGCTGGGGAACCAACTACATCTACGGCACATGGTCGGTATTACTTGGACTCGAGCAAACCAGCCTGCCTAAAAGCGATCCGCTTTACACCAAAGCCGCAACATGGCTAAAAAGCGTACAACGCGGCGATGGCGGCTGGGGCGAAGACAACTACAGCTATCACGATACCAGCCATAGCGGAAAATATCGTTTCAGCACTGCATTCCAAACGGCCTGGGCCGTCTTAGGACTCATGGCTGCCGGCGAGGCGCACAGTCCTGAAGTCAAAGCAGGCATCGATTTCATCTTGCGCAACCAGCAAGCTGACGGCGTATGGAATGACGAATGCTTTACTGCGCCCGGCTTTCCTAAAGTTTTCTATCTTAAATACCACGGTTACGACAAGTTCTTCCCGCTTTGGGCATTAGCGCGTTACCGTAACGAGCTCAAGGGCGATCGCCACGCCGGTTCCCTACCGGCTTGTGGCATACACACCATCCCTGGCGATAAAAATTGATCACCGGCATTATTGTTGCTTTACCGGAAGAACTCGGCACCCTGACCTCAAAAAAGATTGATAAGGGGAGCAGTGTTTTTATTAGCGACGCTATCGTTCTCGCTTATTCCGGCGCAGGCGCCAACAATGCACAGGCCGCATCCGAGCTATTGATTGCACAAGGCGCGACCCGCTTGATCAGCTGGGGTTGCGCCGCAGCCCTCAGCGAAACGCTAAAACCGGGCGATCTGGTCTTGGCAGATAACTTAATAGATGCCGATAACGCTCAATTTGCCATTCACTCTGACTGGCACAGTGACACCAAAAATCTGCTTTCAAGCACGCTCAAAGTCCATACCGGCAGTTTGGCTGAAAGCAACAGTATCGTAGCTGCCGCCCAAGACAAAAAGCATCTATATACCCAAACCGGCGCGATCGCATTGGACATGGAAAGTATCGCCATAGCCAAAGTTGCCCGGCAAAACAGCCTACCTTTTTTAGCGATTCGAGCCGTTGCCGATCCGGCCGGCATGGATTTACCCAAAGCCATCAATCATTCTGTTAATAATGAAGGCGACATCGTTTTGAGTAAATTGTTATTATATGTCGCACTACACCCGACTGAATTACCAGGACTCATAAAACTTGGCCTGCATTTCAATGCCGCAAAAATCACATTAAAATTGATCGCCAATCAACTCAACAATGTGACCGCACAACCAAGCCAAGGCTAATAAGCAGTATGTCATCTTTTTTCAACACTCTTCTTAACTGGTGCGAACGGCAAATCATGCGCTGTCCGTGGACGCTGTTGTTGCTATCGCTATTGCTGTGCGGCGCAACCTTGCCCTACACCATTAAAAATCTGGAGATTAACACCAACACCGCTGAGATGTTGTCTCCCGACCTGCCTTTCCAGCAAAATCAGGCCCGTTTAAATCAGGCATTTCCCCAGGATGCCGACACCATTATTTTTGTGGTTGATGCCGCAACGCCGGAAGAAACCTCTCAAGCTGCAGGCAAACTTGCCGAACAGTTAGGCAATGCCAAAGATCGCTTCGGCTCCGTCTATATACCCACCGACAATGCCTTTTTCAAACAGCAGGCCTTGCTTTATCTCGATCAAAACGACCTGGATAAATTGGCCAAAAAACTCACCGATGCCCAACCCTTTATAGGCCACTTGGCTCAGAATTATCATCTTGAAGGCCTGTTCGGCATTATCGGTCAGGCGCTTAACCGGCATGACGATAGCTTGCCTATGAACCTGAATCCGATACTGATTGCCATTGACGATACCCTCAAGAATCAGTTAAACGGTCAAGCGCACTATTTGTCCTGGCAAAACATACTGGCCGAAAACAAGCCGAATACCGACGACTACAAGGATGCCGGAGCGCAGACCAAATTCAACCGGACTATCGTCATCGCCAAGCCTAAAATGCATTTTGATGAAATGCTGCCTGCCGATATCGCGCTGTCGGCAGCGCGAGAAATCAGTCGTACAATCATGGCTGAAAACCCGTCACTGAGCATACGTATAACCGGCGAGACCGCTCTGGAACACGAAGAGCTTGAAAGTGTCAGCAAAGGCGCTGCTTTCGCCGGCTTGTTGTCACTGATTTTAGTGTGCGTAATTCAATGGATAGCCCTGCGTTCAATAAAGCTACTGATTGCCACCTCTCTCGTCCTGGTTATGGGCTTGATATTTACAGCCGGATTTGCCGCCATCAGCGTAGGACATTTAAATGTCATTTCCATCGCCTTTGCCTGTTTATATATCGGACTGGGGGTAGATTACGCGATACATATCTGCCTGCATTATCGCGAAGGCAGAGCAAAAGGTCTGCCCAATAGCGAAGCCATCCTGGTCAGCATCCGCGATGTCGGCTCTTCATTGCTCTTATGCGCCCTGTCCACAGCGATTGGTTTTCTTGCGTTTATACCCACAGATTATGCGGGCGTATCCGAATTGGGCATTATTTCGGGCGGCGGTATCTTTATCGGCCTGATTATTTCACTAACCGTATTGCCGGCTTTCTTCTGCATTTTACCGGTCAATAATGTTAAGCCGATCCGCTCACCATTAATCTCAGCATTTATCATCGCCTTCCCTTTTCGCTTTGCAACCGGCATCAAAGTCGTCTCCCTATTGCTGGGCATCGGTGCCTGCTTTGTATTGACCCATCTTACCTTTGATAACAACCCTATTAATCTCAGAGACCCAAACAGCGAATCGGTTTCAACCATTAAAGAATTATTAAAGTCCAAAACCGAATCCCCGTTCGCCCTAACCGCATTGGCAAACAATCTGGAAGCCGCCGACAAAATCACCGCTCAACTGGAGCAACAGTCATCTGTCCACGAAGTCATCACCTTGGCCAGTTTTGTGGCTCTTGATCAGGATCAGAAGCTGGATACTATTGAAGATTTAAATTTGATGCTGGGCGGGCAACTTGAAAATTTTGACGGCACACTTGATAACACCAATCAGCAGGCCGCTTTGATTAAATTTAATGAAGTGCTGAAAAAAGCCATTATTGAAAAATCCCCTGATCTGCCGCAACAAACCTTAGCGCAATTACATCAGCGTATCGAAGCGTTCATGAAACAGACGAACGCCACTCAAACGCCAACAGCCGGTTACATACAACTGGAAAAAAATATTTTAGGTCTACTGCCGTTTACTCTAGAACGACTCAGAACCAGTCTGACTGCCATGCCTTTTGGACTGGATGATCTACCGAAATACATAAGCTCTCACTGGGTCAGCGCTACCGGTCTTTATAGAGTGCTGATCACGCCTGAAAAAGACCAAAATAATCCTGAAAATCTGAAAGAATTTGCCACCCAAGTGCAGGCGATTAACGACACAATTTCCGGCCTGCCGATCATCAATCAGGCGGGTGGTGACGCGGTAGTCAAGGCATTTATCAAAGCCTTTAGCGGTGCTTTTATTGCCATTGTGGTGTTATTATTGCTGATGTACAGAAGCGTCAGAAAGACCTTGCTGGTTGTCATGCCATTATTGCTTGCCGCTTTGTTAACCGGTGCGACCAACGTATTACTGGATAATCCATTCAATTTTGCCAATATCATCGCCCTGCCGTTACTGCTGGGCATAGGTATCGACAGCAGCATCCTGATCATGCACAGGCACCACTCCATAGGCGAGGATGAAAATTTACTGCAAAGCAGCACTACCCGAGGCATTATTTTCAGCTCCGTAACGACTTTGTGCAGTTTTTCCAGCTTAGCTTTCACCGCTCATCAGGGCATGGCCAGCATGGGATTACTCTTGGCCATAGGCCTTACTTTCACAGTGACGTGTTCTTTAATAGTCCTGCCTGCTTTCAGCGGCAAAAGCATTTAATTTTTTGAGGTATCTAATGTCATTCAGTATCGCCGAACTTTTTTCTCAACACAGCACTGATAAATTCGATCTGCACGAACAATATTTAAACAATCAAATGGTCAGAGTGTTGAAGACCATAGGCTACGATCGCCACTATAAAAAGGGTGTCGGACAGTATCTCTACGACCAGGAGGGTACGGAATACCTGGACTTGCTCAGCGGTTTCGGGGTATTTGCGATCGGTCGCAATCACCCGGCCGTCATCAGCGCATTGACCGAGACCTTAACCCTGGAACTGCCTAACCTGGTGCAAATGGATGTATCGGTACTCAGCGGATTATTGGCGCAGGAAATCCTGAAAACCACGCCGGACAATCTGAACAAGATGTTCTTTTGCAATTCAGGCACCGAATCCGTCGAAGCGGCAATCAAATTTGCCCGCTATACCACCAAACGTGAAAAAATCGTCTATTGCGAACACGGCTATCACGGACTGACCCTGGGTTCGCTGTCATTAAACGGCGAAGAAATTTTCCGCGAGGGTTTCGGCCCACTGCTGCCCGGTTGCAGCGCCGTTCCTTTTAACGATCTTGCCGCATTAGAAAAAGCTTTAAGCAACAAAGATGTCGCCGCGTTCGTCGTCGAACCGATTCAAGGTAAAGGCGTTAATGTGCCGGACGAACATTATTTACCGGAAGTCGAGCGCTTGTGCAAAAAATACGGCACCTTGTTCGTCGCCGATGAGGTACAGACCGGCTTGGGACGCACCGGAAAATTCTGGGCTATCGATCACTGGAACGTTAAACCCGATATGATTTGCATGGCCAAAGCTCTGTCCGGCGGCTTTGTTCCAATCGGTGCGGTCGCCATGACTCAGAAAATCATGGATACCGTTTATAACCGCATGGATCGGGCTGTCGTGCATGGTTCCACGTTTTCCAAAAATAATATGGCGATGGCGGCAGGTCTTGCCACGCTGCACGTTATGGAAGACGAAAAACTGGTAGAAAACAGCATGAAAGTCGGCACCGATATTATCGACAGCCTGAACGCGATGGCCGGAAAATATGAATTCCTGAAAGAAGCGCGCGGTAAAGGCATGATGATAGCAATCGAATTCCAATCGCCAAAAAGCCTGAAACTCAAAGCGGCCTGGACGATGCTGGAAGCGGCCAATAAAGGTTTGTTCTGTCAAATGATCACCATTCCTTTATTTAAAGAACACCACATATTAACGCAGGTCGCAGGACACGGCATGAACGTGGTCAAACTGCTGCCGCCCTTAACCTTAACGCAAAAAGACCGCGACACTATAGTCAATTCATTCGATAAAGCCATCGCCGATACCCATCAAATTCCCGGCTCCATCTGGGAATTAGGCAAGAATCTGGCCGGCCATGCCTTGAAGGGCAAAAAACAGTAAAAGTTAGAGAAATAGAACGCGGATGGCGCAGATGAATATATGTACACAGATAATTCAAAAAACCTTATTCAATCATAATTATCAGCGTTCTATTATTAATATCTGTATCTGCAAATAGTTACAAACTGGAAAAGCAATGAAGAAAATCATTTCAATGTGTTTATTATTTTTAACTTTGTGCCAGACACATTGGGCCTTCGCTCATGCGGTGATAACCGATTATTCGCTAAAAATCACGCCTATTCATGCTGGCAGCCCGGCAAAAGTCGAACTGTCGTTTAATTCTCAGATAGAACTGGGCTTGTCGCAGATTTTTCTGGTCAGTAAAGGCGATAAACATCAATTATTAGCAGCCGTCAACGGCAGCAAACAAGGCCAAGTTATTGTCCGGATTCCGCCGCTGGAGTCCGGCGATTATGCCCTCAGATTTAAAGTCTTCGCTGCTGACGGTCATTTAACCGAAGACCTTATTCATTTTTCCGTTTCCGAATAGGACACGCAATGGCCGGCATAGCTGATTTTCTCGATTCTCTGATTGGCGGGTTTGACCTGATTTGCTATTCGTTAGCAATCGGCAGCCTGTTCTGGGGACTTTTTGTGTTACGCCCGTGGCAGTACCAAGACGGATACTCAGGGCTATTACTGCAAAAAACCATCACTCTTTTATACAAAGGCGGCTTTTGGCTGGCTGCCGCCCAACTTTTCAAAATAATCCTTAAAGTATGGTTAATGGCCGCCGTCCTTGAGCGCTCGCCGTTTCCCGAATTCGCCGAAACCACGCAATTCGTAGGCGGCATAGTACGTACGATACTGACTCTATTTTTAGCAACATACTGCTATCGATACCTCAGCAGAAATCCATTTTCCAAACAGCACTGGGTAACCGCCGGTATCGTAGCCTTGCCGATGATTATTTCCGGCGCTTGGCTGGTACATGGCGCTGGACGCTTTGAAAATCAATTACTATTAATGGCGCTGACAGTCATCCATGAACTGGCCGCAGCAGCCTGGATCGGCGGAGTTTTTCAGCTGGTCAACCTTTGGCTGTTACGCAGCAATAATCAGGTTGACGCCGGATTATGGCCTTTATTGCTTAAGCGTTTCTCTACGTTCGGCATAGCCTCGATTGCGATGATCCTGATCTCAGGCTTGCCTATTGCGTTGCAATACATCGACACCTGGAACGGCCTGATCGGTACCGGCTACGGCAATTTATTGCTGGTAAAAGTCACCTTAATGACCATCGCCTTGGGATTTGCCTGGTTAAATAAATCCGCCGTTGTGGAATTCGAATTTTCCGGCAATAATCACGCATTAGATAACCGCGTTCCTTATTACATTGAAGCGGAAACCTTTGTTTTGGTCACCTTGTTGTTTACTGCCGCCAGCTTGGCCTCCCAGCCCCCGGCTATTGATATTCCAAACCTGACGGCAAGTTGGCAGGAAGTCCTGAACACCTTTAACCCGCAAATTCCCCAAACAAGCTCCCCAACGCATACGGATTTGATTGCGGGCGAGCCGGGACGCGTCGCCATTGTCGGCCAAGTTCCCTCCCTGGCGGCAACCGAATGGTCGAACTACAACCACAACATTGCCGGTATTTTCCTGACGCTGATGAGCTTCTTTGCGATGCTGTCTTATGTAAAAAAGCCCGGCTTTGAACACTTCAAATACTGGCCGTTGGGTTTCGTCGGACTGGGCATCTTCCTGTTTTTCCGTAGCGATGCAGAAACCTGGCCCTTGGGGCCGATAGGCTTCTGGGAAAGTACTTTTAATAACGGCGAGGTGTTACAGCACCGGATTGCGACCTTACTGGTATTCGTGCTCGGCATTATGGAACTCAGTGCCCGGATAAGCAAAAACCCGAACAGCAAACTCCCTTTTGTTTTTCCGTTGCTGGCAGCTTTTGGCGGTTTAATGTTGCTGACCCATTCACATGTAGGCTTTCAAGCCAAAAGTGCTTTTCTTATCCAGGTCGGCCACACCACAATGGGAATTTTTTCTCTTATTCTGGCATGCGGTCGCTGGCTGGAGTTGAAATTGGATAACCCAAGCAAAGATATCGCCAGGGATGGTGTGTATGCCGCAAGCCTGTCGGGAACTGGCGGTCGCATCGGTTCCCTGCCGATTGCGACACTTCTGACCGCCATGGATGGAGGGAATGCCGACGACTACCGGAAGCAATCGCGGCCGCCATCCTTGGCAGTCGCGAAGATTGCCGGTTTTATTTCTGTTGCCGCCCTGTTTCAGATTGGCATCATCCTGATGTTTTATCGTGAACCCCTTTATTAATATGAATACAATACATAACTACCCACTGCTCAAAGACATCAACATCCCGGCCGATGTGCGCAAGCTGTCGAAAAGCCAGCTTAAACCTTTAGCAAAAGAACTGCGCGATTTTTTAACCCATACCGTGAGCATTTCCGGCGGTCACTTTTCCGCAGGCTTAGGTACGGTTGAGTTAACGATAGCCTTGCATTACGTGTTCGACACGCCATCCGACCAGCTGGTTTGGGATGTCGGTCATCAGGCTTATCCGCACAAGATTCTGACCGGACGCAAAGACCGGATGACCACCATTCGCACCAAGGACGGGGTATCGGCGTTCCCCAACCGGGCAGAGAGCGAATACGATGCGTTCGGCGTCGGTCATTCCAGCACCTCCATCAGCGCGGCTTTAGGCATGGCGATTGCCTCGGAATTAAAAGGCGAAGACAAGAAAATGATCGCGATTATCGGCGACGGCAGCATTACCGGCGGCATGGCTTTTGAAGCAATGAATCATGCGGGCGCTCTGGATGCCAATCTGCTGGTGATTCTGAACGATAACGATATGTCGATCTCGCCGCCGGTCGGCGCGATGAATAATTACCTGACCAAGATCTTGTCCAGCAAATTTTATTCTTCAATGCGCGAAAACAGCAAAAAAGCCTTGAGCAGCATGCCCAGCGTCTGGGAACTGGCACGACGCACCGAAGAACACATGAAAGGCATGGTTGTACCCGGCACCTTGTTTGAAGAGCTCGGCTTTAACTATATCGGCCCGATAGACGGGCATGACATGGACATGCTGGTGTCGACGCTTGAAAACCTGAAACATATTACCGGACCGCGTTTCTTGCATATCGTCACTCAAAAAGGCAAAGGTTACGCGCCGGCAGAAAAAGATCCGTTGGCTTATCACGGCGTACCGGCTTTCGATCCCAGCAAAGATTGCCTGCCTAAATCGACACCCTCCCCGCATCCGACTTATACCGAAGTATTCGGCGACTGGCTCTGCGATATGGCGGCACAAGACGAGCGCTTATTGGGCATTACGCCCGCCATGCGCGAAGGCTCTGGATTAGTCAAGTTTTCACAGTGCTATCCAAAGCGTTATTTCGATGTTGCCATTGCCGAACAACATGCGGTAACGCTGGCCGCAGGACAGGCTTGCCAGGGCGCAAAACCCGTAGTGGCGATTTATTCGACGTTCTTGCAACGAGCTTACGACCAGATGATTCATGATGTCGCCATCCAGAATCTCGATGTGTTGTTTGCGTTGGATCGCGCAGGTCTTGTAGGCCCCGATGGCCCGACCCATGCCGGCAGTTTCGATTACAGCTATATGCGTTGCATCCCCAATATGCTGGTTATGGCCCCTGCCGACGAAAACGAATGCAGGCAAATGCTTTATACCGGTTTTATGCACGAAGGCCCCGCATCCGTACGTTATCCGCGCGGTAAAGGCCCCGGCGTTGCGGTCAACAAGACCATGACCGCATTGCCGTTAGGTAAAGCCGACGTTCGTCATCAAGGCAGCCGCATTGCCATTCTGGCCTGGGGCAGCATGGTAACCCCGGCACTGGAAGTGGGCAAACAACTGGACGCAACCGTAGTTAACATGCGTTTTGTCAAACCTATCGATGCCGAACTGATACTTGAGTTAGCCAAGAGCCACGATGTGCTGATCACCGTCGAAGAAAATGTACTCGCCGGCGGTGCAGGCAGTGCCGTCAACGACTTCCTGCAGGCGCAACAAATCCTGATGCCGGTGCTGAATATCGGACTGCCGGACAGCTTTGTCGAGCAAGGTACTAGAGAGGAATTGCTGTCGCTATGCGGCCTGGATATACAGGGCATTTTTGCCAAGATTGAAAAGTTTTGTGCCTAGAAACATTATAGTGTAACGTTCCTAGCAAAGGGCGCCCGGCCGGGTTTTGTTAAGCCGCATTAAAACCCGTCCCGCCCAATTCTCTATTTTTTCATGGCATGATCTAAGTCACGACATCGATATAAGCGTAGGATAATCGCGACACGACTGCACGGATGCAGGAGGTAGAAACCGCCAATCAGCAAACAATCAGACATAAAAAAGCCCCTGCCTGGAAAAATCCGAACAGGGGTTTTTTTATCGCTCCGTTTGTGGCGGCTGATTGCCTCACGGCGAATCAGTCCTACAGTTCACATCGCAGGATTTAGTTACAGAGTAACTTTACGACAGAATGCTGTATTATGTTATGCCACAACTCCTAAGGCTTCGCGTTATTTATCGAACTATTTAGGAAATCGTTCCATTCTAGTGATCGAACCTGATGCTGAAGAACCTGTGTTATCTGTAGCCAACACATATGCGTGATACGCTTTGTTGGTTTTTGGATTGCTATCCATTTGATCCAGCATAATATTAAATGTTGACGTCAATTGGCCGGGGCCTTCCCAATTCATCGTACCTTGAACGGTACAATCCGGATTTACTACATAGGTTCCCGTACCGGTCTTTTCTACAACCTGCCCAGCGGCAGATCCAAATCCAATGAAATCGGCCTGCCCTTCTCCGTTAAACGATACTTGACCGACCACATGAGTACTCCGAGTAACAAGACCTTCAGGAAGGGGAAATGAATTGACCCCACTCACTTCATAAGCGTATCGTCCTGTCAAAGAACCGTTATCGCAATCTTTGCCTTTGCCTTTGCCTTTGTCGTTGTCGTTGTCTTCGGCAAAAGCTACAGTTGAAATCAATAGTGCTGCAAAAAATAGAATTATTTTGTTCATTTAATTTACCTATATATTTTTGTGATAGTTTATTTTATTTACTTAACTTAGTTTTAAACTCTATTACCTCCAAGTGTATTCAATAATAATTAATAGGGCGAATCTCTGTACATGACGAAAATCAGCTGGTTACCAACAAAAGTGCCGGAGTTAGTTGCTGAATCCGGCAATGAAATCAATTTCCTATAATTATCCCGTGACAAACTTTAGACTATATTATTCGATTTAATCTTAATGGCCGCTTAACGAATTGAATTATGTGATGGATGTCGCATTTGTTCTGTTCTTATTGACCGGGCAATGCGCTGAGATTCAATTTTCGTTAATAGAATCAGCGAGTAATATGAAGTATCTATGGTTTCATCAAAATTCATACTGACATTTTTGATAAAGGTTTATGTAAATGAAAAATAGCGCTACATGGGTCTTGGTTCTGAGTTTATGCTCTTTCAATGCTCTATCGGCGATACGATGCGGACACAATCTGATTATATTGGGTGATCATAAAGGCGATATAATTGCTCAGTGCGGTAAGCCGGAATCCATTGGATATCGGACTAAAATAGTGGGTAGTACGCTACATCATCCGCGCAGAACCCTTGATATTCATGAATATGAAGAGATCCAGATAGAAGAGTGGCTGTACAATTTCGGCTCTTCCCGTTTACAGTATTATCTTCGTTTCGAAAATGGCAAATTAAAAGAAATCAGAAGCTTAGGAAAAGGACATTAAAACGATTTCTTGCCGCCTATCCACAAAATGCTAAAAATAGCCTTCGACATACTCATGCTGTTTAGCGCTCAAGACCACCCATATCGTGAGGACTTAAAAACATGCTGACCATCTTGCAACTCCCCACCTTAAACGATAATTACATTTATCTGCTGCACGATCCCGTCTCAGGCGAGACAGCGGCTATCGACCCCGCTGTTGCCCAACCGGTTCTGGATGTTCTGGAGCAAAAGGGCTGGCGGCTAACCACTATCCTGAATACCCATCACCATTCGGATCATGTCGGCGGCAATCTGGCGCTGAAACAAAAAACCGGCTGCACCATTATTGCGCCCCTTTCGGATCAAAATCGGATTCCCGGCATTGATCGCGGCGTTGTTGACGGCGATGTGATAACGCTCGGCAAACATTCGGCCAGAGTCATCTCGACTCCCGGCCACACCAGCGGCCATGTGGTTTATTATTTTGCAGGCGACAACACGCTGTTTTGCGGGGACACGTTATTTGTAATGGGCTGCGGCCGGTTGTTTGAAGGCACTGCCGAACAGATGTGGCATTCGTTGCAGAAATTGAAGGCATTGCCCGCATCGACTCGAATCTATTGCGCTCATGAATACACACAAGTCAATGGCCGGTTTGCTTTAACCGTAGAACCCGATAATCGGCAGTTACAGCAAAGAATGGATGTTATCAATCAACTGAGGGCAAATCATTTGCCGACTGTGCCGTCGACGATAGAGCAGGAGTTGGCGACTAACCCGTTTTTCAGGGAAGACAGTTTGGCGTTGCAGGAAACCATTAAGAGGGTGAACAAAAAGCCGGTGGAAGTTTTTGCGGAAATCAGGCGGTTGAAAGACACATTTTAACTATTGTGGGAGCGACGCCCACGCTTTTAATCGCGACGAGGGCGTCGCTCCCACAGGCGTCGCTACCACAATCCAGAATAGCCTGCTTCCTTAACCCTTCGGTCTCATATGCGGAAACAGCAACACATCGCGTATTGACGGCGCATCGGCAAACAGCATCACCAATCGGTCGATACCGATGCCCTCGCCTGCCGTCGGCGGCATCCCGTGTTCCAGCGCAACGATATAATCGGCATCGAAATGCATGGCTTCAATATCACCGGCTTCTTTTTCTTCGACCTGTTTTTGGAAACGCGCGGCCTGATCTTCGGCATCGTTCAGCTCGGTAAAGCCGTTGGCGATTTCCCTGCCGCCGACAAAGAATTCGAAGCGATCGGTGACATGCGGGTTATCGTCATTGCGCCTAGCCAAGGGCGAGACTTCAACCGGATAAGCGGTGATAAAAGTCGGATTCATCAACCGGCTTTCCACGGTTTTCTCAAATATCTCGATCTGAATTTTGCCCAAACCGTAACCGTCTTTGAGCGGAATATGCAGATTTTTGGCGACTTCAACGGCCGCTTCACGGGTGGCGATATTGTCCGCCGTTAACTCGGGGTTAAAATGCAATATCGACTCGACCACAGTCATCCGGTCGAACGGCTTGCCGAAATCGTATTGTTCGCCTTGATAGGTAATCTCGGTTTGCCCCAACACTTCAACCGCAATGCCGCGCAACATGGCTTCAGTCAAATCCATCAAATCGTCATATTCGGCGTAAGCCTGATAAAACTCCAACATGGTGAATTCGGGATTGTGACGGGTCGATAAACCTTCATTACGGAAGTTGCGGTTGATTTCAAATACCCGTTCGAAACCGCCGACGACCAGACGCTTTAAATACAATTCCGGTGCGATACGCAGATACAGTTCCATGTCCAGCGCGTTATGAAAGGTGGTAAAAGGACGCGCCGTTGCTCCGCCTGGGATCATTTGCATCATCGGCGTTTCAACTTCCAGAAAATCGCGATCGATCAGGAATTGGCGGATATAGGCGACCACCTTGGAACGGATCAAAAAGGTATTGCGCGAACTTTCGCTCATGATCAAATCCAAATAACGCTGGCGGTATTTGATTTCCTGATCGGCAATGCCATGGAATTTTTCCGGCAATGGCCGCAAGGCCTTGGTCAACAGGCGTATATCGTCGACCTTGACGCTCAGTTCGCCGGTCTGGGTAACAAACAATACGCCTTCAGCGCCGACGATGTCGCCTATATCCCATTTTTTGAACTGCTCGTTGTAAAAGCTTTCGGGCAGCGCATCGCGGGTCACATAAAGCTGCATTTGGCCGGACATATCCTGAATATGCGCAAAACTGGCTTTACCCATCACCCGACGCGTCATCATGCGCCCGGCCAGTTTTACCCGAATCGGCTCGGCTTCGAGCTCTTCCTTGGTTTTTTCGCCGTACTCGGCCAGCAGCTCGCCTGCAACCACATTGCGGCGAAAATCGGTAGGGAAAGCAATGCCGCCGTTTTCGCGCAACTCGTTTAATTTGCTGCGGCGTTGTTTGATTTGTTCTTGTTCGTCTTGTTGAATTTCAGACATGGGTTTTAATAATTTAAATTTAAAAGATGATACATAATTTAGGTTATCAAGGTGCAGTTAACCAGTTCCAAGCAAACCGTTAACACCACTAATAAAACAATTAAAGCTATGGGAATAATTTTGATCAATAGCCATAAAAGCAGCAATCTTCTTAGCTCCACTCACTTTACGATAGCCTTTGACTAACTTTTCCAGCTCTTCAGACGCATTGGCTAATTTATCAGGATCTCTATATTTTCTACTTTGCTGTTGTGCGGTCAGTTTTTTGATATTGAAAGCTTTTTCAACAGCCGCTAAATCACCCAAAAACCAAGATTCCAATTCATGACAAGCGATGCGCACCAAGCTATCGCTACGACCCGCCTGCTCGCATAATTTTACTAAGCGTTTTTTGAGGTCAAGACAATCGGCATGGTCTTTATCACGAACAACAACAAAAGATGTCCCAGGTGTTTGCCATGCACGTAATTTGATCGGTATTGATTTCTCAAGATCTTGTTTGCCTTCATGGGGAATACAGAGAAATATAACATCAGGCGGTAAAATTTGCGGTAATAAAATATCCAGCAATGCTTTCATCGATTCTTCTTCCAGCAAAAAAACCAGCTGTTTCATTGAGGATTAAGCCCATTAAATAAGCCTTGTTTCCATAAAGCTCCCGGCAAATCACCTTCTTTAATTAAATTAACTAGCAAAGGATTTTCACTGGCCCGCTCAATAACCGTAATGCCTTGTTTTTTAATTAAGCAGAAAATTTCACTGAGTTTAATATGATTTAAAACATCGGGCGAGTGCGTAGAAATCATGACTTGTCCGCCTTTATCTGCATAATCTCGAAACTCTTCCACTAAACCGCAAAATAGGCTCGGATATAACTGATTCTCCGGTTCTTCTACACACAATAACGGATGCGGATTCGGATCATGCAGCAATAAAAGGTAAGCAAACATTTTAATCGTACCATCCGAAACATAACGGGCAATAAATGGATCTTTGAAAGAGCCATCTTGAAATCTTAACAGAATGCGTCCGTCCTCGGTGTCTGTCGCTTCCACATTGGAAACACCGGGTACTCGTTGCGCCATTTTTGCGAGAATATCGTTAAAGATTAAGCGATGATTCTCGTACATAAACTGAGCAACCAACGCCATATTTTCGCCGCGTGTTGAAAGATGTTCGGCATAGCCTGTTTCTTGGCTTGGCCTAGCATCACCGATATGAAAATCAGACACATGCCAACTTTCAATCAACTTACGAAAACTATTAGCCGCTTTAAAGCGTTGAAATTGACCTAAGCCTTTTAAGGCCAGAATATCCGGCGAGTCAACGGTTTGTTCTTCTTTAGTTTCTTTTGATTCTTTATCTTCGTAGCTGCTTTCGTTAGTAATCGCCATGCCTGAGCCTTTCTTAAAATCCAGAAAATGCCAAGGCTGTCCTTTCGCTCCACGTCTATATTTAAGTATTTCGCGCTTAACAACCGGTTGATTATCATCCAGTTCAATAATTAAAGAATAAGTGACTAAAGGGCTATGCGACCTATCATCATGTTCCCGGAATTTAATTTCAATTTCAATCGAACCTTTTTCACCGCGTGTTATCACCTCTTTAAAGCCGCCACGTTTTTGTAAAGCTACTCGAACATTATCTTGCAAGGCATCGCGCAAAAAGCCAAAAACATCAAACAGCGTTGTTTTGCCCGTTCCGTTTGCGCCTATAAAAACAGAAATTGCCGGAAGATTGGTTAATTTAATGTCTTTGAAGGCTTTAAAGTTTTTAACACGCAATGCTTCTATTTTCATAATGATTGATATTTAAGGATAATTAAAATGAGTGAATAGATGGATTCGTAATTAAAAAAAATCCGCAGGGTAACCGCCTACAAGCCGCTCTTCAAACTAGCCTCGATAAACTGATCCAGATCGCCATCCAGAACCGCCTGGGTGTTGCCTGTTTCTACGCTGGTGCGCAAATCCTTGATCCGCGACTGATCCAGTACATAGGAACGAATCTGGCTGCCCCAGCCTATATCCGACTTGGTGTCTTCCAAGGCCTGAGCCGTCTCGCTGCGTTTACGCATTTCCAGCTCGTACAACTTGGCTTTCAATTGCTTCATCGCGGTATCGCGGTTTTTATGCTGCGAGCGGTCGCTCTGGCATTGCACGACGATGCCGGTCGGATTGTGAGTCATGCGCACCGCCGATTCGGTTTTATTGATATGCTGACCGCCCGCGCCGCTGGCACGGTAGACATCGACACGTATATCGGCGGGATTGATATCGATGTCTATATCGTCATCGATTTCCGGCGATACGAACACCGACGCAAACGAGGTATGGCGGCGATTGCCCGAATCGAACGGCGATTTTCTGACCAAGCGATGTACGCCGGTTTCGGTACGCAACCAGCCGAACGCATATTCGCCTTCGAACTTGATGGTGGCGCTTTTGATGCCGGCCACATCGCCTTGCGATTCTTCAATCAATTCGGTTTTAAAACCTTTGCGCTCGCCCCAACGCAAATACATGCGCTCGATGATGGATGCCCAGTCCTGGGCCTCGGTGCCGCCGGAGCCGGACTGTATGTCCAAAAAAGCGTTATTGGCATCCATTTGCCCTGAGAACATGCGGCGAAACTCCAGGTCTGCAACCCTTTTTTCAAAGTGTTCCAGATCATCGACGACGGTTTCAACCGTGTCCTCATCGTCTTCTTCGACCGCCATCAGCAGCAGTTCTTCGGCATCGCCAAGGCCGCGTTCCAAATCATTAATGGTGTTAACAATGACTTCCAACTGGCCGCGCTCTTTACCCAAAGCCTGCGCTTCTTCGGGCTTATCCCAGATTTTAGGATTCTCCAGTTCCCTTAAAACTTCGACTAAACGCTCGTTCTTAAGGTCAAAGTCAAAGATACCTCCTAAGGGCATCGCCACGGCTTTTTAAGTCGGCTATTTTGTTTTTGATCGGATTTATTTCTTGCATGGGGTGTATTTAATTAATGACAATCGAGACCTAACGCAGGTCGGTGAAAACTTGAGTGGGCGTAATTATAAACTATTAGCCGGGGCTGTTCATCCCGAGTTAGCGATTTGTCCTGCTAGCACTCGGCCGAAAAAATAATGGGCATTCCCAGTTTCAGACTCAGTTGCTGTTCTGCTCTGCCTTTATTGACCGCAATTTCGACCAACCCGCTGGAATTTTTATACCAAAAAACCTGTTGTTCTTCGACTGCACCGAAGGTGTCGGCCTGTTGGATTGTAATATCATTGATGATTAAAGTCTTGCCGGAAAAGGCAATACTGTAGCGCAAGCCGGTCATCGCATTGCCGTAATAATCGAAATAAATCACTTCGGCCATATCTTGAGGCCAAGCGCTTAGATCATTCCGGTCAAATGGCCGCAATAAATCATTCCCCGCATTGATAGCCAGCTTTGCGGCAACAGGGGCGAATAGATCCCGACCGTGAAAACTCATCGAGCACTGTTCCGGTCTCCAGATAATTTCAGACCATTGCGTATCTTGAGAATGAACGGCGACGGTATTCAACAAGCCATTATCCGGCCCGACAAAGGTTTGTCCGTCAGCCTGCAACACAACGGCTCTGCGGATGCCGCCAACGCCGGGGTCAACCACAGCCAGAAAAATGCTGTTTACTGGAAAACTGTGCCGCAATGCGGCCAATAGATAGGAACTTAAACGGGGATCGGCTGCCGGAGCATTACTCAGCAGATTAATGACCGGCACATTCGGCGCTAGCTGCCGTAACACCGATTCCATTTGCCCGATATAGGGGCCGGACGACCCAAAATCGGTAAATAGAACAATCTGGGTCACTGAGCCAACACGTCCAAACCGGCATTCGCCGCGCCAGCTCCCGACTGGCTAGCGGCATACACTCCATCCCTGGCAATCGCCGAACCTGCTCCCGGCAGGTTTACGGCATACACACCATCCCTGGCGATAAAGGTCATCACCTGTTCTTCGGCTTGTTGGCTGCGCGTTAACCCGGCAAAATCGAATAACTGCGTATCGGCCAACTGCGAGGGCGCGACATTTTTCAGACTGGTAAAAATGGTTTCTAAGCGTCCCGGAAACTGCTTATCCCAACTTTTCAACATGACTTTCATGGCTTGACGTTGCAGGTTTTCCTGGGAGCCGCACAAGTTGCAGGGAATAATCGGGTAATTTTTAAATACCGCCAAGCGTTCGATGTCTTTTTCGCGGGTGTACGCCAAAGGCCGGATAATAATATTTTTCTTATCGTCGCTTAACAACTTGGGCGGCATCGCTTTTAATTTGCCGCCGTAAAAAATATTCAGGAAAAAGGTTTCAAGTATGTCGTCGCGATGATGGCCCAAAGCGATTTTGGTGACATTGTTGGCTTCGGCATAACCGTATAAAGTGCCGCGCCGCAAACGCGAACACAGCCCGCAGGTGGTATTGCCTTCGGGAATGACTCGTTTTACCACGCTGTAAGTATCTTTTTCGATAATATGATACGGCACACCCAGCGATGCCAAGTATTCCGGCAATACGTGCTCGGGAAAACCGGGCTGCTTCTGATCCAGATTGACCGCAATCAGTTCAAATTCGACCGGCGCCGTTTTTTGCAAGTGCATCAGGATATCCAGCAGGGTGAACGAATCCTTGCCGCCGGATAAGCACACCATGACCTTGTCGCCGTTTTCGATCATATTGTAGTCGGCAATCGCATCGCCGACCGTATGCCGCAAATGTTTTTGTAACTTGTTAAATTGTAGGGTGGATTTTTTATTTGGATCTGACATGGTCAGTATTTAAAAAAAGGAAACTACTTGGTAGTTAGAAAATAGGACGCGGATGCCAAAAAGCAGATGTCTCTAAGCGACACGGAGGTAACCAGGAGTGCAAGCTTTGCTTGTGCTTGCAGGCAAAGCCTGCACTCCAGCAGCCAATAACTTCGCCACTTAACCATGGCAAACCTAGGCTTAAATCCGCCTTATCCGTGTCCCATTATAATGTAGGACTCGCGTGTGTTAGCCGTTATAACGCTGAAAGATCAGCGTCGCGTTGGTGCCGCCGAATCCGAAACTGTTCGACATGATGGTGTTTAAGGTAATGTTGTCTTTGCGTTCGCGCACGATCGGAATGCCTGCGGCGCCCGGATCAAGCTGGATGATATTAGCCGATGCGCTGAGAAAGTTTTCTTCCATCATCAACAACGAATAAATCGCCTCGTTAACGCCTGCCGCACCTAATGCATGACCGGTCAGCGATTTTGTGGAACTGACTAACGGCACGTCATCCTGACCGAACACATTGCGCAAGGCTTCAAGTTCCTTGGTATCGCCGACCGGAGTGCTGGTGCCGTGGGCGTTGATATAATCGATCTTGCAGTCCTTGATAGTCGCCATCGCTTGCTGCATACAACGCACGGCGCCTTCGCCTGAAGGCTGCACCATGTCGTAACCGTCGGAAGTTGCGCCGTAACCGGTCAGTTCTGCGTAGATTTTCGCGCCCCGGGCTTTGGCATGTTCCAGTTCTTCAATCACCAACACGCCGCCGCCGCCGGAAATCACAAAACCGTCACGCGTTTCATCGTAAGGTCTCGACGCTGTAGTCGGCGTATCGTTGTATTTGGATGACAATGCGCCCATCGCATCGAACAGCATCGACATGGTCCAGTGCACTTCTTCACCGCCGCCGGCAAACACCACATCCTGCTTGCCCATCTGGATCAATTCCATCGCATGACCGATACAGTGGGCGCTGGTTGCACAGGCCGAACTGATTGTGTAATTGACCCCCTTAATTTTATAAGGCGTCGCCAGACAGGCGGTATTGGTGCTGGACATGCTTCTGGGCACCCTATAGGGCCCGACATGTTTAATACCTTTTTCGCGCAAAATATCGGCCGCTTCAACAATATTTGACGTTGAAGGACCGCCCGACCCCATCACCAGACCGGTTCTGAAATTCGACACCTCCGATTCCCCCAAGCCGGAATCGTCAATCGCTTGCTGCATCGCAATATAGTTGAACGCAGCGCCATCGCCCATAAAACGCTTGATTTTACGGTCGATGAATGCGTCTAAGTCGATATTGATAGGCCCGTGAACATGACTGCGGAACCCCATGTCCTTATAAACGTCTGCAAAAACGATGCCTGAACTGCCTTCTTTTAGGGAATCGACAACCTCTTTTCGGTTATTCCCTATGCTGGAAACAATGCCTAAACCGGTTACTACGACTCTTTTCATTGCTAATGCCTCTAAAAATCTTGTGTGGAAGTAAATAGACCAACTCGTAAATCGTTAGCCTCATAAATCACCTTACCATCAACTTCCATAGTGGCATCAGCGATACCCATAACCAACTTCCGCATAATCACTCTTTTTAAATTGATTCGATAAATCACTTTCTTGGCGGTGGGCAGAACTTGCCCGGTAAATTTAACTTCGCCCACTCCCAAAGCGCGTCCTTTACCAGGACCGCCCATCCAGCACAAATAAAAACCGACCAATTGCCACATCGCATCCAGACCCAAACAACCGGGCATCACCGGATCGCCCTGGAAATGGCAGTCGAAAAACCATAAGTCGGGCGTTATATCCAGTTCGGCAACAATCTCGCCCTTTCCGTATGCGCCGCCTTCATCGGTAATCAGGGTAATGCGATCCATCATCAACATATTTGGCAGAGGTAATTGCGCATTTTTCGGCCCGTAAAGTTCTCCCCTGCCGGACATCAACAACTCTTCGCGAGTAAAACTGTGCTGTTTCCCCATATTCTTCATATACCTTAACGTAATTATTATTATTCTAAACTGTGCATTATCTAACAGGCATCAAAAAAAATCAGCTCAATTTTTAGCCGGGCAACACATCAAGCATCAATTCCTTTATCTTCAAGCCTTCTTTTTGCATGATTTCCTGATAAATAATGGAATGATAAAGCACGGCAGCAACATATTTTCGGGTTTCTTTAAACGGGATCGTTTCTATCCAAATATCTGCCGGCATAGCGTTAACACTCGGCAACCATCTTGCCACCCGCCCCGGTCCGGCGTTATAAGCCGCAATAGCCAAGGCAAAGTGCCCCTGAAATCGATTGAGCAGTTTCTTATAATAATAAGCGCCGTACCTGATATTAACATCGGAATCAAACAGACTTTGATCCGACCGCCATTGTTCCTTGAGTTCGCGGGCTATTTGCATACCGGTTTTAGGCATGATTTGCATTAAGCCACGCGCGCCGACTGCTGACTCGGCATCTTTATTGAAGATGCTTTCCTGCCGAATCAGGCCAAAAACAATGGACGGATCGAGATTGTTCCGAGACGCATTATTATGAATTTGGTCCGAATAATTAACCGGAAAACGCAACGCCAGATCATCCCAATAATCCGCTTTAACCAGGGTAACAATGGCAATTTGATCCCAGTGCCAACGCTGCGCCAGTTTGGCTGCGACTATACGCCGCTCTTTGCTTAATTTATTGACCGCATACCACCATTGCCGTTTGGCCTCTGCGTCCCTGTTCAGTAAATTCAACTCCCGGATCACCTTAAAATCGGTTTCGTCGGCTAAGCTTTTAAGCTCACTTTCCTCCGAAAAAATCGGCTTATTGGCAAATCGATAAGGCTTATGAACATTATCAGCGGCCAAAAAACCGTAAAAACTTCGGTCTTCAGCGGCCTTATTGTATAGCGCCTGCGCCTGCACAAAGCTCCCGGTTTTCTCCAGCGCCCTGGCTTGCCAATATTGCCATTTTGAGGTTTGCTGCTCTTCAGTCGTCAAAGCCTTCAGCGCCTCGCTGACATGCTGCCAATTTTGTTCCAGCAAAGCCGCCCTGACCTTCCATTCATTGACTTCGGAATCGACAACAGGCAATTGGCTTAAGCGGTAATAGGCGCCTGTATCTCGACGGTATGCCATGCCAAGCGCGAGACGGCGCTCCAACTGCATGAAAACCTGATTATCTATCCAAAAAGCGCGTTTTCCAGTATCCCAAAGCCTGACGGCCTGACTCAAATCAGACTTTGCCAAGCGGTCTACGCCATGCGCAAAAATACGCCCGGATTGTTCATTATGCTTATTTAAAAAATGACTGTCTTCTATTAAAGAAGGCTTTTGATGAACCTGCAACCAAAGGTCGGCAACATTCTGATCTGTTTTACTCATCAACCGACGCACGTATTCGGCCACCGAGACATTATCTTTGTTCAAGGCCAGTTCAAATCGCCGCCAAATCAATTCCGGCGTAAAATCGGGCGAGTTCATCAATATCGACCAGAGCGGGTCACATGCTTGCGGCAACGAATCTCCGCTTACCCACAAGCGTTTAGCGGTATTTAATGCCTGCTGTTTATCACCCTTATTATAGATCGCTAAACTGTATTGGCATTCGAGAGCGCTATTTTCGGTTGGTTTATAATGCTGCAAAAACTCGTTCCAACGCTCATTCTTAGCGAGATAATCCAGCCATTTAAACGTCAACGACCCGGCGTAACGCGTTTCCTGATATGACGACAAAAAATCAAGAATTTTGTCGGTGTCGTGCAAATTATCCTTTAACCACAGATAGCGCAGATAAGGGTACAGAGGATAATCGATCAATGAAGCGCTCAGCTCTAAAAATGCGCCAGTTTGTCCTTGAGCAATCAGCTTTTCTGCCTGCAAGAAATCATTTCTTTGCTGGCTGAGCGTATTGCCAAGCACTGTGCCGGAAAACAAAAACAGACACAACAACAGTTCTCCACGCAGGTACTTCATAGCTCACTCACAGTAAATATATTCCTAAAGAGGGTTTCAGACGGATATAATCAAGCGCTCACTAAACATCCCGATCAAATCCCGTGCAATCAAAACAGGCGACAAAATCATACAACTGGAACACTATCTACCAAATTGCGTTAGAACACAAAAAAGAACTGATCGGCTCTCATTTTATCGCCATTCTGGCGACCATTGCCAGCGTTCCGGTGCCGTTGCTGATGCCGCTACTGGTCGATGAAGTCCTATTGTACAAACCCGGCATTATCACTAAAACCGTTAATCTGCTGTTTCCTGTAGCCTGGCAAATCCCCATTCTGTATATCGGCGTTGTTTTGCTGATCAGCGTTGTGCTGCGCATTATTGCGATCATTTTCAACATCATTCAGTCCCGCCAATTTTCCTGTATTGCCAAGGACATCGTGTTCCGCATCCGCACCGACCTGATCGGGCATTTGCAAAACATTTCGATGTCCGAATACGAAAGCCTGGGCACCGGCACCGTAGCGACCCATCTGGTCAAAGACCTGGATACCATCGACACCTTTATCGGCACCACCGTCAGCAAACTGCTGGTCGCCGGACTGACCATTATCGGCACCGCCGTCATTTTATTATGGATGCACTGGCAACTGGGTTTATTTATCCTGCTGCTGAATCCGGCAGTCATTTATTTCACCCGTATTATCGGCTCTCGCGTTAAAGACCTTAAATCAAAGGAAAACTCCGCTTTTGAAATTTTCCAACAATCCTTGACCGAAACCCTGGAAGCCATCCATCAAATACGCGCCAGCAACCGCGAGAAACATTATTGTCAGCAGCTGATCGAATCGGCTCGGTCAGTTAAGGATTTTTCCACCGCTTTTGCCTGGAAAAGCGATGCCGCATCGCGCCTGAGTTTTCTGGTATTTCTGTTCGGCTTCGACATATTCCGCGCCTCTGCGATGCTGATGGTATTTTATTCCGACCTCAGCATCGGGCAAATGCTGGCGGTGTTCGGTTATCTCTGGTTCATGATGGCGCCGGTGCAGGAAATCCTGAGCATCCAATACGCCTTTTATGCCGCCAAGGCCGCATTAGTCCGCATCAACCGGCTTAACGCGCTGAAACAGGAACCGCATTATCCCCATCTGGAAAATCCGTTTTTAAACAAAAAAACCGTGTCCCTGCGCGTAGAAAACCTGCACTTTAGTTACAGCGAATTGGCATTTACCCGGGGGGTGCCGGACAGGATAGCCCAGCATGAAAAAATACTCGACGGCATTCAACTGAAAATCAAAGCGGGTGACAAAGTGGCGTTGGTCGGAGCCAGCGGCGGCGGCAAATCAACCTTAATACAAACCCTGATCGGCCTGTACCCGCCCGACAGCGGCCAGATTTATTACGATGAAGTCGCCATCGACCGGATCGGTCTGGAAGTCGTCAGAGAAAATGTCGTCACCGTCCTGCAGCACCCTGTACTGTTCAACGACACCATCCGCGCCAACCTGACGATGGGTAAACCGGCTACCGATGCCATATTATGGAATGCACTGACTATCGCGCAATTAAAAGACATCGTAGCGGATCTGCCTCAAGGACTGGATACCATCATCGGACGACTGGGCATGCGGCTTTCCGGCGGCCAGCGACAACGCATGGCTATTGCCAGAATGATCGTCGCCGATCCCAAAGTGGTGATACTGGATGAAGCCACCTCGGCGCTGGACAGCGAAACAGAACACAAACTACATCAGGCGCTGACAGAGTTTTTAACAGGCCGCACCACCATCATTATTGCCCATCGCCTGAGCGCCGTTAAGCAGGCCGACCATGTTTATGTTTTTGAACAGGGTAAAATCTGCGAACATGGACGGCATGAAACCTTGCTCAACCAAAACGGCCTTTATGCAAAGCTTTATGGCGAGTATCAGTGAGGCAGGTTCAAGGTTCAAGGCGAAGAGCAAAGGACGAAGGGCGAAAAAAACAGCCCTCCACATGACCGCCTTTCACCTTTCACCTTTCACCTTTCACCTTAATTATCTTTAACCTAAAAAATCTATGCCTGAAAACTACGACCTACATTGCCACTCGACCGCCTCGGACGGCGCATTATCGCCCACCGCATTAGTGCAGCGTGCTCATGAACACGGCGTTACCTCGCTGGCTTTAACCGATCACGATACGGTCGCAGGCATCGCAGAGGCACAGACTGCCGCCATCGAAACAGGCATTCGCTTAATACCCGGTATAGAGCTATCGGCCAGTTGGCAGAATAAATGCTTTCATATTGTCGGACTGGGCATTAATCCTGACTATCCGCCGTTGCGCGAGGCCACCCTCAACCTGCAAATCATGCGCACCGAACGCGCCGAAAAAATCGCTGATAAGTTGGAGAAAAAACGCATACCCGGCGCGCTGGAAGCCGTTAAAAAAGCCGCCGGCGACGGCATGATTACCCGCAGCCATTTCGCCGACTTTCTGCTGTCGCAGTTCCATGTATCCACCCAACAGGAAGCTTTCGACCGCTATCTTGGCGCAGGCAAAGCCGCTTTTGTGCCTACGACCTGGTCCGACCTGGAACTGGCGGTAAACTGGATTACCGGATCCGGCGGCGTAGCGGTATTGGCGCATCCTTTGCGCTACAAACTGACCGCCAGCTGGATGAAACGCCTGTTAGCCGCATTCAAGGAAGTCGGCGGACTCGGTATTGAAGTCGTTACGGGCAGGTATAATGCTGATGAAATAAAAACAGTTTCCGCTTACGCAACACGCTTTGAATTGGCCGGTTCCGTCGGTTCCGATTTTCATAATCCGGCCAACCCCTGGGTAGAATTAGGTCGCATTGCGCCGTTGCCTGAAAATATCAAACCGGTGTGGGAACTGCTTGGTTAACCCGCAATAACTAAGGAACAGGCACGAAATAAAGTGAGTAAGTTTCCAATAGCCGGAGTGCAGGCTTCGCCTGCAAACGCAAGCAAAGCTTGCACTCCAGCGAATCATATGCGCTTCGATACCGCTATAAACCGATAACAGGAATCACCCTAATGAACTTTTGGGAAACCAAGAAATTATCCGAAATGACCACCGAAGAATGGGAGTCGTTATGCGATAACTGCGGCAAATGCTGCCTGCACAAACTCGAAGACGAAGACACCGGCGACATCTACTTTACCAGCGCGGTCTGTAATCTGATTGACCTGGATACCTGCCGCTGCACCCGTTATACCGAACGCACCCAATTAGTTCCCGAATGCCTGGACT
This sequence comes from Methylobacter sp., assembly GCA_030655535.1. Classification (GTDB taxonomy): domain Bacteria; phylum Pseudomonadota; class Gammaproteobacteria; order Methylococcales; family Methylomonadaceae; genus Methylobacter_A. The sequence continues at coordinate 6,686 of JAURVK010000074.1, read as the reverse complement.
TAAAACAACATGACTTTGCCGAATACAACTGGTTACCGGCAACCTGTGCTTACCGCTTATTAAGCGATGGCGAACAGCTTCCCGGCTGGCATCCGCTGCTATCGGGAAGCCCCGATAGCGTTCAGGACGCCGGTGTTTCAATCAGCAGTTATGCGATGAAGGAAGCCGAGATCGATGACTTGGAAGACCACATTATTGAATGGCTTGATTGACGAGAGGCTGTGAAAAATTCGTTTTTAGCATAGATATAAGAAATAACCACGAAGAACACGGAGAGTACGAAGTTTTTAATGCATTGAATTAATGCTGTTATTTTCTCCGTGTCCTTCGTGTTCTCTGTGGTAGATAATTTTTTCAGCTCGATTCTGACGCTAGTGTATGGCAATATTGCTCAAAGCATTCAAAGCCTCACTTCGGGATTCGGTCAGTTCATCGTCTTGCAGTTCGATGAAAAGGGCGGGAATTTTTGCTGTATTCGCAGCCAACATGCCCTCTTTCTGACCCAGACACAGCAATGTCGTAGACCAGGCATCGGCAAGCACAGGATCACCCAATAACACAGTAACGGAAACCAGATTATGGGTAATCGGCCAGCCGTTACGGGCATCAAGAACATGACTATAACGCTGCCCATGGTCATCGAAGTAATGCCGGTAAGTGCCGGATGTCATCACCGCAACCGGCGAGTCCTTGGGCATGGTAATGACTTTATGCATCACGCGCTCTTCGGGCAGCGGTCTTTCCAAAGCGATACGCCAAGGTTGGAGATCCGGTTTATAGCCGTTGATTTTCAGTTCGCCGCCAATCTCGACCAGATAATGGACTATGCCTTTTTGCTCCAGAACCTCGCTGAGCCGTTCCACACTATAGCCTTGGGAAATGGACGACAAAGCGACTTTCAGGTCGGCCTGTTTTTTACGCAGATGCGTTTCATCGACGACTTCCAGCTTGTCCATGCCGATTTGTTTCAGCGTGGTCACAATGGCCGAATCCTTGGGAACTGTCGGCGCATCGCCCTGGAAGCCCCATAAATCGAACAAGGGTTTGATGGTTAAGTCGTAGCAACCCTGACCGGCACGATTTACGGTTTTTGCGACCTTGACCAGCGACACGATTTCACTGCCGACTTCCTGGCTCTCGGTGTTCTCGGTGTTGTTGAAGATTTCTATGGTCGAATCGGGGCGATAATCGGACAGCAGTTTATCGATGTCCGCTAATTCGTTTTCGATAGCGTCTTTAATGTCTTTAGCGTCCACCGGTGCTTCGGACCAATAACTGATATGGTAGGTTGTGCCCTGAGTCGGGCCTTCAAACTTTTGAACAGTGGGTTCCGAGCAACCCGTCAGCACACCCAAAAACAGGCAGGCAACGGGTGTAAAAATCAGGCATTGCAAGCAATTGCCTTGTCTATAATCCGATAATGTCATTTTAATACAAGCTCCCCACAAACGCCGCCCTCTGCCACCGCTGTTATCACGCAGTTAAGCATTTGGTTCTCCACCGACACATCGCTGCCGATTACACAGCCGACCCGAAGATAATTCGGCGTATAACCGAACACCCGTTGTTTGTCATCCTCCAAAGCTTCGCTGTAGCCTTCCCATAACACCGGAAATTCAAGACCTACATTATCGGCAAAAAACGTCTGCTTCATTTCGTCAGCCAATTCATGCAACTGCCTGCTGCGCTGTTTTTTGATGTCATTGCTCAGCTGATCCGGCAAGCCGGCAGCCTTGGTGCCTTCCCGGCTGGAATAAGTGAAGATATGGATGTGGCCGAAACCGGTTTGCTTGATGAAATCAAAGCTGTCCTGCCATTCCTGCTCGGTTTCGCCGGGGAAACCGACGATAATATCGGTGGTGACATTAAAATGCGGAATTTGCGTCCGCAGCTGGCTGACAATAGCCGCAAACTCTTCTGTTTTGCAGCGTCTTGCCATACGGCGCAGCACGGTGTCCGAGCCGCTTTGCAAGGGCAGATGCAAATGCGGCATCAGGCGCGGATTGCTAAACAGCTCGAAAAAATCGCCCGGCAATTCCCAAGGTTCCAGCGAGCCTAATCTCAGTCTCGGGATGCTTGTTTCCGACAAAATCGCTTTAATCAAATCGGACAGATTATTGCCCAAGTCGCTGCCATAGCCGCCCAAATGTACGCCGGTTAAAATGACCTCGGTGATGCCTTGCCGGTGCAAGGCATTGATTTCGTCGATGACCGTCTGCACGGGACGGCTGTTTTCTTCGCCGCGCGCCACCGTGACGATGCAAAAGGTGCAGCGGTAACGGCAACCGTCCTGCACTTTAACGAAAGCGCGTTGCCTGCCGCGAGTGAACAGCGATATTTCTCCCGGTTCGGTGGATAAAGCGGGCATGCTGTCCATATTCAATTCGGTCAGGGTTTTTTCGACCAGCTGATCCTTATCCTTGTTGCTGATGACTAGATCAACGCCCAGCAAAGAGGCCGCCTCATCTTCATTCAAGGTCGCGTAACAGCCGCTGACCACGAGTTTGGCTTGCGGATTATCGCGATGGATACGGCGAATCAGTTGGCGGGATTTTCTGGCTGCATCCTGGGTCACCGCGCAGGAATTAAGCACGATAACATGGGCCGCTTCGGCTTGCCTGGCGATTTGATGGCCGGATTTTTGAAAAGCCTGAGCCCAAGTTTCCAGCTCCGCTTCGTTCAGGCGGCAACCGAGTGTTTTAAGGTAAACTTTCATTAAGAAATTATAGTTAGAAAAATAGAACAAAGATAATAAGGATAAAATCGAGCTTCTTCATAAAGATATTTTAGGCACAAGGCGAAAGACAAAACGCGAAAGTTGGTTTTTCGCCTTTCGCCCTTTGCCTTTTTTATCCAACAGTTACAAATCACCCGAAAAACCAGTAGGCAATAAAAATGGACGCAACAATACCCGAAAAATCGGCTATTATCCCACAGGCGGCCGCATGGCGAATATGTTTGATGCCTACCGAGCCGAAGTAAATCGCCAGTACATAAAAGGTGGTTTCGGTGCTGCCTTGCACGATCGACGACAAGCGCCCGGCAAACGAATCTGCACCCATAGTCTTCATGGTGTCGATCATCATCGCCCTGGCTCCGCTGCCGCTGAACGGTTTGATCAAAGCGGTGGGCAGCGCATCGACAAAGCGGTCGTCGAGCATGAAAGACTGCACCGCATAACGTGCCAGATCGGCCAGTATTTCCAGCGCGCCGCTGGCCCTGAATACGCCGATCGCAACCAGCATCGCGACCAGGTAAGGGATGATGGTGGTTGCGGTATGAAAACCTTCCTTGGCGCCTTCAATGAACGCGTCGTAAGCGTTAATCCCCTTGTTGATCGCGCCGAGAATAAAGGTGATGACCAAGGAAAACAGGATGAAATTGCTGATCAAGGCGGATTGCTCAAGCATCTGCTGTTGCGGCAGACTGGAAAAATACGCCAGTATACCGCCGACTATCAACGTGAATCCGCCCAGATAGACCAAGACAACCTTATCCAGCAAGTTGATTCTTTGCACGAAAGCGACCGCAAGCAAACCAGCCAGCGTGGACATATACGTGGCAATCAATATCGGGATGAACACGTCGGTAGGGTTGGCAGCCCCCAGTTGGGCGCGGTAGGTGAATATCGTGACCGGAAACAGCGTCACGCTGGAGGTGTTGAGCACCAGAAACAGGATTTGCGCGTTGCTGGCGGTTTCGGGATGGGGGTTAAGGGATTGCAATTCCTGCATCGCTTTGATGCCCAACGGCGTTGCCGCATTGTCCAGGCCCAGCGCATTGGCGGAAATGTTCATCACGATGGCGCCCAAAGCCGGATGGCCTTTGGGCACATCGGGCATTAACCGGCTGAATAACGGCGTGAGTCCTTGGGTTAATAAATGGATAAAACCGCTTTTTTCGCCGATACGCATGATGCCCAGCCATAAGGACAGTACGCCGGTCAGACCTAAGGCTATTTCAAAAGCCGATTTCGATAACGCAAACATGGCTGCCATGATTTGCGCAAAAACCTGTTGATCGCCCAAGAAAACCAGTTTGAACAACGCCGTGCAAAAAGCGGCAAGGAAAAAGGAAATCCAGATGATGTTTAGCACGATAAGAATAATTAGGGTGAATGCCGTGGGCGCGAATTTATTCGCGCAACAGGCGTTAAAAAGCGCGAATAAATTCGCGCCCACAATAATATTCAATCCTTAACTTAATGGCAGTGAAGCGCTCCCAGAAGGAACAAAATCTTCATGTGTGCCCTTCCAAAACGCACAACAATCCCCGCAGCACCAAATCCGGGTCAACACTACAGGGCAGATGAAGCTGTCCGGCGATAAGTTCGGCATCGCCGCCGGTTAAAATCAATTGCGTATCGTCCGCTTGTGTTGCCAGCACTTGCTTGATCAAGCCGATGGCTGCCATTAAGGTGCCGCTGTAGATTGCGGCCTCGGTATAATCGGCCAGACCGACTGCATGATTGGTTTCGCTAAAGGGCAGCGCCTCCGTTCCTAGCCCCAGGGATTTTTTCATCAGCGTCAAACCGGGACTAATCAGGCCGCCTTGATGCCTGCCATCGGCATCGATTAAATCCACGGTAATCGCCGTTCCGCAATCGACGATACAGGCCGGACGGTGATATTGTTGCCAAACCGCAATTAACGCTAACCAGCGGTCAACGCCCAGCTTTTCCGGTTGTTGATAAGCGTTAATCACACCAAACGCCTGGGCTTGAGGTTTAACTAAGATAATATCCACATCAAGCCAAAGCTCACGCGCTACCGACTGCACCAGTTCGAGTAACTGATTTGCGCTCACGCAAGACACGACAACCCGCCTGGGGCGATAGCGGCCTTGCCAGAGCTTAATAAGCTCATCCCGATTAATCCGGGTATTAACCAAAGGTGAGCCGGTCATGATTTGACCGCCGGTCGTAACCGCCCACTTTAACCGGGTATTGCCCATATCAATCAGCAAATTCATGGCGACGCCGGACCGTTAAAACTGATTTCTCCTGAAGCAAAGGTCTGCACACGCCCATCCGGACGCTCAATCAATAACATGCCGCTATCGTCGATTCCTCGTACGATACCCTCAATTTGTTGCTGACCGATAAACAAGGTCGCAGATTGGCCGGACAGGCAATCATAATCGCGCCATTCATCAACATACGTTTTAATACCGACACTTTCATACTCGGCAATAACCGGCAACAGATAATTTAACAAAGTACCGGCCAATTTATTTCTGAACAGCCGATTTTGCCCTGTGATTTTAGTTAAATCGGTCCAGGCTTGGGTAATACTTTGAGCTTCGGCTTCCGGTAAAAACAAATTCAGTCCCAGACCGATAACTGCGCTGCACGGGCCGTCAGTCTCACCCGATACTTCAACCAGGATACCGCCCAGTTTTTTACCCTTGTTGTAAATATCATTTGGCCATTTAAGACCGACATCATTGACTTGATGCTGCTTTAACGCCCTGATGACCGCCACGCCGATAGCGAGACTTAAGCCTGAAATGGCGGCAGGCCCCTGCTGAAAACGCCACAATATCGACAGGTAAATATTGCAGCCGTAAGGCGAAACCCATTGCCGCCCTCGCCTGCCTTTACCGGCTGTTTGATACTCGGCAAAACAAACAGAACCTGACAGGCCGTTATTTTGAGAGAGTTCGACCAAATAACGGTTGGTCGAGTCGATCCGATCATGAATTTCCAGCGATGAAATTAATGCGCCAGCTTGGTCGCTGATGACTTCATTGATTTTTGATGCTAACAACAACTCCAGCGATTTTTCCAGCCGGTAACCTTTGCCGCTGACTGCCGAGTGCTGCAAACCCAATTCAGCCAAGCCATTCAGCTGCTTCCAGACAGCCGAACGACTGATACCCAAGGCAATAGCCAACTCAGTGCCGGAATGAAACTCTCCGTCAGCCAATAAAGTAAGAATTTTTTTTTGCTTATCTGAAATATTCACAACCCGCTTAAGATTTATTAGTAATCTGTTGCTTGTCCCTGATCTGTTGCAATTGCTTTTTGACCACATACTGAATCAGCAATTCCCGTTCCTCATCCTTCATATTGGTAAAATCAACGCCAACAAAATAAGGAAACTGACTATCGGTAGTTTGACTGCTTTTGCAAAAAACAACTTTGGCGTAAGTGACAATGACCGCCATACTGGATACCAGCAGCATCTTGATTTCCAGATAATCGCCTTCTTTAAGCATTTCTTCACAATTAAAAGCCATGCCGGATGCACTGATATTAACGTTACGGGTGTCATTCTCCTTAAATTGATGGCCCTGCATCATCATGGCTTGGGCAATAAGATCGATTTTAGTGTCAATTAGCCTTAAGTAATCAGCCACATCCGGCAGGATTTTTTCCAGCCTGCGCAACAGTATTGCCGAATCCTGCGACACTATTTCAAGAGCGGTGGACAATGAACAGCTATTCAAAACATTGTCGGAAACATGATGCGGTTCGGTCGCCTGTTTCTGATCTATTTTTTTATAAAACAGATTAACCTCATCATCAATGCGAAAAAAACCTCTTCGCTCTTCAGTTTTCGTCATGTCGATCTTATCCATAATCTGCAACCTCTACACTTTATTGTTTTCATGATTCGATTATGCCCGTCGCACTTCTAAATTCGGCACCTTTATCTCCTCTCGGCACACCGCTACGCTGCTCC